>JALYYW010000060.1 GCA_030946085.1 Actinomycetota bacterium
GAGATGGACCGCGGCGGTCCTCCGCCCGGCGGCGGAAGTCGCGCCCCGGCGCCCGCACACCGCCGCCCCGGACCGGGGGTAGCGGCTGGGCACCAGTCCTCGCCGGGCGTCTCCGGGGAGCTGCCGGTGGTGCTGGTGCTGGCGCTGGCGTTGACGCTGGGCGTCGAGTTGTACTACGGGGTGACGGCGCTGGCCGTGTTCGGCGGACACTGGCTGCTGGCCTTTGGGCTGTCGCTGGATGCCGCCTCACGCGCCCTGGGGGCGATCGCCGCCCACCGCGCCGCCTCTCCCTCGGGGGCTTGGCGTTGTGTCCTGATCGGCAGCCCCGCGGCAGCGGCGTTCACGCTGCTGGGCGACAGAGGGCCGGTTCAGATCGACCCGGCGCCACTGGCGGGATTCGTCTCGGTGGCGGCGATGGGGGCCGTGGTGCTGTCGCTGCTGGGAATGGTGGTGGGGATCTGAAGGCGAGCGGGTGTACAACTCGACAACCGCTCGCCCCTGGCGCTCCGGTGTCGTGTTGTGCACCGCAGAGGTGCATTACGCGTCGATGGCCGCGCGGACGGCCACCGTTGTCGAGTTGTGCACCCGGGGGCGCCGCGGACCTCAGGCGGCCCGGCGGTCGAAGCCGCCTACGCCCCGACCGCGCTCCCCAGACCAGCGGCGGCTCGCAGCTCCTGCGCCTTGTCGGTCCGCTCCCAGGTGAAGTCGGCGTCCTCCCGGCCGAAGTGGCCGTAGGCGGCGGTCTTCTGGTAGATCGGCCGGTGCAGCTTCAGGTACTGGCGGAAGGCCCCGGGGCGGAGGTCGAAGTGCTCTGAGATGAGCTCCAGGATCTTCGACCGGCCGATCTTCTCGGTGCCGAAGGTCTCCACCATCACCGACACCGGATGCGCCACGCCGATGGCGTAGGCAACCTGGACCTCGGCGCGGTCGGCCAGGCCCGCGGCAACCACGTTCTTGGCCACGTACCGCGCGGCGTAGGCCGCCGAGCGGTCGACCTTGGAGGGATCCTTGCCGGAGAAGGCTCCGCCCCCATGGCGGGCCATGCCGCCGTAGGTGTCGACGATGATCTTGCGCCCGGTCAGGCCGCAGTCCCCCATCGGGCCGCCGATCACGAAGCGCCCGGTGGGGTTGACCAGGAAGCTCTTGTGCAGCTTGCGGGCGTCGAACAGCTCGGCGGGCAGCACCGGCTCGACCACGTGCTCCCAGAGGTCGTCCTTGATCAGCGACTCGGCACCCTCCTTGTGCTGGGTGGAGATCAGGAGCTTCTCGATCTCCGCCGGAGCACCGTCGACGTAGCGGACCGTCACCTGGGTCTTGCCGTCCGGGCGCAGGTAGGGAACGATCTCCGCCTTGCGCACGTCGGCCAGCCGCTTGGCGAGCTTGTGGGCCAGGGCGATCGGCAGCGGCATCAGCTCGTCGGTCTCGTTGGAGGCGTAGCCGAACATCATGCCCTGGTCTCCGGCCCCGGCGATGTCCAGCTCGTCGTCGTCGCCGGGATCGGTGCGCGCCTCGAAGGCCGTGTCGACCCCCTGGGCGATATCGGGCGACTGCTTGTCGATGGCGTTGATCACAGCGCACGTGTGGAAGTCGAAGCCGAACTCGGCGTTGGTGTAGCCGATCTTCTTGACCGTCTGGCGCGCGATGTCCTGGATGTCGACGTAGGTCTCGGTGGTGATCTCACCGGACACGACCACGAGGCCGGTGTTGACGAGCGTCTCGCAGGCGACGCGACCCGTGGGGTCGTCGCGCATCACGGCGTCGAGGACCCCGTCGGAGATCTGGTCGGCGATCTTGTCCGGGTGGCCCTCGGTCACGGACTCGGAGGTGAACAGGTACTCGTTGTCGGAAAGCGTGCTCATGGGATCGGAAAGACGGCTCCGCGGTCGAATCGGCCTCCCCACCTCGGCGTGGCGCGCCGCGCCGTCATCTGAATCTGCGCCGAGGTGCAGGAGCTGGCTGGAAGTCGAGAAGGGTAGTGCAGAAGGTCACGCGGAGGCGGCCCGGCGGGCGGACTCCCCTCGCCGCTCGCCCCGCTCGATGAAGTCGATGACCAGCGGGATCCCCTCCAGCCGGTAGCGCGCGCGCAGGCGGTTCTCCAGGTAGTACGCGTAGTCGCGGGTGACCAGGACGCGAGAGTTCACCTGGATCGAGAAGCGCGGCGGCCGCTCGCTGGTCTGGGTCATGAACAGCAACTTCATCCGCTGGTTGGAGCGATGCCGGCGGCTGGCCGCCGGCGGCTGGCGGGCAGCGACGATCTCCGAGAGGAAGCGGTTCAGCTGCGATGTGGGGATGCGGCCGCGACCGCGGTCCCCGAGCGCCACGGCCTCCACCAGCAGTCGATCCACGTGGCGACCGGTCTTGGCGCTGGCAGTCAGCACGCGCGGGCGCAGCCGCAGCTTACGGTGCGCCACAGCCCGCTCGTGATCAAGGTCGACCCCCTCGGCCACGTCCCACTTGTTGAGCACCAGGGCGGTGGCGCAACCGCTCTTCATGGCCAGCTCCGCCACCCGCAGGTCCTGGGTGGTGATGCCGTCGTTGGCGTCGCACACCACTAGCGCCACGTCGGCGCGCTCGGCGGCCCGGCGGGAGCGCAGGGCGGTGTAGTACTCAAGCGACTCCCCGACCTTCGCCTGCCGGCGCAGACCGGCGGTGTCGACCAGGGTCAACTGCCGCTCGCCGTAGCGCAGCGGCAGATCGATCGCATCCCGCGTGGTCCCCGCCACCGGCGAGACGATGACCCGCTCGGCCCCCAGGAAGCGGTTGACCAGAGAGGACTTGCCGACGTTGGGGCGGCCGATGAGCGCCAGGCGGATGACCTCCTCATCGGCCGGGGGCTCCTCCTCAGAGGGGGCGTGGGCCACGATCCGGTCGAGCAGGTCGCCCGTGCCGAGCCCCTGAGCGGCCGAGACCGCCACCGGATCTCCGAGCCCCAGCGCGTGGAACTCGGCGGCCTGGGGCAGGTCGGCGGCGGTGTCGATCTTGTTGGCGGCCACGAGCACCGGCAGCGGGGCGCGCCGCAGCAGGTCGGCCAGCTCCTGGTCGCCCGGACGGAGCCCGGCGCGGGCGTCGACGACCAGCACCGCCACGGCGGCATCGGCCAGCGCCGCGCGCGCCTGAGCCTGGATCTCGCCGGCGAGCGCGTCGCGATCCTCCAGGTCGACGCCGCCGGTGTCGATCAGCGTCAGCGCGCGCCCGTTCCAGTCGGTGACCAGCTCCTTGCGGTCACGGGTCACCCCGGGGCGCTCGTGCACCACCGCCTCCCGGGAGCCGGTGAGGCGGTTGACCAGCGAGGACTTGCCCACGTTCGGATAGCCGACGATTGCGACCTTCATCGTCTCGCCAGGCTAGAGGTCACCGTCCCGGTGGACGTTAGCCGGCGGCTCCGCCGGCAACCAGCGCCTCGATCCGCATGACCACCTGCTCCAGCGTCAGCCCGCTCGTATCGACCACGACCGCCCCCTCGGCCGGGGTCAGGGGCGAGTGCTCCCGGGTGCTGTCGCGCTCGTCGCGGATCGTCTGCTCGGCCAGCACCGTGGCCGGGTCGGCGCCCAGCTCCACGGCTCGCCGGCGGGCGCGCTGCAGCGGATCGGCGGTCAGGAACACCTTTACGTCGGCGTCGGGCGCCACCACGCTGCCAATATCCCGCCCCTCCGCCACCCAGTCACCTCCGGCGAGCATGCGGCGCTGAAGGGAGACCAATGCCGCTCGCACCGCCGGATCGGCGGCGGCTCGTGAGGCGCCCTCCGAGACCGAGGGGGTCCGGATCTCGGCGGTCACGTCCTTCCCGTCGAGCAGCGCCCGCTCCCCCAGCTTTATCCGCACGCGTCCGGCCACCTCCGCCGGCGAAGCGCCCGTCCAGACGGCGGCCAGCGCCACGCAGCGGTACATCGCCCCGCTGTCCAGGTAGGTGAACCCCAGCCGCTGCGCCAGCGCCCGGGCCACGCTGGACTTGCCCGACCCCGCGGGTCCGTCGATCGCGACGACCGTCATGCGGCCAGTCGGGCGATGTCCTGCACGAACCCCGGGTAGGAGACGGCCGCGGCCTCCATCCCGCTCACCTCCACCCCCTCCTGGGAGGCCCGCCCGGCGACCGCGCCCAGCAGCGCCAAGCGGTGATCGCCGTGCGCCTCCAGGCGACCGCCGCGGAGCGCGCCGTGGCCACGGACGGCGAAGCCCTCGGCGGTGGCCTCGATCTCAGCCCCCAAGCCGCGCAGACCCTCGACGACGGTGGCGATGCGGTCTGACTCCTTGTGCCGGAGCTCGCCGGCGCCTCGTACCACCGTCTCACCCTCGGCGAAGCAGCCCAGCAGCGCCACCAGCGGCAATTCGTCGATTGCCAGTGGCACCTCGTGGCCCTCCACGGTGGTGGCCTCGATCGGGGCGCTGCGCACATCGAGGTCGGCCACCGGCTCCAGGGCGCCGAAGTGGCCCTCGGGCTCCAGCTCGCCGAGGACGATCCCGCCCATCCGCGCGAGCACCCGCAGAAAGCCCGCCCGCGTCCAGTTGACCCCCACACCCTCCAGCAGCAGCCGCGAGCCCCGGACCAGCACCCCGGCGGCGATCAGGAACGCCGCGGAAGAGAGATCGCCAGGGACCACGAGCGACTCCAGCTCCAGCTCGTCGGCGTTGCCGACGGTCACGCTGTACCCGCTCCGGGGATCGCCTTCGCGCGCGATCGGGGCTCCGGCGCGAAGCAGGAGCCGCTCGGTGTGGTCACGGGTGGGCACGGGCTCGATCACCGTGGTGGCGTCGGTGATGAGCCCCGCCAGCAGCACGCACGACTTCACCTGGGCGCTGGCCACCGGCAGCGCGTAGCGGAGCCCCCCCAGCTGGGCGCCGCGCACCCGCAGCGGCGGGTAGAGCCCCTCCCGAACCTCGATCTCCGCCCCCATTGCCCGCAGCGGCGCCGCAATCCTGTCCATGGGCCGGCGGCGGATCGACTCGTCGCCGTCCAGGACGAACTCCCGGTCCCGTTGGAAGGCCAGCCATCCGGGCAGCAGCCGCATCAGAGTTCCGGAGTTGCCGACGTCCAGCGCCGCCTGCGGCACCCCGGCGTTGCGCAGGCCGCAGCCGCGGATCACGACATCCTCGCCCTGCTCCTGGACGATCACGCCGAGCTCGCCCAGCGCCGCCAGCGTCGAGCTCGTGTCGGCGGCCTTCAGGTAGTTGGAGATCCGCACCGGCTCGGAGGCCATCGCGCCGATGATCGCCGCCCGGTGCGAGATCGACTTGTCACCGGCCACGCGAAGGCTGCCCCGCAGCGGCGGGGAGGGATCGAAGCGCATGTTCACGCGCGCGCCACCGGAAAGCCGAGACCCCCCACCAGCGCCTCCGCGCGGATCGCATCCTGCTCGCCGGCCACCCACAACGCGACCACGCCTTCGCTCATGTCGGCCGCAGGGTAGAGGGCCATGTCGCTGATGTTGACCCCCGCGCGACCGAGCTCCAGCGCCAGCTGCGCGATCACCCCGGGGCGGTTGGGAACCGAGGCCCGCAGCTCCACCCGCGGTCTGCCGGACAGGCTCTGGTCCAGCAGCCGGCGGCGATGCTCGGCAGCGGCCTCGTTCCAGGCCGTGATCCGCTCGCGATCGCCGTGACAGAGGGCATCGCGTACCTGCACCAGCTGGGCCACGGCGCCGTCTATCTCCGCCGCCAGGGCATCGGCGTTTGACACGTAGATGTCGGTCCACACCGAGCTGGGGGCGCCCGCCACCCGCGTCGCGTCTCGGAAGCTCGGCCCGGCCGCGGGCAGGAGCTCGCCGCCCTCGCCCACGGTGGCGGCGGCCAACGAGACGAGCACGTTGGCGAACACGTGCGGAAGGTGGGAGACGGCGGCCAGGATCCGGTCGTGGGTCTGCGGATCGATCGCGCACGGGTGGGCGCCGAGGGCGTGCAGCAGCCGGTGCAGGCGCTCGTAGAGGACGCCGCTCGTGCGGGCGGTTGGCGTTAGGTACCAGCTGGCGCCGTCGAACAGGTCAGCGCGGGCGTGCTCCACGCCCGAGGTCTCGGCGCCGGCCAAGGGGTGGCCGCCGACAAAGCGGGGATCGTCCACGGCGGCGACCACCACACGCTTGGTGGAGCCGACGTCGGTCACGACGCAGTCCCGAGGAGCGTGCGCCAGAGCCTCGGCGACCGTCGCCCTAAGTGCCCCCACCGGCACCGCCACGAACACCGCCTGCGCCTCGGCCACGGCCTCCGCCACCCCGGTCGCGGGCCGGTCCACTGC
>JALYYW010000093.1 GCA_030946085.1 Actinomycetota bacterium
CGCTACATGCAGGTCATCCGGCTGATCGCCAAGATGCCGACGCTGGCGGCCTTCTCCTTCCGCCACAACCGGGGGATGCCCTACGTCTATCCGGACAACGAGCTCTCCTACGCGGGGAACTTCCTCTCGATGATCTACAAGATGACCGAGCTGCGCTACGAGCCCGATCCGCGGCTGGAGCACGCCCTCGACGTCCTCTTCATCCTCCACGCCGACCACGAGCAGAACTGCTCCACGAGCGCCGTGCGCAGCGTCGGCTCCTCGCAGGTCGATCCCTATTCCGCCATGGCCGCCGGCGTGGCGGCGCTCTACGGCCCGCTGCACGGCGGCGCCAACGAGGCGGTGCTGCGCATGCTGCGCCGGATCGAGACCCCCGAGAACGTCGGGGATTTCATCAAGGGCGTCAAGGAGGGCAAGGAGAGGTTGATGGGCTTCGGCCACCGGGTCTACAAGAACTTCGACCCGCGCGCCAAGATCATCAAGCAGGCCTGCGACGAGGTCTTCGAGGTCACCGGCAAGAACCCGCTGCTGGACATCGCCACCGAGCTGGAGAGGATCGCCCTGGAGGACGAGTACTTCATCGATCGCAAGCTCTACCCCAACGTCGACTTCTACTCGGGGCTGATCTACGAGGCGCTGGGGATGCCGATGGAGATGTTCCCAGTGTTGTTCGCCATCGGGCGGACCAGCGGGTGGATCGCGCAGTGGCTGGAAATGATCGAGGACAAGGAACAGAAGATCGCCCGGCCGCGGCAGATCTACACCGGTCCGCGGGAGCAGGAGTACGTGGCGATGCACCGGCGCAAGTAGCCCGCAGGCCGTGTGAGCGGTCACACACAAACACACGTTCGCGCGGCCTACGATCGTGTTCATGGAAATCGTGAGCCTGCCCAGCGGCCGAGAGGTCATCGTCCGGCCGATCCGCGCCAGCGACGGTCCGGAGCTGAACGCGGCCTACGAGCGGCTCTCACCGCAGTCCAAGTACCGTCGCTTCCTCGCCGCCAAGCCCCACCTGAGCGGCTCGGACACGCGCTACCTGGTGCAGGTGGACGGTGAGGACCACTTCGCGCTGGTGGCCACCCCGGTGGAGGACCCCACGCGGATCCTGGGTGTGGCCCGTTTCGTGCGGCTGCCAAAGACCCGTGATCACGCGGAGTTCGCGATCGTCGTCGGCGACGACTTCCAGCGCGAGGGCTTGGCCGCCAAGCTGATGGAGCGCCTGGCCCAGGCCGCCGCTGAGCGTGGGGTGACCCACTTCACGGCCACGATGCTGGCCGAGAACGGCCCCGCTCACCGGATGGCGCGGCGGATTCCGGGCCGGGTGGTCCGCCAGCGTCACGAAGGCACGGTCGACGAGCTGGAGATCGAGCTCGCCGCCTGAGCCGGTTGGGGCGGATGCCGCTTCGGAGTTCGGGCGGATGCCGCTCCGGCGATCCGCTCCGTAGTCTCCGCGCCGGATGCCGTGGAGACTGACGGTCCGGACCGGGCCCCGGGTACGGCGGGAGCGCCACGAGGACTTCGACGCCGCGCTCGCGGCCGCGGAGGCCCACGCTCGCGAGCAGGCCCGCAACGCCCCGGGCACGGCGGTTGACGTTCGCTTCCGGCGCTTTGAGGCCGTGGAGCGGGTCATCGCCCGCGTCGAGCTGGCTGGCCCGGAACGGTTGATCCCCTCCCTGCGCGCCGGACTGGACGTACGCGCCGACGGGTCGACCGAGGCCTATCTCGGCCGGGTCCGGCGGGAGGTCGTCGAGCAGCGCCGTGGCGAGACGCCCTACCGGGCGCTGCGGCGGGCGGCAGCGGCGAAGCTCCGACGCTAACCGCCCGGCGAGCGGGTGCGGATCAGCCCTGCGCCGCCTCCGCGACCTCGTTCCACGCGCGCCAGGTCTCCAGCCGCTGCGCGTAGGCCTTCTCGGCGATCGGAAGGGGCCAGGACCCCAGGAACAGCCGCAGGGGCGGGTCCTCGGAGTCGATGATCTTCAGCACCGCCTCGGCGGTGGCCTCGGGGTCGGCCTGGGTGCGGGAAGCGGTCGACTGGCGCCGCGCCTCCCGCACGGGCTCGTAGTCCTCGATCGGATCGGCCCTGACGGCGGAGCTCCCGCTCCAGTCGGTCCCGTAAGGGCCGGGCTCGATCAGCGTCACGCGGATCCCGAGATGCGCGACCTCCTGGGAGAGGGTGTCACTGAACCCCTCGAGCCCCCACTTGGAGGCGTGGTAGAGGCCCACCGTGGGGAAGGCCGCGACCCCGCCGATGCTCGACACCTGGAGGATGTGGCCACTGCGCTGGCCGCGCATGATCGGCAGCGCCGCCTGCGTGACCCACAGGGCGCCGAACAGGTTGGTCTCGATCTGCGCGCGCGCCTGCTCCTCGCTGACCTCCTCGATCGTGCCGAAGAGCCCGTAGCCGGCGTTGTTGACGACGACGTCCAGGGCTCCGAAGTGCTCGTGCGCCCGCGCCACGGCATCGAAGGCAGCGGTGCGGTCGGTGACGTCCAGGCTGAGCGGCAGGAGCGCCTCGCCGTACTGCTCGGCGAGCGAGCCCAGCGTGGAGGTGTCTCGCGCCGTGGCGGCTACCTTGTCGCCGCGGGCCAGCGCCGCTTGGGCCCAGATGTGACCGAAGCCACGGGAGGCGCCGGTGATGAACCAGGTCTTGGAGCTGCTCTCAGAGGTCATGCCCTCAGATGTAGCAGCCCGCCGCCGCGCTGCTGTCAGCCCCTACGCCAGCACGAGCGTGGCGCCGTAGCGGCGCAACCAGCGCGAATGCTCGCGGTACCCGGGACACCGTCGTGCCAGCAGCGACCAGAAGCGGGGGGAGTGGTCCATCACCTCCAGGTGGCAGACCTCGTGCCAGACGACGTAGTCGAGCACCGGTTCGGGAGCCAGCAGCAGCCGCCAGTTGAAGCTCATTGCGCCCATCCGCGAGCAGCTGGCCCAGCGCGTCCGCTGCCCGCGGATCGTCAGCTTGCTGTAGCGCGTCCCCGAGGCGGCGCAGGCGCGGTCCAGCCGCGGGGCGACCTCGGCGGCAGCGGCGCGGCGATACCACCGCTCCAGCGCCGGGACGTGATCCTCGGCTGGCACCAGCAGAGTGTTCTGGTCCGGGCGGTGCACGCGCGTCCGCCCGGCCTGGGGCACCAGCTCCAGCCGGCCGCCGAGATAGGGCACGCGCTCGCCCCGCGCCGCCACCGCGGCCTTCGCCCGGTCCAGCTCGGCGATCCGTCGCTCGATCCACGGCCGCAGCTCCACCACCGCCGCGGCCGCCTCCCGCAGCGGCGCCCGGCGCGGCAGCACGACCTCCACCCCGCGGGCTGGGTCCACCGTCACCCGCACGCGCCGGGCCCGCTCGGAGCGGCGGACGCTGTAGACGATCGGTTCCACGGCGGGAGAGGGTACGGTGCGGAGACGACATGCCCGAAATTCCGGACCTGGAGGTGCTGTTGAGCGACGGGGTCGTCACTCTCCGGATGGCCTCCGAGCGGGACATCCCGGAGATCCTCATCGCCTACCAGGACGATCCCCAGCTGCACTCGGCGCTGGGGCGGGAGCGCCCGCCGAGCGGGGCGCAGCTCGGCCGCGCCAGCGAGCGCGCCGGCGCGGACCGCGCCTCCGGGCGCGGTGTCACGCTCACCATCCTGGAGTCGGGCTCTGACACCTGTCGCGGGCAGCTGCGCGCTGAGCCCGTCGACTGGGAGCGCGGCCGCACCGAGCTGGAGATCTGGCTCGTGCCCCACGTCCGTGGACGCGGGTACGGGCCGCGTGCCCTGCGCCTGGCCGCCGATTGGCTGCTCGGCGCCTGCGGCCTGGAGGCCGTGTGCTCGCGGGCATCGGCGGGAGCGACCTGATGGGTGAGGTGTGGCGGGTGGAGCTGCCGCCGGGTCTGCGGCCGCCGTTCGAGGTCTACCTCAACGGTGTCCTCCAGGAGCTCGGCCGCGACTACCAGGTCAGCGCTGGGGAGCTTCGCTTTCACCGGGAGTTGGTCAGTCAAAAGCTGGGCCTGTGGGCCTGGTTCTGGGGGGCGTGGGGGATCGGGACCTACAAGCGCAACGACGTCGTCGATGTCCGCTACGTGGCGGACGGTCGACCGGCGCTGGCGCACGCGCTCCCGATCCGCGCGCCCCAGGCGTGAGCTCAGTCGTAGCGGTAGCGGGCCTGGAGGATCACCAGGTCATCCCCCTCCACGCGATACACGAGTCGATGCTCCTCGGTTATCCGCCGACTCGGAGATCCCCGTGCTGGAGCGAACCTCAGGGGTAAGCCTAGTGCTCCGGGGAGGCTGTCCGATTGAGGCCTCTGGGCGGCCCTCTGCTGACGCCGTCGCCCGGCAACGCCCTCAGGCGGTCCGCACGACCGTGCGCGCCACCCACGGCTGATGCAGCCGTAACGCGGAGAGGATCGCTCGCGTGGCGGGCGAGCGATTGAGCGTGTAGAAGTGGATCCCGGGGGCGCCTCGGGCAAGCAGCTCGGCGCACTGCAGGGTGGCGTAGGCGACGCCCAGATCCAGCACCGCGTCGCGGTCCTCGGCCCGCCATTCCAGCGCCTCCAGCAGCGCGGGGGGGATCGTGGCCCCGCACATGCCGGTGATCGTCTTGATCTGGGCCACGTCGGTGATCGGCATGATCCCGGGCAGGATCGGGACTTCGATCCCGGCCGCCCGCGCCTCGTCGACGAACGAGAAGTAGAGCTCGTTGTCGAAGAACAGCTGCGTGATCAGGAACGTCGCGCCCGCCTGCACCTTCTCACGCAGGAAGTGCAGGTCGTGGGCCATGTCGACGGCCTCGGGATGGACCTCGGGGAAGCAGGCGGCGCCCACGGCGAACGGGTAGTTCTCCCGGATCAGCGTGGCCAGCTCGGTGGAGTAGCGCAGGCCGCCGGGATGCGCGCGCCACTCGGTCTCGCCGCGCGGGGCGTCGCCCCGGAGCGCCAGCACGTTCTCGATGCCCGCCTCCTGGATCCCGTCGAGGATCCCGCGCAGGTCCTCGCGGGAGGAGCCGACGCAGCTGAGGTGGGCCATGGCCTCGATCCCCAGGTCCTCCTTGATCCAGCGCGTCAGCTCCAGCGTGCGTCCGCGCGTAGAGCCGAGGGCGCCGTAGGTCACCGAGACGAAGTCGGGGTCGAACGCGCGCAGGTCCTCGAGGGTGGCCCGCAGGGTGCGCTCCCCGTCCTCGGTCTTGGGCGGAAAGAACTCAAACGAGAAGACGGGCCGCTCGCTGTCGGCGATGATCTCGTCGATGCGCAAGGTGCGGGCACCCTAGCAACCTTGACAAGAACGTGTCAAGGTTCTGCCAGCCGCCAGACCTCGACCTCGTCGCCGGGAGTCCGGATCGCGATCCCGCTCACCTCCAGGTGGCGCAGGTAGGAGAGCGTCTCCGACAGCCACCAGGTGGCGGTGTACTCGCTCATCGGCTCGCCGTAGACCTCCGGGATGATCTCCACCACCGTCCGGCCGCCGTCGGCGCCCAGCGCACCGCCCACGGCCTGCAGGCGCTCTGAGACCAAACGGCGGTTGCCCTCCACGTGCCCGTGGACGTCGACGAAGGGCTTGCCGTGACCCGACAGGCACAGGCGCGCGTCGAGCGCGTCGACCACGTCCAGCGAGCGCAGAAATTCTCCCGCCGGATCGGGGCTCCAGCCGTAGTCGTAGAACAGCGAGATCCGTCCCAGCAGGTGATCGCCGGAGATCAGCAGCCGCCGCTCGGGCTGGAACAGGCAAACGTGTGAGGGCGCGTGGCCGGGCGTCTCCAGCACGCTCCAGTCGCCGAGATCCGTCTCCACCGAGACTCCGGGAACCAGCTCCCGGTGGGGCTCGATCACCCTGGCCACTCCCGAGGGCATCTCCCTGGCGCGCTCGACGTAGCGGCGCAGCGCCGCCACGGACACCCCGCTCTGCCGGCCGACCTCCACCCGGCTCTGCAGGGCCAGCTCCCGATCCTCGTGGACGCGCGTGGCGTGGGCGTGGTTGGGGTGCATCCACAGCTCACAGCCGGCTCGTTCCAGGATCGGAGCGGCCTGGCCCCAGTGGTCGGAGTGCGCGTGCGTGCAGACCACCAGGCGCACGTGCTCCAGGCGCAGGTGGACCTGCTCCAGCGCCCGCTCCAGCTGCTCCAGCGACCCCGGCAGGTGCATGCCGGTGTCGACCAGCACCACGCCCGAACCCGCGGCCAGCGCCCACGCGTTGCAGTGCGGCACTCCCGGCCAGGGCAGCGGCAGCCGCAGCCGCCACACCCCCGGCAGCACCCGTTCCCCCCGCCCGAGTTCTCGTTGCGGGCTCACGGGCTCAGACGATATTGACGCCGCGTAGACTGCGAGCGCTGCATGCCCCCCGTCTCCGAGATCGCCTGCCGCTACTTTAAGGCCCTCTCGGCCCACGACCTCGACGCCGCGCTGGCGTGCTGGGCGCCGGCGGCGATCGGTCGCCTCGTCGGCGGTGAGGAGCTGGCGGCCCCCGAGGGCATCCGGCAATACTTCAGCGACCTGTTCGCCGCCTTCCCGGACTTCCGCTTGGAGATCGTCGACTGCACGAGCAACGACGAGCGCGCCGCCGTCCGCTGGCGCGCCACCGGCACCTTCGCCGGCCCCGGCTCGTTCCAAAGCTTCCAGCCCAACGGCGCGCGGATCAGGATCGAGGGCTGCGACGTGGTCAGCGTCGCCGATGAGCGCATCACGGGCAACGAGGCCTACCTGGACAGCGGCGACATCGCCCGCCAGCTCGGGTTCCTGCCCCCGGTGGGGTCGGCCTCGGAGGCTCGGTTGGCACGCGTGGCCAACGCCCGCACCCGTGTCCACGGCTGGCTGCACGGAGCCGAGCCCGAGACGATCGCCGACGGCGTGTGGGTCGTGCGCGGAGGGAGGCTGCGGACGATGAACGTCTACCTGATCCAAGACGAGGGCGGACTGACCATGTTCGACGCCGGCATCTCGGACATGGCCGAGGGCGTGCGCGCGGTCGCCGCTCGCCTGGGCGGGGTCAAGCGGATCGTGCTCGGTCACGCCGATTGCGACCATCGCGGCGCCGCGCCGAGCCTGGAGGCTCCGGTGTACTGCCACCCGGCCGAGGTGCCCGCCGCGCAGTCTGAGAGCGCGCTGCGCCCCTACTGGGACCTGACGCGGCTGGCGCCCGGAGTGCGGGCGATCTACCCCAAGCTGCTGGAGAGCTGGGACGGCGGTGCGGTGGAGATCCAGGGCACCGTGCGGGAGGGCGACGAGGTGGCGGGCTTCCGGGTGATCGAGCTTCCCGGCCACGCGCCGGGACTGATCGGCCTGTTTCGGGACTGCGACCGCCTCGCGCTCGTCTCAGACGCGTTTTACACCCTGAATTCCCAGACCGGCCGGGGTAACGCCGCCCATGTGCCCCACCCCGCCTTCAACCAGGACACCGAGCAGGCGCGAGCCTCCATCCGCACGCTCGCGCACCTGGACCCGCTCGAGGCCTGGGCGGGTCACGCCAAGCCGGTGATCGGCGAGGTGGCGGCGCAGCTGGAGCGAGCCGCCTCCAGCCCGGCCTGAGCGCGCGTGGGCCGTCGCCACCGACAGCGCGAGAAGCTCGCCGCGCCCGTCAGCGACTACCGGGACGCCGAGGGCGACGTGCTGAGGCTGAAGGGTGCGCTCGGACCGGCCAGCCGGCGCGAGTACACCGCCCTGCGCCAGGGTGGATTGCACCACGAGGACGCCGAGCAGCGAGCGCTGGAGTTCCTGTTCGAGCGCCTGGCCGTGGAATGGACGATCGCCGGCGCGGGGATCACCCGCCAGCGGGAGCTCCTCGGGCGCCTGCGCATTGCCTCGACGGCCGAGCGGCAGTTCGTCCGGGAGGCGGTGCGCGCGCACCTCGCCGAGCACTTTCCGGAGCTGCAGGCGCCGTGATCGACGCCGAGGCGTTTGCCGCGCTGCTGTGCGACTGGTGCCTGGAGGTCGCCGCCGGCCAGCAGGTGCTGATCTCCACCACCACCCTGGCCACGCCGCTGGTCCGCGCGCTGCATCGCGCGGTCCTTCATCGGGGGGCGTGGCCGCTGCTGCGATTGGCTCCGCCGGGGCTGGCCGCCGAGTTCTACGAGCATGCACGTCCGGCGCAGTTGGAGGGCTTCGCGCCGCTGGAGCTGACCGAGGTCCAGTCGGCCGATGCGCTGCTGGGAATCAACGCCCCCGCCAACACCCGCGCACTGGCGGCGGTCGATCCCGCTCTGCTCGCCCGCGCCAGCCGGGCCCGCGGACCCGTTCAGGAGGCGCGGCTGTCTCGTCGCTGGTGCGGGACGCTGTGGCCGACGCCGGCGCTGGCCCAGCAGGCCGGGATGGGCGAGGACGCCTACGCCGCCTTTGTCCGCGGCGCACTGTTCCTGGACCGTCCGGACCCGGTGGCGGCGTGGCGGCAGCTGAGCGGTCTCCAGGCCGCGCTGGTGGAGCGCCTCTCCCGGGCGCAGGAGGTCCGGATCCAGGCCGAGGGCACCGACCTCTGCCTGCGCGTCGGTGGGCGCACCTGGATCAACTCCGACGGGCGGCGCAACATGCCCAGCGGCGAGGTCTTCACCGGTCCGCTGGAGCACTCCGCCCAGGGGACGATCCGCTTCACCGTTCCCTCCAGCCCCCGGGGGGTGGAGGTGCGGGGGGTGGAGCTGACCTTCGCCGAGGGCGAGGTGATCGCCGCGCGTGCCGACAGTGGCGAGGAGTACCTCACCGCCGCCCTGGCCACCGATCCAGGGGCGCGCTTCCTGGGGGAGCTGGGCATCGGCACCAATGCCGGCATCGACCGGCCCACCGGCACCATCCTGCTCGACGAGAAGATGGCCGGCACCGTCCACCTGGCGCTCGGGCGCTCCTATCCGGAGACCGGCGGGGTCAACCTCAGCGCCCTGCACTGGGACCTGATCTGCGATCTGCGCGCCGGCGGGCGGCTGAGCGCCGACGGTGAAGAAGTGTTCACCGGCACGTGAGTCGCGTGCAGTAGGTTGACGCCATGCGCCGCACCAAGATCGTCGCCACCATCGGCCCCGCGTCGCGGGACCTGGAGACACTCACGAGGATGGTGGAGGCGGGGCTCGACGTAGCGCGGCTGAACTTCTCCCACGGCAACCGCGAGATGCACGCCGAGAACGCCCGACGCGTCCGGGAAGCCGCCGGCCGTGCCGGGAGGCAGGTGGCGATCCTCCAGGACCTACCGGGGCCGAAGATCCGCATCGGCGCGCTCCAGAACGACCTCGCCGAGCTCAAGCCGGGGGAGACGCTGATCCTGCGCTGCGGCTCGGGGGAGCCCGGCGACGAGCGACGCATGTCGGTCAGCTGGGGTGGTCTGGCGGCCGCGGTCGATGTCGAGGACGTCATCTACCTCGCCGACGGAGCCATCCGGCTGTGCGTGCATTCCATCGACGCGGACCGTGGGGAGATCGAGACGCGGGTCGAGATCGGCGGCACCGTGGCTTCCCGCCAGGGGCTGAACATCCCCGGGTCAACGCGCGGGCTGCCCGCCTTCCCGCAGGAGGACCTCGAGATGCTGCGCTTCGGGGAGACCATCGGCGTGGACATGGTGGCGCTGTCGTTCGTGCGCAGCGCCGAGGACGTGACCAGCGTGCGCGGGCACACCCGGCTGCCGCTGATCGCCAAGATCGAGAAGCCGCAGGCGGTGGACGACGCCGAGGACATCATCCGCGCCGCCGACTGCGTGATGGTCGCGCGCGGCGACCTCGGGATCGAGCTGCCGATCGAGGACGTGCCGATGGTGCAGAAGCGGCTCCTGTGGGAGGCGGGGCGCCTTGCCCGCCCCTCCATCACCGCCACCCAGATGCTCGACTCGATGGTCTCCTCCTCCCGCCCTACCCGGGCCGAGGTGGCCGACGTGGCCAACGCGATCCTCGACGGTACCGATGCCGTGATGCTCTCCCAGGAGACGGCGATCGGCTCCTATCCCGTGGAGGCGGTGGCGATGATGGCCGCGGTCGCCCTGCGCACCGAGCGCTCGCTCTCCTACCGGACATGGAACGAGGACCGGGTGCTGCGTGACGGCCGGGATCCGGCCTACACGGTGGCCTACAGCGCCTGCACCGCCGCCCGGGACCTGAACCTGGACGCGCTGGTGGTGCCTACCCTATCGGGTCGCTCGGCGCGCCTGCTCTCTGCCCATCGCCCCCAGGTGCCGATCCTGGCCCTCTCCCCCGGGCGGGAGACGGTCCGTCGCTGTGCCCTGATGTGGGGCGTGCAGGCCGCCTCGATGCGCCGCCACGAGGTAACCGAGGCGCTGATCGCCGACGCCGCCCGGAGGGTGGTGGAGCTCGGGTGGGTGAGCTCCGGCGGGCGCGTCGGGATCACCGCCGGCCTGCCCAGCGGGCGCCCCGGTACGACGAGCCTGATGCAGATCCAGGAGGTGTAGCCGCCCGCCCGGCTTGCGACTTGTCAAAGCTGGTTTGGAGGCGTAGCGTTGTTCGTGTAGCCGCATCAGCCATCGCGCCGGGTGGACGAGCGGCCGGCGTCCTTTACTCAAGAGAGGGAGTCAGGGGTGGGTGCTGTTGCGGGATATAAACCTTGCCTGCGGAGGCGGGCGCTCTTCGCGCTGCTGATGTTCTGGGTCGTGAGCATCTCTTGTCTCTGCGGGTTTCTCGGTGCGGCCCGCGCCGCGGCTCCCGATGGTGTGGTCAGCTCTGATCAGGCGCTTCAGACCGCGCGTGCCGCTTACCCCGCTGCTGTCGCCGATTCTCAGACCGCCACCATCGACGGACGGCCGGTAGCGCCGCGCTTGGGTGCCGGGGCGGGCGGTTGGCTGCCGTCGGAGGGCACGCTGGTGTCCTCGGGCGTTGCGGCCGATCCTCGGTTGGGCTTCGCGCTGGACACTGCGTTGATGGGCCGCCTCACGTTTACGCCATTGTCGATTTCGACAGACGCGACATCCATGAGCTCCGTGGGATCGGCGGGGGTTGCAGCCGACACCGCGCCATCGACGGACGTCATCATGCGCCCAATGCCGCTCGGGGTGGAGACGATCGAGCAGCTGCGCGGCGCTTCGGCGCCAAGCTCGTTTTCCTGGCGTGTGTCGATCGGGCCCTTCCAGCGGCTGCAGCTCCTCGCCGATGGCTCTGTTGCCGTCGTGCAGCTGGACCTCCAGAGCTCGGCGAGTCGGGCGCTCTCATCTCCAGCCGGCATCTCAGCGCTGCCGACATCGCCGGGGCTCCCACCGGGAACGCCGACTGGCCCCCCCACGATCGCTAAGATTCAGCAGCTGGCGAACCTCGATCATCAGGTCGGCGGTGATCCGCTCGGTGCACCTCAGGCGGATGCTGTAGCTCCACCCAGCGCGTCCGGAACCCAGCCCGCCGCACCCTCGGATACCCAAGCGGCCTACGACGGCGAGCAGTCCGCTGGGGCAAGTGCGTCGAGAGAGGCCGCGGGGAAGGTCGTGGCGGTGATGATGCGTCCCTGGGCCGCCGACGCCGACGGACATGCCGTGCCGTCCGGGCTGGGCGTTCGCGGGAATGTCATCACGCTTTCCGTTGAGCACACCGCGCCGGGAATCTCCTATCCAGTTGAAGTCGATCCCACGACGCTCCAGCCGCCGCCCTCGGGGACGCATTTCGCCACGCTGGGGCTCTCTACCGAGAGTGATGCGGCGTTCATGGGCTCCTGGGACTCCGACTTCAACGCGAAGCCTCCGCCAGTCGCTCCCTATGTCGAGCCGTACTCGTTGGCGGGGATGGAGCCGTTCTACGACTACATGATTGGGGTTGGCAACGGCAGCTTCGGAGCTGCCCACATCGTGCGTGTCGGCGTGTCCTGGGACACGATGAAATCGTGCTCGTACAACGCGAACGGGACTGTCAACGACGGCACGACGGATCCGGGTTTGGGCGGGAACCCGTGCGCCGGTCTCGATTGGTTCCTCTACAAGGTATATCTAGAAGCCTTGTATCGCGGAGTGGCGGTATACCCCGTGATCTCGATCTCCACCGCGTACCAGCAAGGCGATGGTACACCGACGGATGCCGCCTACATCACCTGGGTCGGTAACCTGATCAATCACGTCGATCCGCCTGGGACGAGTAGCCCGAGCGTACGTCTCTGGGGGGCGTGGAACGAACCGGACGCGGGGCCGAGCTCCGTACCCGCGTCAACCGCTGCCGGTTACTGGTACGACGCGCAACGAGCACTGCTCAACAACGGTTGTCTTGGCCTCACCTCGAACTTCTGCTTTCCGACGCTCGCCGGCGAGTTCGCCTACCTGGCCGGAGGGCCGAGGTACGCATCGGAATACATCTCCGCATTGGGCAGCAAGTCAGGTGGTGTCTCAGTCCTCGGTAGCCCCTCAGTCTGGTCCTATCACGCGTACAACGAGATCACGTTTGGCGCGCCAACATCTACGACGAACTTTGTCCAGCAGCTCCAACAAGCCGGGTACGGGGGGGCGCGGGTTTGGATGACAGAGGGTGGGGTCAAGCTGTCTGAGCCAAATGGAGGAATCACCCAGTTCTTTCAAACTGACGGCAACAGCGCCGCCGCTGAGAGCGCGGCGTACAACGACATCAACAACTTTGAGAACATCCGCCTCGATCCGCAGGTGGATGCTGCGCTCTACTACGCGATGGACGAGGGAGACAACACGTTCGACAGCCAACTGCTGGAGAGTGAGCGTGAGGCTCGAGACGCTGGGCGCGTAAACGCCAACAATCAGGCGACGCCGTACCCGCGACCCGCGTATTGCGCGCTCGTCTACTGGGCATTTTCTTCCTGCACCAACCTCGGGAACAACTATGCCAGCACCGATCCTCATGTTCCCTAGGCTGAGCGAGCAACCACGTATTTGCCCGATGCGCCTACAAGAGTGGAAACGGCGCTGGCCAGCCAGCTTGCCTGTTGTTCTCGGCTTGGTCGTGCTGATGATGTCGTGCGCGCCGGCGCACGCCAGCACGCCGACCGGGGCGGCCGATATCACCCGGTTTGTGTTGAGTGGCTACAAGGGCTCGCCCCAGTCGGTGACGGCCGGGCCTGATGGCAACGTCTGGTTCACCGAGCAGCACCCCAGCGCGATCGGCCGCATCTCTCCTGCAGGGGGGGTGACGTTGTTCCCCGTCCCTCACAGCGAGGGCTTCTTGCCGTCGATAACGGCCGGACCGGACGGGAACCTATGGTTCCTAAACCAGGGCGATACCCACAGAGACTACGGATACCTCGGTAGGATTACCCCGAGAGGGAAGATCACGCAGTGGCCAGTCGACTACCTTGAGGGCGAGACGATTACGACCGGATCTGATGGCAACCTGTGGTTCAGCGCGACCCTCGATAGCCAGTTCGTTGTAGGACGAGCTTCGCCCACCGGTCAGATACGGTTTTTTCCACTGAGCAACTACGTAGGCGGCGTCGCGGCTGGTCCTGGTTCGGACGTGCGTGTGGTGACAATTTCCGATGGGAATCCATACACGAGCACCACGCTCAGCAGAGCAGATGTGCTAACGCTAGACCCCAGCGGGCGGGTCCGGTCTCAGCAGCCAGGGCAGCCCGCGGACGCTGGCGTGGATCTGTGGAACAACCTTGCTTCCGGCCGAGGCGGTTCCACCTGGCTCGGTGGGCAGTCTGAGCTGGTGCGGATCTCGCCGAGGGGATCGCTAAGCCGGTTTCCCCTGGCGTCAAGTGACACCGGTTACTCCGTGCCGGCGGTGACTCCTGGGCCGGACGGGAACGAGTGGTTCGTCGACTGGCGCCCTCCGGAGCGCCTGCCCGCGCCTGAAGCCGGCAACTACGGGTACGTGACTCCGAATGGGTCGCTGGTGGAGAGGCCGCTGGGCACCCCGGCGGGTTGGCCGTTTGCGCCCTACGTCGGCGTCGGGAGCTATCCCGTGGCCATGACCGCCGGGCCAGACGGCAACATCTGGATCGCCGAGCAGCTCTCGGGGGATCTGGCGCGGGTGAACCTCCACCTCCCACCCCCTCCGCGGCCGCGGGTGGCGCTCATCCGGCGTGTGCCGGTGAAGCGCCGCATCGCCACCGTGACGCTGACCTGCGAGGCCCGGCCCGGGCTGTTCTGCCAGGGAAACCTCGTCCTGCGCGACCTCCACCGCGACGCGCTTGGAGCCTCAGTGCCGTTCACGATCGAGGGCGGCGCGCTGCGAGAGCTGGCGGTCAAGCTGAATTCTGTCGCCGCTAGATCGGTGACGCGCCGTGGCATCACCGCGACGGCGACGCTCACCCTGCGAAGCCCACGAAAACACGCCGGACGTACTGTCAGGAGCCGGGTCCTGCTCGTCCGCTGACAGAAGGCCGGCGCGCAGGGACGGCCCAGGCTACACCGCCGCCCGCGCGAGGAAGCCTGCTTCCTGCTCCCCCAGCTCGGTGGCGGGCTCGTCGCCGTAGAGCCACTCGCGTGCGATGCGGTGGAAGTTTCCCCGGGCGCGCAGCTGGGAGAGGACGGCGAGCGTCAGGACCTCCATCCGGCGCCCGAAGATGTGCTCGGGCGGGGCCGACTCGTGGCGCAGCTGGCCGAAGTACTCCGAGCGTGGGTCGCTCATGTCGATCAGCACCTGAGTGGCGTACTCGGGCGTCAGCTCGATGAACTCGTCGACGGTGTACCAGGAGGTCGCCGCGCGGAAGTGCTCGAGCACCTTGTCCGGGTTGAACCGCTCCGGGTCGGGAAAGAAGCCGGTCTCGCTGCCCAGTCGCATGATCGTCTCCTTGTCCCCCGCCACCACCGCTCGCGCCACCGCCATCTCCAGCTCCACCGCGCGAGCGGGCATGCGCTTGAACAGGCCGAAGTCCAAGAAGGCCATACGCCCGTCGTCCAGCAGCATCGAGTTGCCGGGATGGGGATCACCGGAGAACTGGTGGTGGCGGTACAGGCACCCGAAGTAGAACCGGAACAGCATCTCGCCGATCCGGTCGCGCTCCTCCTGGGGGCGGCGCTTGAGCTCCTCGAAGCCGGTGCCGTGCACGTACTCGCTGACCATCATCCGCTCGTGCGAGAGCGAGCTGAGGACCTCGGGGACGACGATGAACGGGTGGCCGCGGAAGAGCCGGGCCATCGCGCGCTGATTCTGGGCCTCCAGCTCGTAGTCGAGCTCCTCCTCGATGCGCTCACGGATCTCCCCGCCGATCGCCTGGGGATCCATCCCCGGAGCGATCCGCTTGGCCAGCCGCAGGATCAGCCCCAGGTTCTGCATGTCGGCGCGCACGGCGGCGGCGACGCCGGGGTACTGGACCTTGACCGCCACCTCACGTCCGTCGCGCAGC
Organism: Actinomycetota bacterium; assembly: GCA_030946085.1. GTDB lineage: Bacteria > Actinomycetota > Thermoleophilia > Solirubrobacterales > Solirubrobacteraceae > Palsa-465. Next base: position 15,184 of record JALYYW010000093.1, read on the forward strand.
TGGGCGCGGTACACCTGGCCGATGGATGCCGCCGCGATCGGCTCCTCCTGGAACTCCTGGAAGACCTCGGCGAGCGGCTCGCCGAGGTCCTGCTCGATCACCGTCCGCATCTGCTTGAAGGTCACCGTCGGCGCCGCGTCGCGCAGCGCCGCCAGCTTGCGCTGGAACTCCTCGCGGTACTCCTCGGGCACCACGCCCAGGTCCAGGAACGACATCACCTGGCCGACCTTCATCGCCGCGCCCTTCATCGTCCCCAGCGCGGCGACGATCTGCTCGGCGGCCTCGATGTGGCGCCGCTCCAGGGCCGCCTGGCGGCCCTGCGGGTTACGCGTCACGTTGGCGGCGCGGGTGCCGGCCTGGCGCATCGCCTGCCCGGCCGCGAGCCTTCCCACCTTGGCGGTGCGCCCCACGCGGGAGGTGGGGATCTTGTCCTTCGCCACCCGATCGATCCTACGCCGAGCCGCGCTGCACCTGGGAGCCCGGAACGATGTCGTCGCTGCCGTCGGGCCAGCGGACCCAGGCCTTGTGGCCGCCGTCGTAGTCTTGGCCCAGCAGGATCAGCGTCGCCTCCTGACCCATCGCCGTGCACGGCTCGTGACCCTCGGGGTCGAGCCCGCGCCAGATGCGCACGAAGCCGTTGTGCTCCCGCTCGTCGGCCACGGTGGTGGGATCGGTGTGCCCGGGATGGATCCGGGTCTGGGGGGGCAGCTTCAGCAGCTCGTCCATGATCGAGCGCCGCAGGTCGGCGTAGGTGGTGGAGCCGGGCGCCCGCACGCCGCCCACCGATCCCTTGAAGAGGGTGTCGCCGGTGAAGACATCGGCGCCGTTGACGAGCAGGGAGACCATGCCGGCGGTGTGGCCCGGGGTGTGAAGCGGCACGATCTCCAGGGCGCCGCAGAAGATCGGTTGCCCGGGGACGATCGTGCCCGTGGCCTGCGGGACGCGCTCCCGCTCGGCGGCGTGGATCAGCACCGGCGTTCCCGGGTGGCGCTCCAGCACCTCGTCCAGCTCGGCCACGTGGTCGTGGTGGTGGTGGGTCAGGAGCACGTGGGTGAGCTCGAAGCGCATCCGCTCCAGCACGCCGAGCAGCGGGGCAACCGGGCCGCCGGCGTCGATCATCACGGCCTGGGAGCCGAGCTCGTCGGCTACCAGGTAGGTGTTGGAGAGCCAGCTCTCGTTCATCGAGCGTTCGATGATCATCGCCGCCGGAGCGTATCCTGTCCCGCCATGAGCCTCGTTCACACCTGCTACCGCATCACGAACATCGAGCGCTCGGTGGCCTTCTACGAGGCCCTGGGCTTCGCCGAGGTCCGTCGGCTGCCGATCGGGCAGGAGGCCATAAACGTGTTCATGGGCCTGCCGGAGGACGGGCCCGAGCCGCGCCTGGAGCTGACCTACAACGTAGGCCACGACGAGCCCTACGACCTCGGCACGGGCTACGGCCACATCGCCATCACCACCGACGCGCTCGACGGCACGCTGACCTCGCTGGCCGAGCACGGCATCGAGCCCGAGCGGCCCCCGTACACGGTCTCCGAGGGAGGCTCGCGGCTGTGCTTCGTCCGGGATCCCGACGGTTACCGGGTGGAGATCATCGAGCGCCGCCGCGCCTAGACTCCGCGGCTGTGCCGGAGATCAACAAAATCGCCTACCTGCTGGAGCGGCTGGCTCAGGGGGTGGCGGCGCACGACCGTGAGAACCCCACCCACCACAGCTGGGGGATCGGGATGGCGCATTTCGACATCGAGCGCCTGGGACTGGAGGAGGGCGAGGAGATCCTTCCCGGGATCGTGCTCCAGGCCGACGGCCGCACCACCGGCGCCTTCAGGGTCCTCTGCGACGGCGACCACGACGCTGAGCTGAGCGAGGAGGAAGAGGAGGTGGTGGACGCGGTGGCCTCCGAGGAGGCCGCCGAGCCGGTCTACGCGCCGGGGCCGGCCGAGGCCCCGCAGATCAGACCGCCCTTCTGAGGCCGGTCGCGTGTCACCTTTTGGTTCACCTTGGACCAACATGTGCCAACCGGCTACGCCTGCGGTGGAGCGATCCCCGCCCGCTCCGCCACCAGCGCGACCAGCCGCGTGATCGTCGGGCACGCGATCCCGCGTCGCGCCCCCGCGCGGAGCACCGACCCCGCGATGGCATCGAGCTCCGGCGGCCGCCCGGCGGCGATGTCCCGCTGCATCGAGGAGCCCAGCTCGGGGTGGGCGTCGAGCAGCTCGCCGAGCGGTGTCGCCGGATCGCTCACGGCGCCCTCGGCGTTGGCCACGGCGGCGGCCTCGCCGATGCAGGCCTCCAGGGCGGCGCGCCACTCCGGATCGCTGCGGACGAAGCCGATCGGGCGATCGCTCGTGCTGGTCGTCAGCGCCAGCGCGTTCAACCGCACGAGCTTTGACCACAGGATCTGCGCCTCGCTGTCGCCGAGCTGCACGGGCACCTCCGCTCCCCGCAGCAGCTCCGCCAGGGGCTCCAGTAGCGACCGGGCGCGACTGTCGTCGGCCGCCAGGTCCACGCGGAGAAACGGGCTGGTGTGGACGATCCGTCCGGGCTGCGGGCGGTCGACCTCGATCCTGATCGTCCCCGCGGCCACGCGCTCGGAGCCGAACCGCGCTCGCAAGAGCTCCATGTGATCGAGGCCGTTGAGCAACGGCACGACCAACGTCGGCGTCGACTCGATTCGCTCCAGCGCGGCCTCCAATCCGGTCGCCTTGGTGGCCACGAGCAGGACGTCCACCGGCTCGCGCAGCGCCGCGCTCGTGCCGGGACGAGCATCGAATCCACCCAGGCGCACGCTTTCCACGCGGATGCCCTCACGAGCGATCGCCGCGGCGGTCTCCTCTCGCGCGATCACCGTCACCGCCTGGCCCGAGCGCTCCAGGGCCGCCGCCAGGAACCCCCCGACGCCTCCCGGACCGAGCACCGCAACCGTCCTCATCGCCGGCAAAGTAGCGGGGGGCCGCCGGCGATGGACATTTGCGCCGCCACAAACGGGCGTCCATACTGGCCCATGTGTTGCTAGCGCGACCGCTCATCCCCTGCTGGCACTTACGCTGGCCGCCGGCTCGCTGCTCGTGATCGGCCCTCTCGCCGCCGCTCATCCCGTCGTTGCGTGGCCACGCCTGTGCCGCCTCGGGCGCTGCTCCCGGTGCCGTCACGGCCGATCCGTGTACTCGCACGCCATGCGTGATCGAAGCCGCGCAGGCCTCCGCTGTCGCGCGCGCCTTCTCGGCGCCGGTACTCGGGCAGCGGCCCGCGACGCCGGCGAGGTGCACACGCCCAGCGCGCAGGCTGTGGGTCGCGGCTCCCTGAGCGGCCCGGTCAGGCCGGCCCGCTGAGCGGGGTGATCAGCACCCCGAGATTGAGCGCCCGCTCGGATGGGGAGCGCCGCCTTCGCCGCCCGGAGCGCCAGCGCAAACGGATCCGGTCGCGACGGTGACACCGGGGACGGTGATCGCGACCCACCGCGTGATGGTGGGTGATGGTGCCGCCAGCACGGCGTCCGCTGCCGCCTGCTTGATCGCGGTCGGGCTGCTGCTTCGGTCGGGGGGCCTGCTCAGATTGCGGATGTTGGCCGAGACCACTGGGCGGCGTAGCCCCGGACGCGTCGACGGGGCTGGTCGAGGGCCTCCCGGTTGCGGTTCTTGACGAAGCCGTTGAAGTGCGAGCTGGCTCTACACAGGCCGACGCTGGGCCACCCTGCGCAGCACCAGCGTGTGCTGAGCGCCTCCCAAACCGCTCTGGTCAGCCACGACTAGGCCTGCCCGGTGGACCATGTCGAACAACTCGACCGGGCTTCGGCGTATGCGGCGGATGCCTCGCCTCTGCGAGCGAGGCAGAACGAGATCGGGAAGGAGGGCCCGGGCACGATACGCTGCTGTCCGGGGTCGGGTGTCGAATTGCAGTTGGGCTACTCCGTTGGGAAGCAGCGCCCGCCCGATGCGCATCAGATAGTCGTCGATGACCGCGAGGTCCTCGATGTGCTGGAAAACGAGGAAGGAGTAGGCGTAATCGACGCCCCCGTTATTGTCCCAGGGCTCCGTCGGTAAGAAACCTCTGATGTTGGCTAGACCGGTGTCCGCCGCATTCTCGCGGAGGCGGGCCAGCATGGTGGGGGCTACGTCGACTGCCCGTACCTCGGCGAAACGACGGGCCAGTGGCATCGTCAGGCGCCCGATCCCGCAGCCAATCTCCAGCGCCCGATCCCAGCCGTGGTTCCATTGTTGGACGCTGGCCAGCGACTTACTCACTTCTTCATCCCCCGAAGCGAAGAAGTGGTGCCTTCGTTCGTCGGGACTGTCACCCATCGACTCGAAGCCCGTGAGAATGTAGGACTCAGGTGCTTCCTTGGAGAAACGCTCCCACCTGTTTGCGCTCTCTGCCGCCTCGGTCATCGTTCTCCTGCTCGTACAGAGGGGCTCTGCTGCCCGGCGCGAAGATACCATTCTATCGACTGGTGTCTGTGTGCCGCTGCGGTTCTGGCGCCGTAGACCAAACTGGCCGCTGACGGGGCGCCGTCACGAACCCGAGATGCTGGGCGAGGAAGGCGGCGCTCTGCTGCTGCTCGGCCGGCGAGGGCTGCTCGTCCTCGTAGCCCCACCCCCGGTGCTTCAGTTGCCGTGTCACGCCCGGGGCAGGGTACCCCGCTACCGTAGGCCGCCGTGACGAGTCCCCCTGCTCTGCTGGCTCGTGGACCCTGGGAACCGGACCAGGTGACGGCTTCGTGGCTGACTGACACTTACGAGCCGCAGGCCGTCGCCGTGGAGGCCGCTGACGTGGCCCTCGAGGCGCTGCGCCGGCGGGGCTCTCCGAGCCACGACGGGCTGGCAGCACGTCTGGCGGGTTACGCCGCCGACGAAGACGGGCTGCACCTGGAGCTGCAGCCCGCGCGATGGGCGCTGCGGCTGAGTACCGAGGACGCCGTGCAGAGCATGTCGGTGCTGTGCATCGTGCGCGCGGCCGATGGACGGTGGCTGGCCGGCCGGCGCGCGGAATGGCTCGCCTCCTGGGCGGGGCGGTGGGCCCTCGGCGCCGGCGGCGCGGTGGAGCTCGACGAGAACCCGACCGAGACATTGGCGCGGGAGCTGGAGGAGGAGTGGTCGGTGGCGCCACAGCGGCTGCGCGTCGAAGCGCTGGTGCGACTGCCCAGCAGTGTCGTGCTGCTGGTAGGGCAGGCGTGGCTTTACGAGGGCGTCCGCGTGACCCCCGACCGCGAGCACGACGAGTTCGCGTGGTGGCCGGCCGCGGTGGAGCATTGGCCACAGGAGGCCGACGAGCCGCTGCGCCGGATGGCCTCGATGCTCGCCGGCGGCTAAGTGCTCCGACGCCTGATCACCTTCGGCCGTCTGGAGGTGGCCTCGTTCACCCACTCCGCGGTCTACCTGGCCCTGCTCGTGTGCGCGTTCGTCGCCGGTAACCCCCAGCCTGAGACCTTCGTCCTCGGTCTGGCTCACGGGTTGATCTGGATCGGGATGTCGCTGATCTGCATCCTCGCCGCGCGGCTGCGGGTGATCCCGTTCTGGCTGGCGGTCACGGTGGCGGTGCTGGGCGGGCTGGGACCCTTCGCGGGCTCGATCGGCTTCGTCCTCGCCGCCCGTAGGAAAGGCCCTCGGGACAGCGCCTCTGTGCCATTTCGCACGCGTTACAGTTGACCCGGATGGCAGTCGACGCGAGCACGATCGAGGTCGTGATGCCGGCCATGGGCGACTCCGTGGCCGAGGGCACCGTGCTTCAGTGGCACCGGCAGGAGGGGGATCACGTAGAGGTCGACGAGACGATCGTCGAGATCTCCACCGACAAGGTGGACGCCGAAGTGCCCGCGCCTGCGGCGGGCACGATCGTCAAGATCCACGCCGTCGAGGGGGACACGGTCTCCGTGGGTACGCTGCTGGCCGAGAT
>JALYYW010000069.1 GCA_030946085.1 Actinomycetota bacterium
GACAGGCGGCCACAGTCGCGCTCCAGACGACCAACTGCGAGGTGCACGGCGGGCAGCGGATAGCGCTCGTCGGCCCGTCAGGGTCGGGCAAGTCGACGCTCCTGCATCTGATCGCCGGCCTCGACGACCCGACCACCGGTGAGGTGAGCTGGCCGGCGATCGGGAGGCGCGAGGAACTCCACCCCGCGCGCGTGGCGGTGATCTTTCAGGGACCCAGCCTGCTTCCCCCCCTGAGCGTGCTCGAGAACACCGCGCTGCCCTTGGTGCTGGGTGGCATGAGAAACCCCGAGGCCCAGCAGGTCGCGCGGCGTGCCCTGGGCACCCTCGACCTCGAGGAGCTGGCCGACAAGCTGCCGGAGGAGATCTCCGGCGGCCAGGCCCAGCGGGTGGCGGTCGCGCGGGCGCTGGCCGGAGCGCCGAGCCTGATCCTGGCCGATGAGCCGACCGGCCAGCTCGACACTGTCAACGGCGCCGCTGTCGTCGACGTGCTGCTCGCCGCCAGTGCGCACGCCGGCGCCGCCCTGGTGATCTCCACGCACGATCTCAAGGTCGCCGCCCGCCTTCCGGAGCGGTGGGAGATGCACAACGGAGAACTCGGGCTCGGCGAGCGGGAGACGACATGGTCGCGCTGAACTGGCTCCGCGGTCTCCTCATACACCGCCCGACCCGGATCCTCGCCACCACCCTCGGCGTCGCCGTCGGGGTGGCGCTGATCGCTTCGATCGGCGCGTTCCTCTCGGCCACCAACGCCAAGATGACCCAGCGCGCTATCGCCCGCGTAGCCGTCGATTGGCAGGTACAGGTCCAGCCTGGCGCCGACGCCGCCGGCGTGCTGGGCCAGGTCCGCGCGTTTCCCGGCGTCAAGTCGGCGCTCCCGGCGCAGTTCACTCAGTCCCCCGGCCTCACCGCCGTCACCCAGGGCACGACCCAGACGACTGGCGCGGCGCAGGTGCTGGGGTTCGCCCCCGGTTATGCCGCCGCCTTCCCGGGCGAGCTGCGGCTGCTGTCGGGTTCCTTGGGCGGCGTCCTGATCGCGCAGCAGACCGCCTCCAATTTGCACGTGGCGCCGGGTGACACGGTCACCATCGCGCGTCCGGGAGCCAAGCCCGCCCGGGTCACGGTGACCGGGGTGGTCGACCTGCCCTACGCCGATTCCCTGTTCCAGAAGGTCGGCGCCCTGCCGGGAGCCCAGGCCACTGCGCCGCCGGACAACGTGATCATCCTGCCCCAGTCCGAGTTTGCCCACGTGGAAGCGCCGGTGATCGCCGCCCGCCCGGAGCTGCTCCGCACCCAGATCCACGCCATGCTCCGGCCCGCGTTGCCCAGCAGCCCCAGCGCCGCGTTCGGCAACGTGTCGGCACGGGCGCACAACCTCGAGGCTCGGATGACCGGAGCGGGAATCGTGGGCGACAACCTCGGCGCCGCGCTCGACACCGCCCGCCAGGACGCCCTCTACGCGCAGATCCTGTTCCTATTTCTCGGCGTCCCCGGCGCCATCCTGGCTGGGCTGGTGACTGCGCTGATCGCCTCGGCGGGCGCCGGGCGCCGGCGCCGGGACGCAGCCCTGCTGCGGACGCGTGGAGCCTCGACCCGGACGCTGGTGGGGATCGCGCTGGCCGAGACACTGTTCGCCGGAGCGCTCGGAGTGATCTTCGGGCTCGGCGCCGCACTGCTGATCGGCCAGAGCAGCTTCGGCACCGCCTCGTTCGGCGCCGGAACCGTGTCGGCCAGCCTCTGGGCGATCGGGGCGGGGCTCGTCGGCCTGGCAATTGCCGCCTGGTCGATCGCCTTACCGGCTCTCCGCGACGCCCGCTCGTTGACCGTGGCCGGCCAGCGCCGGCAGGTCGGGCGCGCGGCCCGTGGGCCGCTGTGGGCCCGGTTCTGGCTTGACTTCATCGCGCTGGCGATCGCCGCATTCGTCTACTGGCAGGCGTCTCAGAACGGCTATCAGCTGGTGCTTGCGCCGGAAGGTGTGCCGCAGGTGTCGGTCAACTGGTACGCGCTGCTGGCTCCCGTCCTGGGCTGGATCGGATTCGGACTGCTCGCCTACCGGCTGGCCGATCTACTCCTGGGCCGAGGTCGCCGCCCACTGACTGCGGCGCTGCGCCCGCTCGCGGGCGAGCTCGCTCCGACCGTCTCGGCCACGATGAGCCGTCAGCGCCAGCTGCTGGCCCGGGCCGTGGCGCTCGTGGCCCTTACCGCCGCGTTCGCCGGTTCAACCTCAGTGTTCAACTCCACCTACCAGGCTCAGGCGGAGGTGGACGCGCGGCTCTCGAACGGCGCCGACGTCACCGTTACCGAATCGCCCGCCGCCCGCGTCGGACCGCAGCAGGGGATCGCCCAACTACGAGGGATCGCCGGTGTCGACTCGGTCGAGCCGCTCCAGCACCGTTTCGCCTACATCGGCGCCGACCTCCAGGACCTCTATGGCGTCAGGGCGCAGTCGATCGCCCACCAGGGCAAGCTGCAGAACGGATGGTTCGCGGGCGGCACCGCCGCGGGGCTGATGAAGAAGCTCGCCGCCCAGCCTGACGCGATCCTGGTCAGCGCCGAGACGGTCCGGGACTATCAATTGCAACCCGGCGACACGATCCGGCTCCGGCTGCAGGACGGGCGGACCAAACGGCTCACCACCGTGCCTTTCCGATACGAGGGCGTGGTCAAGGAGTTTCCTACCGCGCCGAAGGACTCGTTCTTCGTCGCCAACCGGAGCTACGTAGCGGCCAGAACCGGCTCCGACGCGGTTGGCAGCTTCCTCGTGCAGACCGACGGGACCAGCCCCGCCGTCGTCTCCAAGCGCGTCGCGAGTCGCCTCGGTCCGAGCGTGCAGGTAACCGACATCATCAATCAACGCCGCGTCGTCGGATCCAACCTGACCGCCGTCGAGCTTTCCGGGCTGACCCGAATCGAACTCGGGTTCGCGGTCGTCCTGGCCGCCGCCGCCAGCGGCCTCGCGCTGGGGCTGGGCTTCCAGGAGCGCCGACGCACGTTCGCGATCGCGGGCGCGCTCGGCGCCCGGCCCCGCCAGCTCGGCGGCTTCGTGTGGGGAGAGTCGATCTTCGTCACCGGCGGCGGCCTGATCCTCGGTGGACTGATCGCGACGGTGCTGTCGGTCACCCTGGTTGACGTGCTGACGGGAGTATTCGATCCCCCGCCGGACTTCCTGTCGATCCCCTGGGGATACCTGATCGGAGTCGGTCTGGCGGTGGTCGGCACGGTGGTCGCGGCCGGGCTGATCACCCTGCGAGCGCTACGCCGGCCCGCGATCGAGGAACTCCGCGACCTCTGACCTCAACTGGCGCGGGCGGCGGCGCCAGCACACCGGAGAACTTCCAGCTACCCCCCACGGTCTGAGATTCGCGTACGGTGGCCAGCACCGTGAGCGTCATCGGAATCGACCACGTTCAGATCGCCGCCCCCGCCGGTTGCGAGCCGGACGCCCGACGGTTCTTCAGTGAGCTCCTCGGCCTGTCCGAGGTCGAGAAGCCCGAGCCGCTGCGGCAGCGCGGCGGAGTCTGGTTCACGCTCGGTCCCCAGCAGCTGCACATCGGCGTGGACGAGACATTCGTGCCCGCTCACAAGGCCCATCCCGCACTGAGAGTGCTGCCGGACCAACTCGACGCCCTGGCAACGCGCCTCGGGGCCGCCGGCGCGAAGGTCGTTTGGGATGACGCACTGCCGGGGGTCAGGCGGTTCTACTCAGAGGACCCGTGGGGCAACCGCTTGGAGTTCGTGGCCGGGCCTTAGTCCGGCTCGGACAACCAAAGCATGGTCCTCGGCCAGGTGAGCATGAAGGTGCATGTCGTGCCGCTTCCACCTCGTCCAGGACCGCGCGTGCCACGGCTGACTGTCCGGCGACGAGTACGGGCAGCGGACTTCGAAGTCACCGCTCGAAGTTGACCGAAAGGGGTAGCCACCTTGTCGATGGCCATGACCGGACCGATCAGCGACCGCG
>JALYYW010000070.1 GCA_030946085.1 Actinomycetota bacterium
GCCCTCCTCTTCCCGCAGGAGACCGAGCAGGATGTGCTCGGTGCCGATGTAGTTGTGCTTGAGAGTCCGCGCCTCTTCCTGCGCCAGGACGACCACCTGGCGGGCTCGCTCTGTAAATCGCTCGAACATGGTGGCTGTGCTTCTCTCTTGGTCGGCGGGCGGTGTGGTTCGGTCGAGGGGTGGTCCTGGATCAGATGATCCCTGGGCTCAGGGTAGCGCTGCCGGTTACGAGGACGCCGAGGCGGCCGTTCCTTTCATCTATGTCGGCGCGATGACCGGGATCGATGAGGACACGGCACGTTCTGGGACCATGCCCCAGTCTACCAACCGGTCCCCGCGTCTCCGGAGGGTGGTGCACAACCCGCCACCGGCTCGGCGTCCGGGAGCCGGCTGGCGAGATGTGCACGTGGCACATGCTTAGGCGCCCGCGCGGCTTCGTGGGCGAGTGACGCGTGGCGCGTTCTGCATGGCGAGCGACGCCGGCCCCGCGGGCGACAGACGCGCCCCGGCCGCGCTACAAGCGTCCTCAGTCCCTCATCGCCGGGAACAGCACCACCTCGCGGATCGAGCGGAGCCCGGTCAGCGCCATCACCAGCCGGTCGATCCCGATCCCGATGCCGCCCGTCGGCGGCATCCCCTGCTCCAGCGCCAGCACAAAGGCCTCGTCGTAGGGCTGGGCCTCGGCGTCTCCCGCCCCGGAGAGCGCCCGCTGCTCCTCGAAGCGCCGGCGCTGCTCGTCGGGATCGTTGAGCTCCGAGAACGCATTGGCGAGCTCCATCCCTCCCACAAACGCCTCAAAGCGCTCCACAAGGCCCTCCTGGGCGCGGTGGCGCTTGGCGAACGGCGAGAGCTCCACCGGGTAATCGAGCAGGAAGGTGGGCTGGATCAGCGTCGGCTCTACGTGCTTTGAGACGAGTTCGTCGACCAGCTGCGGCCAGGTGTCGCCCTGGGGAACCGTCAGCCCGGCGCTGCGCATCCCCTCCGCCAGCACCTCCCGGTTCCCGCGCTCGGCCAGGATGTCGACCCCGGTTCGCTGCAGGACTGCGCCGGCGAGCGTCTCGCGCCGCCATGGCGAGTGGAAGTCGTACTCGCCCTCGTAGGCGATCTCCGCGGCCACGGCGCGCACGAGGCCCTCGCAGCGGGCGGCGACGTCCAGGTAGTCGGCGTAGGCCTCGTAGAACTCCAGCATCGTGAACTCCGGGTTGTGCTTGTGCGAGAGGCCCTCGTTGCGGAAGTCCTTGCCGAGCTCGTACACCCGCTCCAGGCCGCCGACGATCAGGCGCTTGAGATAGAGCTCGGTGGCGATCCGCAGGTACAGCTCTCGGTCCAGGGCGTTGTGGTGGGTGGTGAACGGCCGCGCCGCCGCGCCCCCGTACAGGGGCTGGAGGACCGGCGTCTCCACCTCCAGGAACCCCTCGCCGTCCAGGAAGCGCCGCGCCGCGCCGATGACCCGGGCGCGGGTGATGAACAGCTCGCGCGCCTCGGGGTTGGCGATCAGGTCGAGCTCGCGGTGGCGCAGGCGCGTCTCCACGTCGGTCAGTCCGTGGTGCTTCTCCGGGGGCGGTCGCAGCGACTTGGCCAAGAGCGTCCAGTCGGTGACCCGCAGGCTGAGCTCTCCCCGGCGTGAGCAGAAGGCGAGTCCGTCGACTCCGATCAGGTCGCCGAGATCGAGGCTCGTCAATCGCTCCATGCCCTCAGGCCCGAGCTCGTCGACGCGAGCCTGGAGCTGGATCCCGCCGGAGCGGTCGACGATGTCCAAGAAGGCCATCTTCCCCTGGCCGCGGCGAGCCGCCAGCCGCCCGGCCACGCGGTGTGCGGTCGAGGTCTCCTCCCCTGCCGCCAGCCAGGCGTGCGCCGAGCGCACCGCGCTCACCGGCTCCACCCCATCGAAATCATGGGGAAACGGCTCCACGCCCGCAGCGCGCAGCGCCTCCAGCTTCTGCCGCCGGTCGGCGAAGACGTCGCCGGGCGCTTCGCCCATGCCCGTCGCCTACTTGGAGTCGATCTCGATCTTGGTGATCTTCAGCCGCCGCTCGCCGCGGGGGGTCGAGAAGACGACCTCGTCGCCGCGCTTGTGGCCGATCAGCGCCTTGCCCACCGGCGACTCGTTGGAGAGCTTCATCTCCGCCGGCGACGCCTCGGCTGAGCCCACGATCGTGTACTTGGTGGGCTTGCCGCCGTCGTCCTTGACGTGGACCACGGAGCCGACCCTGACAACGTCATTGGTCAAGTTCGAGGCGTCGATCACCGTTGCCGAGCGGAGCTTCTCCTCCAGCTGGGCGATCCGGGCCTCGAGCATGGCCTGCTCGTTCTTGGCGTCGTCGTACTCGGCGTTCTCGGAGATGTCGCCGAACTCCCGCGCCTCCTTGATCCGGGCCGCGACCTCCCGGCGGCGGTTGGTGGCGAGCTGGTCAAGCTCGGCCTTGAGGTTGGCGAGTCCTTCAGGGGTGAGAATGACGTCCTTGGGCATGGCGTGAAGACCTTGGGAATGAGGGCGTTTGGGCGAAAGAAAACCCGCTCCCCCTGGAACGGGAACCCCCGCCTCCCGGCGTGAGCGGGATCAGTATAGAGCCCCGGATCGGACCTTCTGCGGTTCTCAGCGGTGGCAATCGGCCGCCCGCTCTCAGGGGGTTCGGTGGCCCTGAATCTCATCCGCCTGCTGGAAGGTGGGCCGGTTGATCCACTCCACCAGCGGCTGCTTGACAGCGCCGATGGCGCGGAACTGGATCGAGTCCGAGCACATCTGGTCACCGGCGGCGCAGACACCGTCGGCGGGGTAGACCTGCGCTGGGGACTCGGCCGCAGCGGCGCGCAGGGAAGCCTGCAGCGCGGCGCGGCAGGCGACTACGGAGCCGCGCCCGCAGTAGGCACGATTCAAGGGGCCGGCCACGCGCCGGTGCAGGACCGCGCGCAGGTCCTTCTGCACGATTCCGTAGAAGCCGACGTCGAAGGCCGAGCCCAGGTGGGGTCCGCTGGTGCTGTGCCCGGGCTGATCGTTGATTGGAAACTCGCCCTGCACCTGCCCGAGCAGCGCGGTTCCGAGCACCGGCCCGAACTCGGCGCGGACCAGCAGCGGCCACCAGGCGTCCATGATCCGAACGGCAGCGCCCTGCTCGTAGGTGCCGGAGGCGCCGGGGCGGGGGCGGTTGATCCGGTGTGCCCCGCTCGCCAGCCAGGCCCGCAGCTCGGCCACGTCCTGCGCCAGGGCCGGGTCCCGGGGGTGGCCGAGCACCGCCAGCAGGTAGGGAAGCACCGTCGTCCCCCGCAGGTCCTGCGTGCCGGCATCGCCCATGGCGTTGACCAGGTCGGTCAGGCTCACCTTCCCCGCGCCGGCACGCAGCTTGTCCTGGATCTCCGTGTCGAGCAGATTCGAGCGGTAGATCGAGGAGAACTGCTGCGCGGTGGCCGGGTTGCCGTAGCCGGGAGCCTGCTTGTTGTTCCAGCTGGTCAGGAAGTTCTGGTCGATGGCCTGCGGGTGGGTCGAGGGCGAGGTCTGAGCCGACTGGGTCGAGTCCGGCGAGCTGAGCGCGGCGGGAGCCGACCCGCGCCACGCCGCACTTGACCAGCTGGGAAACAGGGGATTGGTATGCGGCGCCCGGATCGGGTTGTGACCGGAGTCGAAGTAGCCGATGTGCCGGTCGTCGGTATAGAACCAGTTGAAGGTGTAGCCGATGTTGTAGGCGGCGTTGAAGAAGTCACGCGGGCTGTGGATCTGTCCCGGCTCGTTGAAGCGCTCGAAGCCGAGCGCCGAGTCGAGCTCGTGCATATACGTGGAGCGCAGGTTGGTGTAGGCGACCGGCCGGCCATGGACGCGGGCGCGGGCGATGACCAGGCCGAACGCCGTGCGCTGGGTCCGGAGGGTCACGTGACCGGCGGGCGTGCTGTCGGCCAGGTTGGGCTGCCAGGACTCGCTGCGGGTGAGCGTCTCCATCGGCACGCAGCTCCCGCGCAGCAGGTAGAAGCTCGACTGCGTGGATACGGGGCCCCGGGTGGGGTTGCACAGCGGAGCCGCGAACGTGTCGACGATGTTCTGCCCCGAGGAGGTCGCCGACCACGCGTAGTCGGATCCGTGTCCGAGCTCGACGTAGAGGTTGACCCCCGGGAAGGCGGCGCCGTCGGCGTCGATGCCCGGCCCGTGGACGTCCTCCTCCATCAGGATCTGCGGCGTGAAGTAGGAGACCTGGGGGCCCATCACCGCCAGCGGGTGGCCGCTGGCGCTGTGGCGGGCAGAGACCAGCAGGGCGTTGGACATCTCGCGCGGGAAGGCCAGCAGGCCGGCGCCCGCACTCGTCCCCGACCCCGACGCCGGAGAGAGGCCTGCCGGTCCCCCACCCGCAGGGGTGGCGGGGTCGGCGGCGGCGCCCCGCGGGACCACGCCGGCCGCAACCGTGTTGGCGGACTGGGTCGAGCCGGGATCGGGCAGGGCGAGCGTGGCGCGCATGGCCCGCCCCACGGCCGGCAGCGTCTGGTAGGGGAAGCTGTGCCCCCTGACGGTGGTGGGGGCCTCGGGGTCGGAGGGATCGACGAAGCTCAGCAGCGTGGCGAAGCCCGAGGTGTCGAACGCGCGCGCTCGGACGGGCCGGCGGCGCTTGGCGTGATGGCGCTGGCGCGAGATCCGGTGGGATCGCGCCACCCCTGCGG
>JALYYW010000075.1 GCA_030946085.1 Actinomycetota bacterium
GGCCGGCTTTGCCGACCGAGCCACGGCGATGCAGGCCGTGTTCGGAGATCTGCTGCCGCCCGCGCTCGTGCACCGCCACGGCAAGGCCGAGTTCGGCCGCGCGTTCTGGCGCCGCGAAGCCCGCGCATTCGCCGCGGGCTGGACCGGCTCGGGCGCCGATCCGGCCCTCGTGGATACGGCTCGCCTCCGCCGTGCGTGGTCCCGGGACAACCCACCGCTCGCCGCGGCGACGCTGCTGCACGCCGCCTGGCTCGCCGCGCAACAGGAACGCGGGCAGCGAGCGGCTCGTAGTGAGCACGCTCACCGATATGGGGCGGCCTGAAGGTTGAACAGCTTCGCGTAAGCGCCGCCGGCCGCCAGCAGCTCGTCGAGCGATGCGATCACCATCGGCAGGCGCATCGTTCCCGCCCGCGCTCGGGCGACCCCATCGTGGAAGGCCATCACGATTTCGCTAGATCTTCGATGTAGGACTCTTCCATTCCCTTCTTTCATGCCGGTTGCCCGCGCTTTCATGGATCCAGGCTTAGCTGGCCTGCGCGACGAGGTCCGGGAGGCGCCGGCGGGCGCGCGGACCTGAGAGGTCGAGCTTGCGGTAGGCGTGGGAGAGGTGAGTCTCGACCGTCTTGAGGCTGACATACAGCGCTTGGGCAATCTCTGGGTTGGAGTGTCCGGCCGCTGCCAGCCTGACGATCCGCCGCTCGCTGGCGGTGAGCGCGCCGAACCCCGAGCGGACGATTCGCCTGGGCCGGAGACCCGCCGCCAGCAGCTCCTCATACGCCCGGACGACCAGGCGCTCGGCGCCACAGGACTGGCCGAGCTCCATTCCCGCCTCCAGCGGCTCCCGCGCGTCGCCGCGCCGGCCGCTTCGCCTGAGTGCCGCCCCGAGCTCGACGAGCGAGCGGGCGTGCTCGTAGCGGGCCGGCGACTCCGCCAGCACGGCGACCGACTCGCGCAGGATCTCGACTCCCTCGTCGCCCCCGGCGAGCAGTCCCGCTGCTCGCAGCACGATGCCCCGCGGGCGGTCCAGACCGGTTTCCTGCGCCAGAGCGAGCTCCTCCTCGACGAGCGTACGGGCCTCGTCGAGCTGCTCAGGTAGGAGGATCAGGGCCAGCGCCGAGCGCCAGGCATCATGGCTTGGGCCGAACCGGAGTCGATCGAGAATCCCGCCGGCGGCGCGGAGATCTCGCTCGGCTTGCTCCCGGGCGCCACGGAACGCCCGGACGCGCCCCCTCACCAACATGACCCACGCCCCGCCCGCGGTCTCCATGAACGCCTCTGGCAGCTCCAGTGACTCGCTCAGCCCCAGCATTTCTTCCTGCGACGGGCGCTCAAGCATGACGTCGGCCATGTACCAAAGGACGGTGACGAGTGCGAGCAGCATCCCGTTGGTGACCGCCGCGTCGGCGATCGGGCGCAGAATCTCCTCGGCTCCGGCGAGGTCTCCCTGCCGAGCGGCGGCCCAGCCGCGGTAACCCTTCGCCACGATCGCGTTGGCGACGGAGCCCTGAGCCCGCGCGGCCGACTCCAGCTCGTCGGCGAAGCCACTGGCGCGCTCGTAGGCCTCGACCACGACCAGCCCCCCCAGGATGTGTGAGGGCACCCAAGCACCAGCGCCTCGCTCGGCGATCAGCACACCACCGGCGAGCGCGCGGTCGCACAGCGGCAACACCTGCTCCAGCGGCTCACCGCGGAAGCCGTAGACCAGAGCGAACAGCGCCGACAGCGCTCGGCCCGCCCACGAGTCGTCCTGGCTGAGAATCAGCAGCCGCTCCCGCTTGCCCCAGAAGTCGTCCACCAGCGCTGGCTCCAGAGCGCAATCGACGGCATGCACCATCTCCAGCTCGAGCGTCAGCGCAGGATCGGAGCCGTCGTCCTCCTCGATCGCCGCCGCGATCGTTGCCGCGGCGGCGTCCCATTGACCACTGTGGATCTGGGACTCGCCCAGCGCCATCGACGCCAGCGCCCGCTCGCGGGGATCTTCGGACAGGTGCAGGACCTCGCCCAGCACGTCGGCCGCACCCGGATCCCGTCGGGTCACCTCCACCTGTCCGAGCCTGAGCAGGAGGGCGGCGCGAGACGGCTCCTGCGCCTCTTCGGCCAGCGCCCGCCGGAGCGCGGCCACCGCCACCTCGGGGGCGTCCAGGGCCAGGGCCTCATCGGCTGCGGCGAGCAGCCCGGCGACGACGCTCGCCGACCCTGCCGGGCGCAGCGCGGAAAGGTGGACGGCGACTGCGCTCGGCGAGGCACCCGCCGTCGCCAACACGTCGGCCGCGCGCTCGTGCAGCGCGTCCCGCTCGGCCACGGTGAGGCTGTCGTAGATCGAGCGGCGGACGAGCGGGTGGATCCACTCGAAGGGATCCTCGGCAGCGAGGATCTCGACGCGTCGCATCCCGCGAGCGGCGGTGGCGGCATCCGGCTCGTCCTGTCCGCAAACGGCCGCCGCGTCGCGCAACCGTCCACCGGATCCGAGCACCGCCATCGCTGCGGCGAGCCGCGGGGCGCGGGAGCCGAGCCTCGCGACTCGGCGCATCACCCGGTCGCCCACCGAGGCCACCGTCGCCCGTCGCACAGCGTCGGCCAACGGCACGGCCCCGGTCTCGGAGGCGAGGCTGCGAAGCAGCTCACGCAAGTAGAACGGGTTGCCGGCACTCGATTCGTAAAAGGCGGCACACAGGTCCTCGCTGGCCTCCGGGATCGCGGCGCGGACGATCTCGCCCACGGCGAAGGGCTGGAGGGCTGCGAGCTCAAGCCGCAGCGCTGCCGGTTGGGACTCAAGCCCGTGGACGAGGCTCGCCACGCTGTTCGGGGCGTGCGGGCGCATCGCGACAAACAGCGCGATCGGAACGTCCGCAAGCCGCCCGGCCAGGTAGTTCAACGCTCGCAGCGACGGGGCGTCGAGCCAGTGCACGTCGTCGACGGCAAGCATCAGGGGACCGCCGGCGCTGAGACCGGCGGCGAGCCAGTACAGGCCGTGCAGCGTCGCGAAGCCGCCGTCGCCTCGGGCTCCGTGATCGAGCGGGGTGTCGGTGAACAGCCGCGCGGCGGGCGCGGCGGCTCCGGAGAGAAGTCGCCGACGCTCACCGAGCGGCACCGATCTCAGCAACGGCTCGAACAACTGCCGGATCCCCCCGAAGGACAGCTCCTGCTCGAGCTCTGAACCTCGTCCCTGGCGAATCATGAAGCCCCGTCCGCGCGCGCGTTTCAGGGCAGCCGACAGCAGCGCGGTCTTGCCGGTGCCGGGGGCGCCCGCGATCACCACGAGTGACCCGTCGCCTCCTCGTGCCGCTTCCAGCGCACCGTTCAGGCTGTTCAGCTCCCAGTCGCGCTGGAGCAGCGGCGGCGAATCTTCTGCGATCAGCGGCCCCCAGTCGTTGCCCACAATTTGCAGGACCCTAACGCAACGGGTTAGCAAAAGTTCAGGGTGCCTCCCTGAGGCGAGCGCGATCTGCCTGGGGGATACTCCGGCCGATGACAGGTCTTCGGCCCGGCTCACGGGATCGGGTTACGTTCCTTGGTTGATGTTCGGGTAGCGATCGGCGCACTGGCGGCGGCTCTGGTCGCGCTCGCATGCTGCGGGGTGGCCGGTGCGGCGACCTTCTATTCGGTGAGCGCGACGGTGCCGGTGGGCACCAACCCGCAGGGGGTGGCGGTCGATTCCTCCACCCACAAGGTCTACGTGACCAACAAGACCCCCGGCACGGTGTCGGTGATCGACGGGGGGACCAATGCGGTGACCGCGACGATCGTCGTCGGCAGCCCCACATGCATTTCGGGTCCGCCTGGGGCTTGCTCACCGGGCGCGGTGGCGGTCGATCCTTCGACCCACAAGGTGTACGTGGCCAACTACGGCGACGACACGGTGTCGGCGATCGACGGCACGACCAATACGGTGGTCGCGACGATCCACGTGCGCAGCAATCCACGGGCGGTGGCGGTCGATCCGTCCACTCACAGGGTGTACGTGGGTACTGGCCAGTTCAACTCGGTGTCGGTGATCGACGGCGCGACCAACACCGTGGTCGCCACCACCCCCAACAACAGCGGCTCGGCCGCGGTGGCGGTCGATCCGTCCACCCACACGGTGTACGTGGGCAACGAGTTCGACGCCAACAGCTCTGTGTCGGTGTCGGTGATCGCCGCCGCGACCAACACGGTCACGGCGACGATCCAGCTGGCTGATACCCCGTACGGGATGGCGCTCGATCCGTCCACCCATACGGTCTACGTGACCGCCCTCTCCGGCCACGGGGTGACGGTGATCGATGGGACCACCAACACGGTGACCACGACGATCCCCGCCGGCAACGGGCCGGCCGGAGTGGCGGTCGATCCGTCCACCCACACGGTGGTCGTGGCCGCCGCCAACGCCCGCTCGGTGTCGGTGATCGACGGCACGAGCAACGCGGTGCGCGAGACGGTCGCGGTCGGCAATGACCCGATCGGGGTGGCAGCTGACCCGTCGACGCACAAGGTCTATGTGGCCAATTTCAACGACAACACGGTGTCGGTGCTCTCGCCCACCGCCGAGGCCGAGTTGCAGGATCTGCCGGTGGGGGCGGGGTCGGAGCCGACGGGGGTGGCGTATGACCGGGCAAACGATCTGATCTACGTGGCGCTGGGCGGCTCGAATCAGGTGGTGAGCATCCGTGGGGCGAGTTTTTGCGGCGCGTACGTGTCGTGCTCCACGACGGTCGAGGGTGGGTTTGGTTCGTCGCTTCAGTTCCCGGAGTCTGTGGCGTTGTCGGGTTCGACGGTGTTTGCGAGCAACTTCCACGCCCCGCCTAGCGACGCGGTGTCGAGCTATGCGGGCGGGGTGCGTAATGTGCCGGGCTGCCGGCTGCCGGCGGGGGTGGCGGGTACGGGCAGCCAGGTGTGGGTGAGCTGTCCGGGGTCGGGCGAGCTGGCGGAGTTCGCTGCCGATGGTTCCGGGACACCCGTGGTCGGGTCGCTGCCGTTGGCAGGGGCGGCACCGAGCGGGGTGCTGGCCGATCCGACCACCGCGGGGGCGGTGATCGTCGCCGACGCCCGCAACAACAAGCTGTACATCTACACCAGCCCGACGGCTACGCCGACGGCAGCGCAGACGGTGAGCCTGGAGGCGGGGTGCGCGCCGGCGTATGTGGCGGCGTATCAGCCCACGCCGGGGGCGGGCAATCCGAGCTTCGTGTACGTGGCGTGCCCGGGCACGAGCGACGTGGAGCAGGTGCAGATCTCGGCCGCGGGCACGTTTACCGGGGCGCCGGCGTCGTTCACGGCCGGTGGGACAGCGGTGCCGAGCAGGGATTACGGGATCGCGGCGAACGGGTCCACGCTGGTGGTGACCGGCTCGGGTTCCAACGACGCCTACATCTACTCGCTGTTGGCCTCTGGTGCTCCTAGTGGCGCGGTGCATGTCACGAGCCTGCCGGCGGGCAGCGCCCCGGATGGGGTGGCGATCGCGGGCAGCGAGGCGTACATCGCCGATGAGGGCACGGGTCAGATCAGCGTGATCGACCCTCCGGCCGCGCCGCGGCTCCGCCGCCAACCCCCGCGTCGCGGGCGACCGCGTGCGGCTTGGATCGTGCGTGCGAGTCGTGCGCGGGCCGCGCCAGGGGTGGCCGGGCAGCTCGCCCGGGCAGAGCCGCTGATCGCCCCGCTTCCACGATGAGACGCGACATACGTGAGCGTCACCGCACACGCCAATACCAAATAAGGAGAGAGCCGTGACCGCAGCACATGACCCTGCCCCCGCGGTGACCCCGGCGCAGCAGCCCACCCGCGACCAGCCGCTCGCCGATCCGCGAAGCTATCAGCCGCCGCGGCTCACGGCGCTCGGCACGCTGGCGGAGTTCACCCTCGGCAATCCCGGCGCCAACAACGACTTCCTCGGCCCCGGCTCGAATTAGCCCCCGACCGGAGGCGCAGATTACCAAGCGGCTGACAGGCGGTGTCGCGTAGCGCTTACCCTCAATGATCGAGACTCGGCGGGTCCGTGTTGAGGTCGTCGCTCAACGGCGCAAGCTGTAGGCCGCTGATAGTGGGACCCGGGAGCCCGGGTGGTACCAGCAGTGTGTGGAACTCGGTCCGAGAGTCCCAGGGGAACACCTCAGAGGTCTGCTGGCGCAACTGGCCGACGCGCGGTTCCCCGCCCGCCCGCCTAGCGGGGCTCGGGCCGAGCGCCGATCACCATGCCGGCGGCCACCGTGTCCGCGGAGGCCTCGTCTATCAGAATGAAGCTCCCGGTGGTGCGGTTGCGGGCATAGGCGTCGAGCATCAGCGGCACGCTCGTGCGCAGCCTGACCCGTCCGATCTCGTTCAGGCCCAGCTCGGCGCCCGGTTGATGGGCCAGCGAGTTGACGTCCACGCGGTACTCGATCTCCTGCACCACCGCCCGCACTGAGCGCGTGGTGTGCTTGAGCGCGTAACGGCCGTCGGCCCGCAGCGGCGCCTCGCTCATCCAGCAGATCGTGGCCTTCACCTCGCGCGTGGGAGCGGGCGCGTCGTCGACGTCCACGATCATGTCGCCGCGGGAGATGTCGAGATCGTCCTGCAGGCGCAGCGTCACCGACATCGGCGGGAAGGCGACCTCCAGCTCGCCCTGAAGCGCGTCGATGCCGGCGATCCGGGTGCGCCGGCCGCTGGGGAGGACCATGACCTCGTCGCCGGCGCGCAGAACGCCGGCCGCGAGCTGCCCGGCGTAGCCGCGGTAGTCGTGGTGCTCATCGCTCATCGGGCGGATCACCCATTGGACGGGGAAGCGCACGTCGGTGAGGTTGCGGTCAGAGGCGATGACCACGTGCTCCAGGTGGTAGAGCAGCGGTGCCCCGCCGTACCAGGACATCGTCTGCGAGCGATGCACGACGTTGTCCCCGTGGAGCGCCGAGATCGGGATGAAGGTAATGTCGGGGATCTGCAGCCGCGCCGCCCAGTCGGTCATCTCTTCGACGATCCGGTAGAAGACGGCCTCGTCGTAGTCGACCAGATCCATCTTGTTCACGCATACGACCAGGTGCGGGATGCGCAGCAGCGAGGCGATGAAGGTGTGGCGGCGGGTCTGCTCGCTGACCCCCTTGCGGGCGTCGATCAGCACCAGCGACAGGTCGGCGGTGGAGGAGCCGGTCACCATGTTGCGCGTGTACTGCTCATGGCCGGGGGTGTCGGCGATGATGAACTTGCGATACGGGGTGGAGAAGTACCGGTAGGCGACGTCGATCGTGATGCCCTGCTCCCGCTCGGCACGGAGGCCGTCGGTGAGCAGAGCGAGGTTGACGTAGCCGTCGCCGCGGCGCTCGGAGGTCTGGACGACGTGATCCATCTGGTCCTCCAGGATCGACTTGGAGTCGTGCAGCAACCGGCCGATCAGCGTCGACTTGCCGTCGTCAACCGAGCCCGATGTGGCGATCCGCAGCAGCTCGCTGGTGCGGGTGCTGACGATGTGTCCGTTGGTGGCGGCGCCGGGGCTCACGAGAGCCGGCCCATCAGAAGTAGCCCTCGCGCTTGCGGTCCTCCATCGCCGCCTCGGTGACGCGATCATCGGCGCGGGTCTCCCCGCGCTCGGTCACGCGCGTGGCGGCGATCTCGGCCACGACGTCGGGAAGCGTCTGCGCCCGGGAGCGCACGGCGCCGGTGCAGGTCATGTCGCCGACCGTGCGGTAGCGCACCGACTCCTGAAAGGGCTCCTCGCCGTCGATCAGCTCGACGTGGGGACCCATCGCGTAGAGCATCCCGTCACGGCGGAAGACCTGGCGGGTGTGGGCGAAGTAGATCGGTGGCACCTGAAGGCGTTCCTGGGCGATGTACTGCCACACGTCGAGCTCGGTCCAGTTGGAGATGGGGAACACGCGGACGTGCTCGCCCTTGTGGATGCGCCCGTTGTACAGCGACCATAGCTCCGGCCGCTGAACCTTGGGATCCCACTGGCCGAAGTCGTCGCGAAAGGAGAAGACGCGCTCCTTGGCTCTAGCCCTTTCTTCATCTCGACGTGCACCCCCAAAGGCGGCATCGAACCCGTGCGCCGCGATCGCGTCCAGCAGGGTCGTGGTCTGCAGGCGGTTGCGGGAGGCGCGCGGTCCGGTCTCCTCCACGGCGCGACCCCGGTCGATCGACTCCTGAACGCGGGCCACGATCAGCCGCTCGCCGAGGGCGGAGACGATCCGATCCCGAAACTCGATCACCTCGGGAAAGTTGTGATCGGTGTCGACGTGCATGATCGGGAAGGGGAACCGCCCCGGCCGGAAGGCCTTCTCGGCGAGCCGCAGCAGCACAATCGAGTCCTTGCCGCCGCTGAAGAGCAGCACCGGTCGCTCTAGCTCGGCGGCCACCTCCCGGAAGATGTGGATCGACTCCGCCTCCAGCGCCGCCAGGTGGGAGAGCTCGTAGCTCAGCGGGTTCACAACTCGTGGATCCCGCACTCGGTCTTGTCCTGCCCCGCCCAGCGGCCTCTGCGACCCTCGCCGGGTTGGGTGCACGGAGCACAGCCGATGGAGGAGTAGCCCTGATCGTGCAGCGGGTTGTAGGGAAGCTCGTGCTTCGAGATGTAGCTCCACAGATCTCGCTCGCTCCAGTCAGCCAGCGGGTTGACCTTCCAGATCCCGCGCCGTTCATCGCGCTCGAGCCTGGGGGCCGCGGTGCGGGTGGGCGCCTGCTCACGCCGGATCCCGGTGATCCAGGCGTCGACATCGAGCAGCGCGCGCTCCAGCGCGTCGACCTTGGCCGCACCGCAGCAGTGCTGAAGCGTCCACGGCGCCGAGGGGCTGCGAGCATCGAGCACCTCGACGCTGACGCCGTAGCGATCCTCGAAGCGCTTCCAGGTCAGCAGCGTCTCGGGAAAGAGGACGCCGGTATCGATCGTGAAGATCCGCGCCTCGGGCTCGATCTCGGTGAGCATGTGCACGAGCACCGACTCCTCCTTTTGGAAGGAGCAGGCCATCGTCAGCCGCGGATGGAACCGCTCCACGGCATAGCTCAGCACCTCCTGGGCGGAGGCGGACTCGAGATCGGAGACGACGCTCATCGCTTCCGCAAGGCTAGACGGCGCACTCACCCTCACCGCGAATCACCTCGAAGGGCACGTTCTTGGTCCAGTCGATGAACATGTTCATGTTCTCCAGATTGAACTCCGCCGGCATCGTCAGGTCCTTGACGATGGCCTCGAACTCCTTGGTGCCGACGCGCTCGACAAAGGTGTTGAACGCTTCGTCCTCCCCGCGGTCGGATTCGTAGAAGCGGATCCAGCGCTCCACGGCCTCGGGCACGCGCTTGGCGGGCAGGCGGGCCTTGAGCCGATGCCCGTACTGGACCTCGCCGCCCTCGTAGGCACCGCCGACGTGGGGGATGTAGGCAGGGATGGTGTGCTCGCCCACCTTGATCGAGGCTCCGTAGAAGCCGATGTTGGCGATGTGGTGCTGGCCGCAGCCGTTGGGGCAGCCGCTCATCTTGATGTGGATCCGCCGCGTCAGCTCGTCGTCGAGGCGCATCGCCACCACCCGATCCTGAATCTCCTGGTTGAGTCCCATCGAGCTGGTGATCCCGAGCTTGCAGGAGTCCGTGCCGGGGCAGCTGACCACGTCGGTGATCTCGTCGGCCCCGGAGTCGCCCAGCCCCGCCTCGCTCAGGCGCTGCCAGACCTCGTAGAGCGCCTCGTCACGGACCCACCGCAGGACCAGGTTCTGGTGCACGGTGGTGCGGGCGTATCCTCCGGCGTACTCACGCATGACCTGCGCCAGCCCGCGCAGCTGCTCGGGGGAGAGGTCCCCGCGCCGGACCTTGACCTCCACCGTGGAGAAGTCCGCCTGGCGCTGAGCAGAGACATTGGTGGCAACGAAGCGGTCGTACTCGCGCAGGTCGCCGTTGGGGCCGGCGTAACGCTCGCGCCGCTCGGGGGCGTGGGCCTGCTCGTCGTGGTCGAACAGGATCCCGTCGAGGCTGAAGTCGCGCTCCTGCACCCAATCGCCGCGGAGCTCCTCCTCCACTAGCTGGCGGAAATCGTCGATTCCGATCTTGTCGATCAGCACCTTGATCCGGGCGCGGGCCCGATTGACTCGCAGCCAGTCCTGCCGGTCGAAGATCCGCATGCAGGCCTCGGTGATCTTGAGGAAGTCGCCGTTGTCGAGCTCGACGAAGTCGTACAGCGTCGGGGCCAGGCGCGGCATGATCGAGGTGCCCCCGCCGACCAGCACCTCCACACCGCGGACGCCGCCACGCACCTTGGGCAAGAAGGCGACGTCGTGGATCTTGGCGATCGCGTTGTCCACCGCGGCGGTGGCGGCAAATGCGGTCTTGACCTTGCGCGGCATGGCCTGGGTGGTGGGGTGGCGCACGAAGTAGCGCACGTAGGCACCGGCGTAGGGGGTGATGTCGAACTCCTCGCCGGGCAGGACTCCCGCGCGAGGATCGCCGGTGACGTTGCGCATCGTGTTGCCGCAGCCCTCGCGGCTGGAGAGGCCGGCATCGCCGAGCTCTCGGATCAGCTCAGCCGCGGCGGGCAGGGGCACGTGGTGCATCTGGATGTTCTGCCGCGTCGTGATGTGGCCCTTGCGCAGCGGCACGTGGCGCTCGATCCCGTCGGCGAAGGCATCGAGCTGGTCAGCGGTCACTCCGCCCAGCGGGAGCTTGACCCTGATCATCTGCACGTCCGCCTGGCGCTGGCCGTAAACGCCCTGCTTGAGGCGGAACTTGATGAACGTGTCCTCCTCCACGTCTCCCTTCAGGTACCGGGTCGACTCCGTGTCGAAGTCGTCGAACTCGCGCTCCAGGATCGGGATCACGTGCCCAGGCACGTTCTCCAGCACCTCGGGGTTCTCAAGCGAACCGGTGCGAGCGTTGGGGTTGGCGGGGTTGGCGAGTGAGGCAGGCTCCATCGGGCTTCCTTTGGGTCGGGACGCAGCTGCGGCGCGTCAGGCACGCCGGAAGTCGAGCGGGACCCCTAATCTAGCAAAAGCCGATCCGGTTATCCCTAATTTCCCCCTGCCACCGGTTGCCGCCGCCGGACCGGGGGTCGCCGCTTATGCGCGGAGCGTGATCTTGATCGTGCGGGCGCTGTCAGCCCCGAACCCGGGGCGGAACACCACCCGCAGCCTCAGCACGAGGCGGTGGCGCCGGCGCAGCTGACCGCGCTGGCGGCCGTCGAGCTTCAGCGTGGAGGTCACGGTGCCGGCCCGGCGCACCTTGATGCTCCTACCACCGATTCGCAGGACCCCCGCCCCGCTCACCGTAACCAGCAGGTAGCGGCCACGCCGGCTGACACGGGTACGCACGCGCACCAGCACCGCGTGGAAGCGCCGGGGGGCGGAGGAGCTCGGGGGTCTGCTCGCGGGCGGTCCCGGGCTCACCGTCGACCCCGGCGCCAGGACCGGCGGCGCGCGGACGGTGACCGGCGTGGTGACCGAGCCCGTCTGCCCCAGCTCGTCGGTGACCGTGAGCGTGACGCTGAAGGTGCCGGTAGTGGCATAGGTGTGGGTGGGGCTCCGGCCGTCGGCCGGCGGCGAGCCGTCGCCGAAGTTCCAGCTCTCGCTGCTGAGCGAGCCCGGAGTGGTGTCGGCGAACCCCACCGGCTGCCCCGTGAGGATCGTCGTGGGGCTGGTGGTGAAGCTCGGGACGAGCGCCGGATGGCCGGTCCGGATCACGCGGCTCGTGCCGATGCTGGTCCCATCGGCGGCGTAGACGGTCAGCGAGACGGTGTGAGCGCCGGGGGACGAGTAGGTGTGCTGGACCGTCGCGGTGGTCGTCTCGGTCTCGGTGACAGTGGGGTCGCTGACGGTATTCGGATTCTCGAACTGCCAGTGATATTGGGCGACGCCGCCGGGGGCGGTGGAGCCGCCGGCGTCGAAGCTCATCGTCGTGCCGCCCGCTGGCGAGGCGGAGAACTGGGCGGTCGGCTCGGCGCCGGAGAAGGAGAAGCCCTGCAGGCACTGATGCCCCTGGTTGCTCCACTCCTGCTGGTAGTAGTAGAGGTGGCCGCCCACCACCTGGTTGTACAGAGACCCGTTGGGAGCCACCAGCGCGGCGCCGTAATTGCCCCCGCACTTGTCGCCGTTCTCGGCCCCGCCGTTGGTGTGGTCTGCCCACCCGGTGTTGGGGTAGGGATCGGTGATCGACTCGTTGTGCTCGTGGCTGAGGCCGCCCGCGAGCGCGCTGTCCGAGCTCCCGTTGGGATGGTGGCCCGAGTCGCAGCCGGAGATCCCGTTCACGTAGGGCTGGACGGCGTAGATGAAGTCGGCGCCGCTGCCGGCGTTGCCGGCGCTGTGGTAGGCGCAGTACCGCGTGCCCGGGGGGGCGGTCGTCCCGGCCGAGCAGC
>JALYYW010000077.1 GCA_030946085.1 Actinomycetota bacterium
CCTCGGCAGCGCGGGGGGCGCTCGGCGGGCGCTGCTCCGGCGGAGCCTCGGGGCCAGCGGTGGCGGCGAGCCGGCGCTCACGCTCCCGCGCCGCCGCCTCGGACTCCTGCTCCCACTCGCCTGACCACAGGTGCTTTGGCGCGGTCATGGACCGAGAGCGTAGGTGGCAGGGATGAGAGCCGCTTAAGAACGGGACGCGGGCTCGGAGCGGAGCCTCCAAACCCCGTCGAAGCCGATGTGCTCCTCCTCGGCCACGTATCCGAGACGCTCGCGCGCATCCTCGATCTCGATGTCGCATACCGCTGCCACCTCGGCGCTGGCCAGTGGCTCCCCCGCCCACTCCAGCACCTCCCCCACGTCCTCGGGGTCCGCGCGACGCCCCGCGCGGGGGCACAGGTTGGCGATCACCACCTCGTAGGCGGCCAGCGGCTGGAACCCCGGCACCGCCAGGCGGACCTCGTCGCTGGTCCGCTCGATCTCATACGACGGGCACGTGTAGCGCCGACCGTCGTCGGTCTCGGCGAGCTTGTGCGAGAGGGCCAGCGCGCGCGGGAGCGGATCCCGGGCCCGCTTGAGGTCCTGGTGCAGCAACTCCTCTGTGCCGTCCTCCTCGCACCACCCCCGCAGCTGCTCGGGCTCCACCCCGGCGCGGGCCGCCGCCTCGTCGAGCGTCTCGGGGTCGTCGAGCAGCCACCCTGAGAAGTGCAGGATCCGCAAAGCGCGCAGCAGCGCGCGTTCACGCTCGGGGGCGTTCCGCCGGACGGCCACCACCGCCCGGCAGGCGGGCACGCTAGCGGCCATCCGCGGCCGCGGCGAGGAGTCGATCGGCATGTGGTGCTGGTGGGCCAGGCGCCGGAACGAGGACGCCTGGCGCTCCGGCGTGAAGCCCTTGTCCTCGTAGTCCCGGGGATCCTCGCTCAGCCCCACCATGCACAGCTCCCAGGCCAGCCGGTCGCCGTAGAGCCAGTCCAGCCGGCGGCGGGCCGGCTCGGCCGACCACGCGAAGGGGCAGGCGGGGTCGGTGAACTCGACGATCTTCAGCGGCTCATCCATGTCTGGCCTCTCGTTAGGTCCTTTCCCGGTCGGACCTTAGTAGCGATCCTGCACCTTGATGCTCCAGCGAGCTGTGTCCGATCCCGGGCGCACCCGGACCTGGTAGAGCCCCGGTGCCGAGCGTAGCTCGCGGCTCTGGCCGCTGCCGTCGCTGAGGTCGAAGCCGTCCACTGTCTCCCCGCTGCGCAGGGCGATCACCTGCGCGCTCGGACCCGAGCAGACGAACACGAACGTACACGTGCCCTGGTAGCGCATGCTGTAGAGGAGCCGCCACCGCCGGCCGCGGATGCGGAAGGCCACCGAGCTGCCGGCGGCCTGTCCGGCGAAGGCCGTCAGCGCACGCCACTGCGGCGGCGAAGGCACCGTGAGCGCGACGGTTCCGCCGGGCGCCAGCAGCGCGCCGGCGTCGGGGGCCTGCGCCACGACGACGCCGGTCCGGACTCCGGGCACCGGGGCCTCGGATACGGCCGCGCGCAGGTTCAGCGCCGCCAGCGTGGTCCGGGCTTGACGCACCGGGGCTCCACGGAGGGTGGGAACGCTCACCGGAGGCGGTCCGGAGCTCACCTGGACCCGGACCGCCGTGCCCGAGGACACCGAGACGCCGGCGTCCGGCGCCTGCGAGATCTCCACCTCGGGGGCCACCGTGGGGCTGGGGCGGCTGCTGAGCTGCGCCCGCAGCCCGGCGCGGGTCAGGCGGTGGGTGAGCTGCGTGGCGCTCAACCCGTGGAGGTCGGGGACCTTCACGTGCCCGGGCGCCAGCGCGATCGCTCCCGCCACCAGAGCGAGCGCCAGCGCCAGCACGAGCGCGAACAGCGCCAGGCGCTGACGCCGCTCGGGGGGGTTCAGGTTCCGTCGCGGGGACATCGGATCGCCGACCCGTGTAGGCGCCGGGCCCCGCGACACCTCCGCCTGGGCTCCGCCACCGGGCAACTCCGCGTCCGCGGCGGGGTCGCCGACTCGCTTCCCGCCGCAGCGAGCCAGCGCCGCTGCCATCTCGGCGCCGTCGCGATAACGCTCACCCGGCGCCTTGGCCAGGGCGCGCTCCACCACCTCCGCCAGGTCCGCCGGTACTTCGCCGGGCAGCGGCGGAGGCGGGTCGCCAACGTGGCGCAGCGCCAGCTCCACCGCGGAGTGACCGTCGAAGGGCGGGTGCCCGGCGAGCATCTCGTAGAGCACGACGCCGACGCCGTAGACGTCGGTGGCCGGGGAGATGGCGCCACCGCGAGCCTGCTCGGGAGCCATGTAGCGGGGCGTGCCGGCGATCGTGGCGGCGCCGTCGCTGCTGCCCTCGGCCAGCCGGGCCACGCCGAAGTCGCCGACCTTGACCCTCCCATCGCGCGAGATGAGCACGTTCTCGGGCTTGACGTCACGGTGGACAACCCGTCCTGCGTGCGCCCGGGCCAGCGCCTGACACAGCTGCAGGGCGATGCCCCGTGCACTGGCCGGGGCCAAGCGCCCGCGCTGCAGCCGCTTCGCCAGGCTCTCCCCGTGCACCAGCTCGGCGACGTAGTAGAGCCCCTCGGCGGCCACCCCGACGTCGAAGATCTGGACGATGCCGGGATCGCTGATCGAGGCGAGCAGCTGCGCCTCGCGCTCGAAGCTCTTGACCCACGCGGGGTCCTCGGCCCACCACGGCTTAATCACCTTCACCGCGAC
>JALYYW010000079.1 GCA_030946085.1 Actinomycetota bacterium
CCGGCGGGCGGCCTCGGCGGCGGCGGCGAGCTGCTCGGCTTCGTCCAGGCGGCGCTGCCACCGGTCGATCTCCGCCTCCAGCTCGTGCACGCGCTCGCGGGCGTGGACCAGCCGATCCCCGAGCGCCCGGGCATCACGATGCTCGTGTCGAAGCTGGGCCAGCTCCTCCTGCGCCTCCAGGCGCTCGGCGCCCTCGGCGAAGGCACGCTGCTCGGCGGCGCGCCGGGCGGCGTCGCGTTGCGCAAGCGCGACGCGAGCCAGCTCCAGCTCATGGGTCAGCCGCTGAAGCCGAGAAGCGCCGGCCGCCCCCTCCCGCTCGGCCTGCGCGGCCCGCTCCCGGGCACCTCGAAGCGCCAGCTCGGTGCTCCGTAACCTGCGCTCGGTCAGCAGCTGGGGCTCGGCGGTCGGCGCCGCCGACGCCTCGGGCGCGCCTCGCTGGGGCGGATCGCCCTTTACGGTGATCGGAAGCGGCACCACCACCGCCCCGATCTGCAGCCAGACGCTGTCCTCGCCCGCCGGCGCCAGCGAGAGCGGGACGGAGAAGCTCATCTGCCACGTCCCCGGCGCCGCCCCCGAGAGGCCGGGCGGCTCCGGCGAGGCCGGGAAGCGGTGGCGGTGCCCGGCGCGCTCCAGCACCAGCGAGGGCTGGCCGCCGCCGAGCGGTCGACGGCGCCGCCAGCGGCCGGTTACGGTGACCGTCAGGCTCTTCTCGCCCCGCGCGTTCCATTCCACGGCCTCGATGCCAAAGGCGGACGGTGCGGGAGGCGAGGCGGCCACCTCCGCGAAGGTAGGGCCGCTCGCGGACGGACGGGCGCGTCGCCGCCGAAGGGACGCGAAAGCTCCGGCGCTCAGCCGGTGATGCGGAAGCCGACGGTCACGGCGTCACCGGTCTTATGGTTCGCCGTCGGGGTGGCCACGAGCGTGTAGGTACCAGGGCTGAGCTCGTGAGCGTTCAGACGGCCGTTGAAGTGCAGGCTGTTGGCGCCGCTCTTGCCGGATTGCGTGAACGAGCCGCTCAGGGTCACGGTGCGCCTGCACTGGTGAGCCTTGCGGTTGTGCCTGGTCGGCGTCACGCACCGCCCCTGCCTGCCGTGACCCTCCGTGCGTCCCGGCAAGCGCTGCTGCACGGTGAACCGGACGCTGGCGGCGGCGCTGAGCCTGTAGCTGACCTTGGCGCCGGGCCGGCGCTTCTGCTTCTGGCGCCGGTTGGCGGTGGTCGCACTGGGACCGCTAGCCGCGGCCGCAAAGGCCGCCGGCGAGATCCGCAGCCGGCTGACAATCGGTGCCGGCAACGGCCCGGTTGCCTTGACCGTGTAATGACTCGTCACCGTCGCACTCTGGCCATCGACGTCGGTCGCGCTCACCACGAACGCATGCACTCCAACGCCTGAGGTGTCGACCCGTGCACCGTTGGCGACCGGGCCAGAGCAACCGGCCGCGCCCGGCTTCAGGACGCCGCCATTGGCGCCTGGTGAGCACGAATAGCCGGCGCTCACAAGCTGACCCCGCGAGTACGTCGCACCATTCGCGGGGGCTGTGAGCACCACCGATGGCGGGCCGATGACCGGCGGCGGGGTGGCGGTAAAGGCGGCCGTCACCGCGTGCGCCTGGGTCATCGAAACCGTGCAGGCAGCCGACCCCGCGCAGTCGCCCGACCAGCCGGTAAAGCTCGAGCCCGGGTCTGCGGTGGCGGTCAGCGTGACGGACGTACCCGACGCGTAGCTCGCCGAGCATGTGGCGCCGCAAGAGATCCCCGCCGGCTGGCTGGAGACGCTGCCGCTGCCGGTGCCGCTGCGTGTCACGGCGAGCCCGTAGGTCGTGGCCAGTATGTCGGTGGTGATCGCGCCGAGCTGGTTGTTGTTGGCCTCGCTGAACCACATGCGGTTGTCCTGACCGGCC
Organism: Actinomycetota bacterium; assembly: GCA_030946085.1. GTDB lineage: Bacteria > Actinomycetota > Thermoleophilia > Solirubrobacterales > Solirubrobacteraceae > Palsa-465. Next base: position 1,900 of record JALYYW010000079.1, read on the forward strand.
GTGATGTAGAGGACTCCCTTGTTGGTCCCGGAGAGCGGGTACTCGGTGATGTCGGCGCCTGAGCTCGCCGTGGTGGGAATCGAGCCGATCTTGTCGCCGTTGCGCTCGGGAAACCAGATCCTGTGGTCAGGCCCGACCGCGAGGCCGAAGGGGAGGCTGGCCAGGGTCGGTGTCGGGAAGATCGTGATCCCGCCAGTCGGGGTGATCCGACCGATCGCGGCGGGGGCACCGAGCGTGAACCACACGTTGCCGTCGGGGCCGAGCACGAGGGCGTTGATGTCGCCATCGCCCGCCGGTAGTGAGAACTCGTCGCCCGTACCGATGTGCCCGCTGGTGTCCGTGCGGGCGATCTTGTTGCCCTCGCCGAACCACAGCTTCCCGTCCGGCCCCACGATCACGCTCGAGATGGAGCTCGCTGAATTGGTGGGGTAGGAGCTGATCGTGCCGCCGGTGGTGATCGCCCCGATGCTGGTGTTCGAGCCGAACCAGAGCCTGCCGTCCGGGCCGGTCACGATCGAGCTGTAGCCTCCGTTCCCGCTGCCCACCGCGTATGAGGTGATCTGGCTCGTCGCCGTGACGCCCACGGGCACCTTGTCGATGTGCGAGTCCTGGTCGACCCACATGTTGCCGTCCGGGCCGCTCGTGACGGCGCCACCGAGATCAGGTGTGGGCAGCGGGACGACGTCGGAGGCAGCGATCGCGCCGGTGGTGGCCATCCGTCCGACCGACGGACCACCGACCTGGCCGCTGGTGTCGACGAACCAGATCTTCCCGTCGAGACCGGTTGTCATCCCGTAGGGATTCGTCAGCACCGGGATCGGATACTCGGTCACCGTCCCAGCGGCGTGGGCGGGAGAGGCACCGAGCAAGGCCACCAGCACCGTCAGGAGCAGCGCCCCGACCAGGGAGCACCGCGCCTCGCGGCCGGACCAGGACGGGGACACCAAGTTAGCGATGCTCATATCCGCCGCGGGGGTCGCGGCAGGCGTCCCAGGCGAGTTGCCGCACGGCCAGCCGGGGAGAAGCTTCGGATCGCCGGCTTGCCCTGGCGCATGGGGGCCTCGGCACGCACCGAGATCAACCCGTGGTCGAAGCGGGCGATCCGCCTCAGCGAAACCGACAGGCGACGTGTCCGCACGATGCGCTCTGATCCGGAGGCCAGGCGGCCGACGAGGTCGTAGCGCGTGGCTCCCGGGACCGCTCGCCAGGTGACCGCCAGCCTCAGGCCATGCCTGGCGATCCTCAGGCCGCTGACCTGGCCCAGTCGGGGCGGTGGCGGGGTGAACGACGCGACCTTGACGGTCTCCGCCGGCAGTCCCGCCAACTCGAACTGGGCGATCACGGTGCGGCGGTCGTGGCCCGGCAGCGGGGTGAAGCTCAGCCGGCCTCGGCCGCCGCCGTTGATCGTGCCGATGATGCGGCTGCCCCCGCGCTTCTGCTCGACGAACGTCACGCGCTGATCGCGTCGGCGGGCGACGTTGTAGAGGAGCGTCCGTCGCGCCCCGCTGCCCCGCACCGAGGCGCTGACGCGAGCCGCGGGCTGGTCGGAGGCCTCGCTCATGAGCTTGACAGTCGGTGACCCAGGCAGGAGCGTGATGGTATAGGTCCCCGGCGCCGGGTGCACGAGCCCGACGACTGTGGCGCCCAGCTTCTGCGAGCGGACAATCCTCACCGCCGGGCTCAGCGCCAGGCCCGAGGCGGCCGAGCTCGTGAGGACCTTGCCTCCGGGCGTCTGCACCCGCACCTCCGGCGCGCCACCGAGGCCGTCGAGGCGGATCGCTCGACTGGCGGCGCCCCGTTTGATCTTCACGGGGATCGGCGCTCCCGCCGCGGCGGCGTGGGCGTCGCGGGCCGGGAACACACCGGTGTCCACGAACGGCGACCACCGGCAGCCGTCGAAGGGCCAGACGTAGACATGAAACGGTGAGAAGCGTACGCCGCCACCGATGTTGATGTCACCGAGGAACGTGCCGATGTGGACGCATCCGCCGGCGCCGTGGTCGGAGATGGCGCCGATCGCGCCGGCGCAGATGATGTCCGCCAGGCAGGCGTTGATGTCTCCCTTGATGCTGAAGCGCCCGTTGGCGAAGTTGAACTCGCCGTCGACGCGACCGCTCAGGCTGACGATCCCCGCGAAGTTTGCGCCGATGCCGCCACCGAAGCCGACGTAGCCCGGCGCTTGGTAGAGCAGGTAGGCACCGCCCAGCTTCGTGCGGCCCGCGAGCGGCAGCGCGAAGTACGCATCGGCGCCGATGGCAAAGACCGTGTTCGTATAGCGGCGGTTGTAGTAGTCGCCGGGGAACGCGTCGCCGACCTCGGCCCGGTCCAGGACGAACGGCGTCGCGTCGCTGGGGAAGGCCAGCACCAGATGGCCGTCGATCTCCAGCACCCCTTCGGCGGTGATCTTGGCGTTGGCCAGGATGCGCGTCGGGTCCAACCCGATCCCGAAGCCGATCCGGTTCAGGGCCACCCCGGCGAACAGCTCGATCCCGGGATCGGGGAAGTCGAGGCTGGCCACGGCTCGCACCAGGCTTCCGTCCCGGATCACCACTCCGCCGTTGGGGGGGATCATGTCCAGGCAGGCGCCGTCGATGATGCAGGCGCGGCCCTGACCGGCCCATTCCCGGTTGGCCCGCGTGTAGTCGAGCTGCAGGCCGTCCACACCGAGCCCATCGACCTCTGCGTCGATCGGGCCGATCCGGAGCTTGTCGATCACCAGCCCGTCGTCGTTGGTGGCGTGCAGGGTGACGTCGCCCTGCACGTTGACACCCCCGACCTGCAGGAAGCTCGGCAGCGCCAGGTGGACGTGGATCGTCAGACCGAAGCCACCGCCGCTGTCGTCGAGGGCAACGTCGACGTTCCCCGCCAGCGAGAACCCGGCGATGTCGAGCAGGCCGCCGGCGGCGCGGGCAAAGGAGCCGAGCGGGATCCGCCCGTGATTGGACGATAGGTCCATCATGAACGACCGTGCTCCCTGGAGTTTCACCGACCCCACCGACATCCCGGAGTCAGAGGAGATGACCTTCTGGATGTCCGAAGCCACGACAATCGCCGCACTCGGCCCGGGCTTGAGCGTGAGGCCGTTGACCTTCACCTCGCCGTAGGTGATGTAGGCGTCGGCCAGCCCGAGCTCGAAAGCCCGGTTTACGAACTTCGTCTGTATGTGGATGTCTGTGCCATAAGGAAAGATGATGCCCCGCTCGGCCTGGGGAATCTGGTGCACGTCGGTGATGTGGCGCAAGCAGCCGTAGTACTGAAGGCCTCCCACCACCACCGTTCTGGGCGTGCTGCAATCACGCAACTGGATGTGGTCGAGGAGGCTCTGAGTCTGGTTGTGGCCGACGCGCTTGAGGGTGAAGTCACCTGGCGACGCACACATGTACACAGGCGGCCTGTGGGCCATCGCCTTGGACACGCGCCCCGCCAACCTGCGGTCGGCGGCGCTCAGCGACGCGGCCGTCGCGACATTGATCGAGGCCGTAAAGGCCACCCGGGAGCCTCCGGCACCGATGGCCACGGCAGTCACCGACCGCGTTCCGGCCCCGGAGCGGAACGTGACCGCCGTCTGGGCGCCCGCGCACGTGATCTCCGGGTTGGAGTCGCCGGTCAGGTTCCATTGGATCCTGGTAACCGGTCCGCTGACCGTGGCCTTGAGCACGATCGGTGTGCCGGCTGCCGGCGAGCCCACCGGGTCGATCCTGACGATGCGCGGTGCCGAGGGCGGCGTCGACGCGGCCGTCGTGGTTGTTGTCGTCGTCGTCGAGGTGATCGCGGCGGCGCCGGTGGCGGTGGCGGTGCCGCCGCCGGCGTCGGTGATGCTCACCGAGGTGGCGAAGCTCCCCGCCCCCACGTACGCATGAGTGCCGCTCACATCGAAGCCACCTGGGCCGGACGCCGTGACCGTTCCCGTCGTCGTCGTTCCGTCGCCCCAGTGGATCAGGGCGGAGAAGTCGGCCGCCACTCCGCCTGGATCGGCATCGGTGAAGTGCGCGACCGTAGCCGCCAGCGGCTGCCCCGGGCTTCCTGAGAGGTTCTGCCCGCTCGCCCTCAGCGGCGCGTCGGCGACGACGGCGGTGAAGTGCTGTACGTTGAATCGGGCGCAGTTGGGTCCGGTGTAGTCAACCGTCCCGGTGTAGGTGCCCTCCTCGGCGTAGGTGTGGTCGCCGATCGCTCCCGGCGGCGTCCCACCGGCGCGTCCGGGGCTGCGGGACGTTCCGTCACCCCAGTCGATCGAGCTGGCGGTGGCGCAGGCCGAGACCAGTACCTGTCCGGTGAACGGCTGGCCCTCGGTGGGTGCGATGTTGACACCGCTGTCAGCGGCGGCGACGCTGGCCAGCGCCAGCATCGCCAGCAACGTGAGCAGCAGGGCGCCAAACCGCCACCTGATCGCCCGTGGCCTCACCTGATCGAGACCCGTCGCACTTCGCTGGCGTGGGTGCGCTCGGCGAGGTAGGGCGGGAGCTGCTCCAGCGCCTCGTCGGCGTCCTCGGCGTCTACTGTCCAGTAGATGCGGTGGTCGCCGTTGGCGCATGAGGCCATCGCATCGAGCCCCCGCAGTGGGCTGTCGTAGCCACGCCAGGCGGCGTAGACGACCCGACATTCGGCCTGGTCATGGGCGTGGGCGAGGATGAACGTGGTCACCGCGCTCGACGGTAGGTCCCGGCGTGAGGATGTACATCGGGGAAGTTCCCTCAACTTTCTCGTCGAGTTCCCGGCGGCTCGGGATTCGCGTCGTTGACCATTCGCCACGGGCAAGGGACACTTCCCAAGTGCGAGCAGCCGGGGTGTGGGTTGGTAGAGAGCAGGAGCTAGCCGCAGTGGACAACGCTCTCGGGCGTCTCGCGGGGGGCTCGGGGGCCGCGTGGTTGGTCTCCGGCGAGCCCGGGATCGGCAAGTCGCGGCTGCTCTTCGAGGCCGGGCGACGGGCCGCGGCCATCGGCGCGTGGCTGTTCGAGGGTCAAGCTGCCGAGCTGGAGCGCGATTTCCCGTTCAGCGTGTTCGTCGACGCGCTCGATCCGTATCTCGCCTCGCTGGACTCCTCGTCGTTGCGCACGCTGAGCGAGAAGCAGCGTCGACTGCTGGCGCTCGTGTTTCCCGCCCTGGACCGGGGAGAGCGAGAGACCGGGATGGTCGCTCAGGAGCGCTTCCGCTGCTATCGCGCGGTGGGCGAGCTACTCGCCATGCTGGCCGCCCAGCGCCCGCTGGTGCTCGTCCTCGACGATCTGCAGTGGGCTGATGCCGCGTCACTCGAACTGCTCGAGCACCTGTTGCGCCGACCGCCAAGCGCCCCCGTGCTCCTGCTGCTCGCTCACCGCACGGGATTCTCGCCTGGTGCGCTCTCGCAGGTGAGCGACCGCCTTCAGCTCACGCCGCTCAGTCGCGAGGACGCGGACGCGCTGCTTGGCGACGGGCTGCGGACCGAGATCCTGGCGCAGGTGTACCGGGAGAGCGGCGGCAACCCGTTCTATCTCGAGCATCTCGCCTGGGCGGAGCGCCGCAGGACTCCCGCGTCGGGCGTCCGACTGCAGGGCGAGCTCCTCGATATCGAGGTGCCCGTGCCCGTGCGGGAGGCGCTTGCCGGCGAGATGGCGGCGCTCGGGGAGCAGACGCGACGCGTGCTGCAGGGTGCGGCGGTGGCCGGCGAGCAGTTCACGCCAGAGCTGGCGGGCGCGATTGCAGAGGAGGATCCTCCGCGGGTGCTGGCGGCGCTGGATCGGGCGATCGCGGTTGGGCTGGTGGCGGGCACCGAAACGCCGGTGCTGTTTCGTTTTCGCCATCCGATCGTTCGCCGGGCGGTGTACGTGTCGGCCGGTCAGGCGTGGCGGGTCGGGGCGCATGCGCGCGCGGCGGGATTGCTAGCCCGCGGCGGGGCTGGACCGCTCGCCCGTGCCCATCACATCGAGCACTCGGCGATTCGCGGGGATGAGGACGCGGTGGTCGACCTGATCGCTGCGGGCGAGCTCGCTGCCGCGGTGGCTCCGGCAAGCGCCGCCCGCTGGTTTGCGGCTGCCTTGCGGCTGCTTCCGGAGGAAGCTGATGACGGTCGCCGCTTGGGGGTGCTGGTTCCCCTTGGGGCGGCGCTGGGAAGCGCTGGACGCCTGGAGGAGAGCCGTTCGACGCTGGTCGAGATACTGGGCGCGCTGCCCGCTGAGGCCGGAGCGGTGCGCGTCCGGCTGATCGGGTTCATGGCGCTGATCGACCGGCTTCTCGGGCGTCACGCTGACGCCCGCGAGCTGCTGCAGCGGGCCCTGCGGATGGCAGGCGAGCGTGACGCGGTCGAGGCGGCGGCGCTCGAGCTGGAGCTCGCCGCAGACCGGTTCTTTGCCGGCGACTGGACGGCGATGCACGAGCACGCCGAGCGGGGCTTTAGGATCGCCGCCGGCGAGGGCGGCGAGGGGCTGCGCGCGAGCGCAGCCTCGTTGCTCGGACTCGCCGAGTACAGCGTCGGTCGCGTAAGAGCGGCACGGAAGCACCGCGCCGAGGCGCTCGGACTGCTCGACGCGCCCGGCTCCGACGCCCGCGGCCTTCGCCTCGACGCGCTCGACTGGCTCGGCTGGCTCGAGCTGAGCGTGGAGGAGTACGACGCCGCCTATCAGCACTTCACCCGGGGACTTGAGATCGGACGTCGCAGCGGCGCAGGGCACCTGCTGAGCACGATGAGCTTCGGGCTGCTGCTCACGTGCACGTGGAGAGGGCGGCTCGCCGAGGCGATCGAGCAGTCTGACGCGACGCTCGCGCTCGGGCAGCTGTCGGGCTCCCGCCAGGTGCTCTCCTGGGCGCACGGCCTGCGAACCCTCGTCGACCTGCGCTCCGGTGCCCTGGCCCGCGCCCTCGATCACGGCGAGCAGGCACAGCGGCTCGGCGACGGGCTCGACGCCAACCCGTTCTCGGCGGTGAACGGCGGCTGGTTCGGGGAGGCGCTGATCGAGGCCGGCCAACCCGTCCGCGGGCGCGAGCAGATCCTGCGTGCGCTCGGAGGAGATGAGCTGCCCGCAGTCGAGGCCGCCTACCGCCCCTACTTCTACGACGTGCTCGCGGGCGCCGAGGCGACGCTGGGCCGGTGCCAGGAGGCCACCAGCTGGGCAGGTGCGGCCGAAGCGACCGCCGAGGGCCTCGGCCTGCCCGGGCGCGACGGCGCCGCTCTGCACGCCGCGGGCGTGGCCGAGCAGGATCCTACCGCGGGCGCACAGCTTGCCCTCCGCGCGGCGACCAAGCTCGCGCTCGCTCACCCGATCGAGGCGGCCAGGGCGCGAACGCTCGCCGGCCGCCACCTCGGCGCCGCGGGAAACCGGGAAGCGGCGCTCAACGAGCTCCGAAGGGCCAGCGCCGAGCTCACGGCGCTCGGCGCTGGCCACTATGCGGCGCAAGCGGTTCGCGAACGACGACACCTCGGCGAGCGGCTCGCGCGCGGAGGTCGCCGCGCCAGCGCGTCCACAGGCATCGCCTCGCTGAGCGACCGTGAGCGCGAGGTCGCGATGCTCGTCCAAGACCGATTCACCAACCGCCAAATCGCCGCTCGCCTCGTGCTCAGCGAGAAAACAGTCGAGCGCCATCTCTCGCGAATCTTCGTCAAGCTCGACGCCCGCTCCCGGGTCGATGTCGCTCGCGTGCTCGATTCAGAGACGTCGGCAGCGTGAGTGCATTTGTCCGCCCCTCAAGAGGGGCCCAGAAACGCCAACAGCTCGGCCGTGACGGCCTCGGGCTCGTCCTCGACCAGGAAGTGGGAGGCGTCGATGGCGTGGCCCCGGAGGTCGGGGGCCCACGGTCGCCACACGGCCAGGACGTCGTCATAGAAGGCCTCCAAGGCTCCCCTGGCGCCCCAGAGGGCCATCACGGGACACGCGATCGTGCCCCGGTCGGCGTCGTGCTCGCGGTCGACGGTGGCCCCGGCGCGGTAGTCCTCGCAGAAGCCCTCGACCGTCGCGGGGTCGTCGAGCTGCGCGCGGTAGGCGGCCATGACCGTGTCCGGATACCGTCCCTTGGCCGCGCCCAGCCCGATGCGTCGCAGGTGCTCAAAGAAGCCGTCAGGATCGGCGGCGATCATCCGCTCCGGCATCGGCGCCGGCTGGGACAGGAACGTCCAGTGCCAGTAGAGCAGTGCCGATCCGGGGTCGATCCGCTGCCAGAACTCGAGCGTCGGGACGATGTCGAGCACCGCCAGCCGTGTGACGCGAGCGGGGTGATCGAGCGCCATCCGGTATCCCACGCGGCCACCGCGGTCGTGCCCCACGACGGCGAAGCTCTCGAATCCCGCGTCCGCCATGGCCGCGACCAGGTAGCCGTGCAGCAGCAGCAGCGGCGGACCCTCACCGCCCACACGGGCGCACACCTCTCCGCGAGGGGTGTGCAGGGCGCGCCGGGCGAAGCCCTCGAACATCGTGCTGCGGGAGAGGGATTCAGCTGTCGCTGCCGCTGGCGGCGCGCCCGGCGACCACCGCGCCCGCCACCAACGCGGTCGAGACGCCCGCGATCGCGATCGTCCGCTGGGACGCCTGCATCTTGCGGCGCGCGTACCACTTGCCGACCCGCCAGACCGTGTATCCAAGGATCTTGTAGCCCATGACGCGCTGGATCTTACCCCGATCCGGATTCTCTAACCCGCCAGGCCATCCGTGACTGCAGCGACCACAGCTCGATGAAGCCGGGTGCCGCCGCCTGCGAGAACAGCCCGCCCGACTCGGCGAAGGTGGCCAGCTGGGCGTCGTAGACGGCGTAGGGCGAGGAGCGAGTCACCGCGCGCGCGGACCCCTTGTACAGGCGGATGCCGATCCTGCCGCTCACCTGGGCGTTGGCCGCGGCCATGTAGGCATCCAGATCACTGCGCAGCGGCTCCCACCACAGCCCCGCGTAGACCAGGTAGGCCCACTTCTGGTCGAGCATCGGCTTGAGCTGGTTCTGGTGGATCGTGCCCACCAGCTTCTCCAGCTCCTGATGGGCCAGCAGCAAGATCGCCGCCGCCGGCACCTCGTAGATGTCCCTGACCTTGAGGCCGACGATCCGGTCCTCGATGTGGTCGACGATCCCGACGCCATGGCGGGCACCGATCTCGGCGGCGCGCTCCAACAGGACCACCGGCTCCAGGTGCTCGCCGTTCAGCGCCACCGGCACCCCGGCCTCGAACTCCACCTCCACGACCTCGGGCTCGTCGGGGGCCAGCTCGGGGCGGGTGACGAGCTGGAACACGTCGTCGTCGGGCGCATGGTCGAGGTCCTCGATCCAGCGGCCCTCGCTGGAGCGGCCCCAGAGGTTGTCGTCGATGGAGTACGG
>JALYYW010000095.1 GCA_030946085.1 Actinomycetota bacterium
GGCCGGGCGGTCGGGAAGGCGCTCACGCACGCGCAGCGCGCTCGGCAGCGGCTCTGTCACCTCCCGGATCTCCTCCTGGTGCACGTGCATGAGCGCCAGGAGCTGCGTAGAGGAGATCCCCTCCGTGGCGGGGTAGTGCGCCACCGCCGCCCCACCGGTGGTGGCCTCCGCGGTGGGCGCGTGCGCCTGCACGCCGAAGCGACCACGGGCGTCGAGCTTTCCGTGCAGCACCAACCGCGTCCCCGCCGGATACCTCTGCACGAGCCACGGCTGGTTGAAGAACGCCACCTTCAGAGTCCCGGTGCCGTCGCCCACCGTGGCCTCCACGAGCGGCTTCATGCCACGCCGGCGCACCGAGCGCGAGGAGATCCCGAGCACCTCCACCACCACGGTCGCGCTCTCCTGCGGGACGAGCTCGGCAACCGCCCGTGCCTCGCGTCGATCCCGGGGCAGATGCCCCAGCAGGTCACCTACGGTGTGCAGCCCGAGCGCCTGCGCAGCCTGCTCGGCCTTGGCGCCCGGCAGCACCAGCGCCTGCTCCAGCCGGGACGGACGCGGGTAGCGGATCGGGGCGGCGTGCAAATCCGCTTCGTCAAGCGAGGCAGAGCTGGCGAAGGCAAGCGGTGGGAGCACGAACGGGATGATGCCGCCCGGGTCGGTCGTGACGCACGACCGGACATCCGCGTGCGTCGGCTGGAGTGCAGGAGGGTGAGGCTCGGCCGTGGTCTGATGCACTCGCGCGAAGCGCAGGTGCGTCAGACCACGGTTGGGCCTCGGCCTACTCCGCGCTTAGCAACCACCAATAGCTCTGCTGGCCGCCTTCGGAGAGCTCCAGCTCCGCTTCGCCCCCCGACAGCGCCCGGACGGCCTCGTCGTCAAGCGGCGCGTCCGCTCCCCGCAGGCAGGTGACGAGCTCCGCGCCCTCGCTGAGGCGCCGGAGCACCTCCCGCAGGGTCCGCAGCGGCTCGCCCCAGGTCACAAGCCGTTCCTGCACGAAGCCGACGGCGTCGCCCTGGCGAAAGCGCCCCTGGGCATCGTCGCGTGCGGCCGGCGCCACCGCCCCGGTCCTGATGCGGGTGAGGGCCTCGTCCATGAGGCGGGCGTTGTCCTGCGCCCCCCGGTTGGGATCCAGCGCGACGGCGGCGGCGAGCCCTGCCTGCGGCGAGCGCGAGAGCACGACCCGGACCGTCCGGTCGGAGAGCTCGGCGGCCCGCTCGGCCGCCATGACCACGTTGGGGCTGTTGGCCAGGACGATCGCCTCCTCGGTGGGAAGCGCGTGGATGGCGGCGAGCAGGTCGTAGGTGGAGGGGTTCAGCGTTGGTCCCCCGTCCAGGGCCCGCACGCCGAGGCCCTCGAACAGCGAGCGCATGCCCTCGCCGGTGGTCACCGCCAGCGCACCGCAGACGGCCGCCGAGGCCGGCGCGTCCCGAGCCAGGCGCTCGTCGCGCTGCTGCACCTGCTGACGCATGTCGGCGACGTCCAGGTGGGAGACGGTGCCTGCCTGGGCGAACACGGCGGTGGCGGCGTCGGGATCGTCGGTGTGAACATGGATCTTGAGCGTGGTCGGATCGCCGACAACCAGCACCGAGTCGCCGAGCTCCTCCAGCGCCACGATGAAGGCCCGCGCCTGCAGGCCGTCGCCGGTGACCGCGAAGTTCGTGCAATACCGGTAGGTGCTGGAGGCGTGCTGGGGATGGGTCACCCGCGCGGCGGCGTGGCGCTCCAGCGGCGGAGGGTCGCTGCCGCGCAGCGCACCGACGATGCCCGCCAGCAGCACCGTGAGCGCGTAGCCACCGGCGTCCACGACGCCGGCCTCGCGCAGCACCGGAAGCAGATCCGGCCCGCGCTTGACCGAATCCTGACCGGCTCTGAGCGCCCGCTCGATCACCTCGGCGATCACCGCGTTCTGCTCCTCGGCGCTGGCGTTGGGTCCAAGCCGCGCATCGTCGCTGTGAGCCAGGTCGGAGGCCACGCGGACCGCCATCTCCCGCACCACCGTCAGGATCGTGCCCTCCGCCGGCTCGCGCACCGAGCCGTAGGCCTGGTCGGACGCTCGCGCCAGCGCGGCGCTGATGAGCACGGGGTCAACGAGCTCGCCGGGACGGCTGGCCAGCTCCTCCGCCGCGCCGCGGATCAGCTGCGAGAGGATCACCCCGGAGTTGCCGCGGGCGCCGAGCAGTGCCGCGCGCGCCACCGACGCGACGATCTCGTCACGACCGATGTCGTCGATCGTCCGCTCCTCGGAGGCGCCCGCCAGCCGGTCGAGCTCGTGCAGGACGGCGCGGAGCGTCAGCACCATGTTGTCCCCGGTGTCGCCGTCGGCGACCGGGAACACGTTCAGGTCGTTGACCTCCTGTCGCCGGGCCTCGAGCTGCGCGAGGCCGGCCTGCACGATCGCGCGGAAGCGGACGAGGCTGGGATCGGACACCGGCAGCGCTGGGGCCAGCGAAGCGTGCCTCAGCGCGCTTTGGTGACCTTGCCGGCCTTAAGGCAGCGCGTGCACACGTAGACCCGCCGCGGCGTGCCGGCGTCGTTGATGCGCACCCGCTGGAGGTTCGGCTCAAAGCGCCGCTTGGTGGCCACCATCGAGTGGCTGCGGCTGTGGCCGAACGATGGTCCTTTGGCGCAGGTGTGACAGACCTTGGGCATGCGGCGCGAGTATAGACACGCGCGACCCGCCCGACACCGGCGCGCGGCACCCGAGCGGCTCCCCGGCGGCCCTAGGCGGGTTCAGATCGTGACGGACGGGTACCTCAACAGGCGATGAGCGGACGTTCCCCAGCGGACGGTGCGCTGCTCAGCGACACTGGCCTTCCAGAGCGCTACTCCCTGGAGCGTCCGATCGCCCATGGTGGGATGGGCTCGGTGTGGGCCGCACGTGACACGCTGCTCGGCCGCCAGGTGGCGCTGAAGCTGCTGCCCGCCGCCGTGCTGGGCGATCCAGCCGCTCTCAGTCGCTTCGGCCGGGAGGCCCGGGCCGCGGCCCGCGTCTCCACCCACGCCAACGTGGTCACGATCTTCGACGTCGGAGAGACCGAGCCCGGCCGCGGGGAGTCCGGCAGCCGGCCCTACATCGTGATGGAGTACCTGTCGGGGGGCACGGTGGCAGAGGCGCTGCGCGCCGGCGCTGTGGACCGCGATCAGACCCTGCGTTGGATCGCGCAGGCCGCATCGGCCCTGGACTACGCCCACGGCCAGGGCGTGATCCATCGCGACGTCAAGCCGGCCAACCTGTTGCTCGACGGACAGCGCGTGCTGCACGTGGCGGACTTCGGCATCGCGCGCCTGGTCTCCGAGCAGACCATCACCAGCGGTGCCCAGATGTTCGGTACGGCGGCCTACCTCTCGCCCGAGCAGGCGCTCGGCCATCCGGCGACTGCGGCCAGCGACCGCTACGCGCTGGCGGTGGTGGCCTTTGAGCTGCTGGTCGGCGAGCGACCCTTCCGGGCCGAGCACTTCGCCGCGCAGGCGCGCCAGCACCTCGAGGAGCCCCCGCCCCTGCCCAGCTCCCGGAACAGCCGGCTGCCGGCGAGAATCGACGAGGTGCTCCAGCGGGGTATGGCCAAGGCGCCGGAGGACCGGTGGCCGTCCTGCCAGGAGTTGGCCCAGGCGCTCGCCCGCGCGACGCCTGAGCGCCCGGTGGCGACGCTGCCGCTGGCCGCGCCGCGGGGAGGGAGTCGCCCAGCGGCCCCTCGGTCTGTACCCGAGCCGGCACCCCCCACGTGGGAACCCCTGCGGTTCGGCTCCAGCTCGCGAGCCCGCCGCCTGATGGCGGTGGCGGCTCTGGCGGTGGCGGCTCTGGCCCTCGCCACCGCGCTGCTCGTGGCGGGCTCTCCCAACCACAAGCCGGTTCATGCCGCGGCCTCCCACCCCCCGACTCGGAGCACCGCCGCCGCGCATCCCCGTCCCGCCCCGAGCGCCGCTGCGCATACCGCCGCGGCGCAGGCCAGCACGCCCACGCGGACGACCGGCTCGACCGCGCCGATTCCCACGGGCACCAGCCCGGATGCGCTGGAGGCCCGTGGCCACTCGCTGATGCTCGGCGGCGCCTACGCCCAGGCCATCCCGATCCTCCGCCAGGCCGTTCAGGCGGCCGATCCCGGCAGCACCACCCTCGCCTATGCGCTTTTCGATCTCGGCCGCTCGCTGCGCCTGGCCGGTGATCCCCAGTCCGCGGCGCAGGTGCTGACCCGGCGGTTGCAGATCCCCAACCAGACCGGCGTCGTCCGCCAGGAGCTGGCGCTGGCCCTGAGCGCCGCGCGCAGTCAGGGGCCCGTGGCGACCTCACCCCCGGGTCCCGGTCCCGGTCACGGTCACGGGCACGGCGGCGGACCGGGCTAGGCCCTCAGACGCCGAAGCCGGCCCGACCGCGCTGCACCGCCAGCTTCTGCTTGACCTCCAGCGAAGCCAGTACGGCCTCCACGGCGTGGCCCCCGGTGTCACGCCGCTCACCGCCCTTGACCCGGGCTCGGGCCTGCTCCATGGTGTCGACGGTCAGCACGCCGAAACCGCACGGCACGCCGCTGAGCAGCTGCACCTGCTGGATCCCGTGGGCCGTCTCGGCACAGACGTAGTCGTAGTGGTCGGTCTCGCCGCGGATCACCGCGCCCAGGCACACGACCGCCTCGTAACGGCCGGACACCGCGGCGTACTTGGCCAGCAGCGGGAGCTCGAACGCCCCGGGAACCTCGTACCGGTCCACCCGGGTCACCCCGGCCTCCGCCAGTGCCTCGCGCGCGCCCGCCTCGAGGCGCTCGGCCAGCTCGGCGTAGTAGCGCGCGACTCCCAGCGCGACGCGCGGCTCAGAGCTCATCCCGGTCGCCGCGCAGACGGTCGTGCTCCTGCTCGGCCTGGATCATCTCCTCGTCCAGCGCCAGGCCCTGATGATGGAGCGTGTGGCCGAGCCGGTCGCGCTTGGCGCGCAGGTACGCCTCGTTGTGGGGATTGGGCCGATGCTGGATCGGCACCTGGTCGGCGACCGACAGGCCGTAGCCCGAGAGCCCGGAGATCTTCTTCGGGTTGTTGGTCAGGATGCGGATGCTCGACAGGCCGAGGTCGACGAGGATCTGGGCGCCGATCCCGTAGTCGCGCAGGTCGGCCGGCAGGCCCAGGCGGAGATTGGCATCGACCGTATCGAGACCCTCCTCCTGCAGCTTGTAGGCCCGCAGCTTGTTCAGCAGCCCGATCCCGCGGCCCTCCTGGCTCAGGTAGAGCAGCACGCCGCGCCCCTCGGCCTCGATCATCGAGAGCGCGGAGTCGAGCTGCTCGCCACAGTCGCAGCGCAGGGAGTGGAAGACGTCGCCGGTGAGACATTCCGAATGCACCCGGACGAGCACGTCCTGCGTCCCCTCGACCTCCCCCTTCACCAGCGCCACGTGGTGCTTGTTGTCGACCAGCGACCGATAGCCGACCGCCACGAAGTCCCCGAACGCCGTGGGCAGCCTGGTCGCGACCACGCGCTCGACCAGCTTCTCGGTGCGTCGGCGATAGGCCACCAGCTCCGCCACCGTCACCATCTTCAGCCCGTGGCGCTCACAGTAGGGGACCAGGTCGGGCACGCGTGCCATCGTGCCGTCGTCGTTCATGATCTCGCAGATCACGCCGGCCGGGATCAGGCCGGCGAGCCGGGCCAGGTCGACGGCCGCCTCGGTCTGGCCGACCCGTTCGAGCACCCCTCCCGCCTTCGCCTTCAGGGGGAACACGTGACCCGGCGTGGCGAGCTCCCGGGGGCTCGTGCCGGGATCGATGGCCACCTGGACCGTGTGCGCCCGATCCGCCGCCGAGATCCCCGTGCTGACGCCGGAGCGGGCCTCTATCGACACCGTGAACGCGGTCTCGAACGCCGATTCGTTCTTGGCCGCCATCAGGTCGAGGCCGAGCTCGTCGCAGCGCTCGGGTGTCAGCGCGAGGCAGATCAGCGCCCGCCCCTCCTTGGCCATGAAGTTGATCGCCTCCGGCGTGATGAACTGGGCGGCGATGGTCAGGTCGCCCTCGTTCTCCCGGCTCTCGTCGTCGCAGACCACGACCATCTTGCCCTGGCGAAGATCCTCGACCGCCTGGTCGATCGCCGCAAACGGCGTGCTCGTAGACGTCATCTGACCACCAGCTTCTCCACGTACTTGGCGAGCACGTCGACCTCCAGGTTCACGGACGTCCCCTCGGTGGCGAGGCCCAAACTGGTGCGCTCAAGCGTCTCCGGGATCAGGGAAACGGTAACCGATCGCCGATCCAGCTCGGCCACGGTCAGCGATACCCCGGCGACGGCGAGCGAGCCCCGCGGGACCAGGTAGCGCAGCACGGCCGCGGGCGCCTCGATCGCCACGCGCCGCGCGAACCCGTCC
>JALYYW010000097.1 GCA_030946085.1 Actinomycetota bacterium
CTGTTAGAGAGCATGAGCTAGCGTTGGGCGGCGTGCGCATCGGAGTGATCGCGGTTCCCGGAACGTTGGACTCGGCGTTGACCAGCGTGCTCGACGTGCTCGGAGTCGCGGACGTGCTGAGACCGACGGTGGACCCGGAGATCCCCGAGATCGTGACGTTGATCGCGGGGGTCGGACGGTCCGCCGTCAGCCACCGGGGCCTGACGGTACCGATCGAGCACCAGCTGCTGGAGCTGGGCGCCGGTGATCTTGACCTGCTGGTGGTCCCCGCGCTGGGGGTCTTCGACGCTCCGGGCCTCGGGCCAGCGCTGGCGCGTCCAGCAGCGCGCAAGATGCGTGAGGTGCTGAACGAACTGGGAGAGCATGACCGCCCGCGGCTGGCCGGGGCGTGCACCGGCACGTTTCTGCTCGCGGAGGCCGGCTGCTTGGATGGCCAGCGCGCGACCACGAGCTGGTGGCTGTCGGGGCTGTTCGGGGAGCGCTACCCGCAGGTTGAGCTCGACATGTCTCGGATGGTGGTGGAGAGCGGTTCGATTGTGACGGCGGGAGCGGCCTTTGCTCATATCGACCTGGCGATCAGCATCGTCTCGCACATCAGCCCGCGTCTGGCTGAGCTGGTGGCGGCGTGGATGCTGGTCGACGAACGGCCCGCACGCAGTGTCGCGGCGGCCCTGTCACATCTGGCGCGCAGTGACAGTCTCGTCAGCGATCTCGAGGACTGGATTCGCGCCAATCTGGGCGCGCCGATCAATCTCGAGCTGGCGGCGCAGGCGATCGGGACGACGCGTCGAACCCTGGAGCGACGAACCCGGGGGCGTTTCGGCATCACCCCTCTGGAGCTGGTCAGAAGACTGCGGACCGAGCGGGCGAATCACCTCCGCCGTACCACCGAGCAGTCGATGGAGCAGATCGCGCACGCGGTCGGCTACCGCAACGCCGCGACCTTACGCCGGCTGCTGCAAGCCGAGAACTGAGCGCGCCCCACGCGCTGCCGCGGGCCCCGAACCGGCCTGTCGTGAACGGTACCCGATGAGTCGTGATCGGGCGGTGTCACCACCCCTGGCCGGGTAGGGACTGGACAGCAGCCATCCGACCCCTACCAGAGGACGTGCCAATGTCCAAGGAAGATAACGTCGCCGCCCAGGAGCGCCTGGCGGAAAACATCAACAGCGGCAACATCGATGTAGCCGTGGAGAGCTTTGCCACCGACGCGGTCGATCACGATCCGGCGCCCGGTCAGGGTGCCGGCCGCGAGGGCTTCAAGGCGTTCTTCACCGAGCTCGCCACAGCGTTTCCCGACGCTCACATCGAGCCCGCGCACATGGTCGCCGACGACGACAACATCGCCATCGCCTACACACTCACCGGGACCCACCAGGGGGAATTCAAGGGCATCGCCCCCACGGGAAAGAAGATCGAGATCCGAGGCATGCAGATCGGGCGCTTCGAGAACGGTCAGATCGTCGAGCGGTGGGGGTCCAGCGACGAACTGGGCATCGTCCAGCAGCTCGGCGTCGACCCAGTTGGGCATTAGCCGACGGCGGCTTCCCAACCTCAGCGGTCTGCCTCCTTGGCCCGGCTGACCGCCTCTCTCGGCTCGCCCCGGAACGGGTCGCCATGGCCGGGTAGGAGCGTGTCGGCCGGCAGCCCCGCGAGAACGTCGAGCGAGGCGCGGGTGCGCTTGGGATCGCCGTTCAGAGGGTCGGGCATCAGCCGCGGGCCGCGCTCGCGCGTGAGCACATCGAGCGTGGCGATCGCGTCGCCGGTGATCACGACCCCACGCTGCTCCAAGACGAACGAGACGTGGCCCTCGGTGTGTCCCGGCGTGGCGACCGGGCGGGGGTGGCCGGGTATGTCGAGGACGTGACCGGCGTCGAAGGGGGTCACGTCCTTCACCCACGTCGGGAACATGAACCCGCGCGCCGTGGCTTGCAGCACGAAAGCCGTCGCCGACGGTCGCCACAGCGTCGGCAGCAGCCCAGGAACGAGTGTGAACGGGGAGGATCCCTTGGCTTGGCCGTGCGCGCGTGGGAGCTCGGGCGCATGGACATGAACCGGGGCACCGCAAGCCTTCCTGGCGTGCTCGGCGGCCCCGAGGTGATCAGGATGAGCGTGCGTGAGCACGATCGCCGTAACGTCGCCGGGGGTCCGGCCGAGCTCGCCGAGCGCCGCCTCGATGTGCGGCCAGCTACGCGGCCATCCCGCGTCATAGAGCGCCACCTCCCCGCCGTCCTCGACGAGGTACCAGTTGACGATCCCATCGGCGACGCGGTAGACGCCGTCTGTGATCTGCTCTGTCGTGTGCATTCCCGACGACTACCCTGTGGGCGGTTGTCATCACACCGACGTCTGCGACAAATACAACACTGATCGCGACGTGTGAGGCGGTCGTTGGGTGGCCGAGTTTGGCGCTGCGGCCGTCGGGGGTAGCGACTGCCGACCGACGACGACGAAAGGAATCCCGAGATGAGGGCAGTTGCCTGGCACGGAAATCATGATGTGCGCGTCGACACCATTGCTGACCCCACGATCCAGGAGCCGACTGACGCGATCATCCGGGTGACCTCCTCGGGCATCTGCGGCTCGGACCTGCACCTCTACGAGGTTCTGGGGCCCTACATCGACGCGGGCGACGTCTTGGGCCACGAGCCGATGGGGATCGTCGAAGCGGTCGGCTCGGAGCTGACCAACATCAAGGTCGGCGATCGGGTTGTGATCCCGTTCAACGTCTCCTGCGGCCATTGCTTCATGTGCGGCAAGGGCCTGATGTCGCAATGCGAAACCACGCAGGTGCGGGAGTACGGCACCGGCGCTGCTTTCCTGGGCTATACCAAGCTCTACGGTCAGGTGCCCGGCGGTCAGGCCGAGTTCCTCCGCGTTCCCCAGGCTCAGTTCGGTCCGATCAAGGTGCCCGAAGGGCCCTCTGACGATCGCTTCGTCTATCTCTCCGACGTGCTCCCGACCGCCTGGCAGGCGGTCGAATACGCCAATATCCCCGAGGGAGGCAGCGTGCTCATCCTGGGCTTGGGCCCGATCGGAGAGATGTCCTGCCGGATCGCTCAGCATCGCGGCGCCGGGCGGGTGCTGGCGATCGACCTCGTACCCGAGCGGCTCGAGCGGGCTAAAGCCCACGGCGTGGAGGCGATCGACCTCGAGGCTCACGACGATCTCCCGGAGTTCGTCCGGGAGCAGACCGGTGGCCGCGGCCCTGACTCCGTCATCGATGCGGTCGGCATGGAAGCGCACGGCGCCCCGGTGGGCAAGCTTGCGCATCGACTCACCGGCCTGCTGCCAGACGCCGCCGCCCGGAAGGTCATCGAAACGGTCGGGATCGATCGGCTCAGCGCGCTGCACCTCGCCATCGAGCTGGTGCAGCGCGGCGGCACTATCTCCCTGTCGGGCGTGTACGGAGGAGCAGCGAGCCCGATGCCGCTGATCCAGATGTTCGACAAGCAGATCAACCTGCGGATGGGGCAGGCCAACGTCAAGCGCTGGATCGACGATCTGATGCCGCTGGTCGGCGGCGAGGAGGATCCGCTTGGCGTGGAGAGCTTTGCGACCCATCACATTCCGCTGGAAGAGGCGCCCCATGGATACGAGATCTTCCAGAAGAAGCAGGACAACGCGTTCAAGATCCTCCTCAAGCCCTGAGGTGCGGTGATCTGAACAGGCCCTTCCGCACGAACACCTGGTGTGCGGATCAAGTCTCTAGCGCTGCCCGGCGTCGCCGCGATCGTGGTCGCTGCGCTGGCGCTCGCCCTCGGCCATCATCGTGGTAGCGCAACGAGCCCGAAGGCAGCTGCGTCGCTCACCACCAGGGCGTCACACATCACGGTACCGATCAGCAACTACGCCTTCGTGCCGCCTGCTCTCAGTGTTCGAGTGGGGACACGGGTCACCTGGATCAATCGCGACGCGACGGCCCACACCGCCACGGATAACGGGCGGACCTTCGACACCGGGACCTTGAACTCAGGCCAGAGCAAGACGATCGACCTCAAGCGTCCCGGGACCTACACCTATCACTGCGAGCTGCACGCGTTCATGACCGCCACGATCAAGGTGGTCCAATGATGCGTCGCCTAAAGACGGTGTCGAGGCTTGCACTGCTGGGAGCGGCCCTGGTGGCGGTGATCGCCGGTGTTCACTTCCAGCAGCACGTCGACTTCATCAGCGAAGTGCCGACCGTTGGCGTGCTGTTCCTGCTCAACGCGGCCGGGGGCGCGGGCCTGGCGCTTGCGCTGCTCAGCAGCGATCGAGTCCTGCGCCTGCTGGCCGCGGTCGGTTCGATCGGGCTGGCCGCGGGATCGCTGATCTCCATCTTCATCGCCCTGCAGGGCAGCTTCTTCGGTTATCGGGAGCCGACGCTGCGGCTTCCGATCGTGATCGCGATCCTCGCCGAGGCCGCGGCCATCCCGGTCCTCGTGGCACTGCTGCGCCAGCACCTCGGGCCTGCATCGCGCCGGGGAGCGCCGGCCGGGCGGGCCGCCTCCTAAATCTGCCCGTTCCGGCCGTGGGCAACTACGCCATCAGGCGTGCTCTCGGGCGATGGTGTGCTGGAGCTTCCCCAGGCCGAGGCGCATCCGGCCTTTGACGGTGCCGGGAGGCAGGCCGAGCTGGGCGGCGATCTCGGTGTGGGAGAGCTGACCGTAGTAGGCGAGCGTGATCACCTCTTGCTGCTCATCGGGAAGCAGGGCCAGCGAGGCCATGAGCCGGTCAGCCACGTCCCGCCGGATCGCTGTCTCGGCCACGTCCTCGGACCCTGGCTGCGCCTGCAACTCCGCGTCGTTGGTGCGAGCGGCGGCGTGCTTGCCGTTGAGGCGCGCGAGGTCGATCGCGCGGTGATGCACGACGGTCAGCAGCCATGCCGCTACGCTGCCCCGCTGCGGGCGGTAGCTGGTCCGGCGCTTCCAGATCGACAGGAACGCCTCTTGTACGGCGTCCTGGGCGCGGCTGTCCTCGCGAGAGACCGCGAAGGCCACGCGGTAGGCCCGGCTGGCGTAGCGGTCGTAGAGCACGCCAAACGCCTCGTCGCTTCCAGCGCTCACGTCGGCCATGACCTCGTCGTCGGCAAGGGCGGTTGAAAGGCGCGGGCGGGCGGTGGTCGTCATGGGCGGCTGGCGGTGGGTGCGGTGAGGGGCGCGGCGTCGAGGAAGAACAGCTCGCAGGCCACCCCAGGGGCACCGTCGATCACCTCGCCACGGGCCCCGGCGGCGACCCGGACGTCCTCCTGCTGGGTGCGGATGTCCTCCAGCACGCACACGACGATGTTGTCTGGAAACGCTGCTTGCGAGGACATGCGGACTCCGGGGTTAGTAGGAACCTCGGAAGTCTGGTTGCGCTGCCCGCCTGCTTGCACAGACCTCGCAACGATGCCCTCCACACTTCATTCTACCCGCGCGGGGACGGTCAGCAACCCGTCCGAGATTGGCATCGTGTTGGGAGCGCATCGCCAACCGCCGGCGAGAATACGCCGGTCCCGGGCGGCGTTTGCCTACACCCGGGGGACGGTCCTGGGGGAGGAAGCCTCGTGCTCGCCGAAGAGGTCGGTGGGTGCGAGGATGAACACCTCGCACATCATGTCGGGCTCCTGCTGGTTGCCGCTCATGAACCCGATCACCCGCCGCCCGGTGGCTTGCTCGATGACGGCGTCAAAGCGCTCGCGCATGACGTCCTGGAACTCCATCCGCTGGCTGATGACCGCGGCCCCGCGCCCCCCGTCGAGCAGGGTCTGCTCCACGCGGGAGAAGCCGCCGCGGAGCACGCAGACCACCAGGTCATCCTCGTAGTAGGACTTCGTCCGGGTGGGGCCGCGCCCGTAGAACTCCTTCAGCAGCGCGACCATTCCGTCAGAGATCGCGCTCAGCACGTCGCCGTGGTTCTGGGGATTGTTCTTGACCTTGGGTGAGCTCACGACCGGGCGAAGGGTGCCAGCAGGAGAAGGACCGCCTAATCGTAGCTTCTGTGAGCTCCCCTGGCGGCGGATCGAGATCCAACTCAGCACGATCGTCCCCGAGACGCGCAACGAGTTTCAAGACGTCATGCAGAACAGAGCTGGGGCGCTCCGGCGGGCGGGTATGCTCGCGCCCGATGGATCGTCAGGACGTTCGTTTCCCCTCCCGCGGGTCCCAGTGCGCCGCCTGGCTGTGGCGACCGGACGGCGGGCGCGATCGGGTGCCGCTGGTGGTGATGGCGCACGGCTTCTCCGCCACGCGGGAGCTGCGCCTCGACGCCTACGCCGAGCGCTTCTGTGCCGCCGGGATGGGCGTGCTGCTGTTCGACTACCGCCACTTCGGCGCCAGCCAGGGCGAGCCGCGCCAGCTGCTGGACATCGACCGACAGCTCGCCGACTACCACGCGGCCCTCGCCCACGCCCGCTCGCTGGACTGGGTCGATGCGGATCGAGTGGCGGTGTTCGGGAGCTCCTTCTCAGGCGGCCACGTGATCGTCGTGGCGGCTGAGGACCAGCGCGTGGCCGCCGTCGTCTCCCAGTGCCCCTTCACCGATGGGCTCGCGTCACTGCGGAAGCTGCCCCCGGTGAGCGCCGCCCGGGCCAGCGCGCTGGGCCTCGCCGACCAGGTTCAGGCCCTGCGCGGAGGCCCGCCTCGCTACATACCCGCGGTGGGTCCCCCGGGCTCGGTGGCGATGATGACCGCCGCGGATGCGCAGCCGGGGTTTGCGGCGATGGCGCCGCCGCAGACGCGGTGGGAGAACCGGGTGGCGGCGCGGATCGTCCTGCGCGTCCCGCTCTACCGGCCGGGTCGCCAGGCGGCCAAGGTCTCCTGTCCCGCGCTCTTCTGCGTCTGCGAGAAGGACTCGGTCGCCCCGGCACCGGCGACGCTGAAGCTCGTGCAGGACGCGCCGAAGGGGGAGATTCGCCGGTACCCGGTGGGACACTTCGACATCTACCTCGGCGCCGCCTGGGAGCAGGCGGTCAGCGATCAGACCGACTTCCTGGTCCGCAGCCTCCGGCCCTGAGCTCCGGCTACCGCTGCCCGAACGCGTACCGTACGATCGCCAGGTCGGTCAGCCACTCCACCGGCGCCCGATCGTCGGTGTAGACGGCGCCGCCTCGCAGCGACGGCGCCAGGTGCTCGCCGACCATGCTCGCCAGCGGGGCCAGCTCCGCCGGCAGCGAGCTCCGCGCGGCCAGGACGCGTGGCCCCGACAGTGACTGCCCGCTGCACACCACCAGCGTGTTGGTGTAGCTGACGACGTCACGCATCACCTGCGGGCAGACGGATCCCATCGTCGCGGTGACGACCTTCTCCAGCGCGTCCGATCCGGGGATGTGGCCGACGTTGACGACCACCACGCCGCCGCGGTTCAGGTGCGCGCGCACGAGGGCGAAGAACTCGCGGGTCACGAGGTAGAAGGGGATGTAGGGCTGCCGGTAGGCGTCGACGAAGACCGCGTCGTAGCGCGCTCGACTCGCCGCCAGCCACGGCCGGGCGTCGGCGGTGTACAGGTGGAGGTTGGGCCCGTGGAGGTCGAAGAAGCGCTTGCCGATGTCGCTCAGCTCGCCGTCCAGCTCCACCGCGTCCACGCGGGTGCGCGGGAGAAAATGGCCGTAGGCCCGCGCGACGGTGCCGGCCGCATCGCCGAGGATCGCGATCCGCCCCGGCGCGTCCGCTTCGCCGGCCCGGGGCAGGACCAGGAAGTCGTCCCAGTAGCCGCCGGTCAGGTAGCTCCACGGCCTGAAAAGGGAGTGGATCGCCACCCCCTCGTTGAGCTGGAGCCAGCGCTCGCCGCTGGGGAACTCCAGCACCCGGGCGTACTGGTAGGGCGTCTCGTCGGAGAAGATCACCCGCGCGCCGCCGGTCCCGGCGCCGACCGCCGGCGTCGGAATCGTCAGCAGCGCCGCCATCGCGGCGGCCACGAGCAGCAGCCGCCAGGAGCCCGCGGTCGCCGCGGCCACCACCGCCAGCACGAGGGCGAAGGTGATGAAGGTGCGGTGGGTGCCGATCAACGGGATCAGCAGGAGGGCCGAAGCGAACGTGCCCACCAGCGACCCCACGGTGGAGATCGCGTACAGCCGCCCGATCACCCTCCCGGCATTGGGGAGGCCGGTGAGCGCCAGGCGGTTGGCGTAGGGCGCGACCATGCCGAGCAGCAGCACGGGAACCGCCACGAGCACCAGCACCGCGGCCAGCGAGCCCAGGAACCCGCCGACCGACAGACTACCGAGGGCGTTCACCGACAGGCGCAGGAAAGGGTCCGCGACAAACGGCACGATCGCCAGCAGCACCGCGGCGGCGAGCACGATCCGGCACAGGCCCTGCAGGCTCGCGCGGCGGTCCGCCAGCCACCCGCCCAGCGCGTAGCCGCCGGAGAGCGCCACGAGCACGGTCGCGATCGTGTTGGCCCAGATGACCGTGGAGGCCCCGAAGTACGGAGCCAGCAGTCGCGCCGCGGCGATCTCGGCGCCGAGGCTGGAGGCGCCGACCACGAATGCGATCGTGCGAATGGCCGCCATCGGAGCGCCTGGCCCCTGAGGGAGCAGCTCGGGGGTCGTGAGGTCCGTTTGGGTGGCGCTCACCGTCGTCGGGCACCGTAGCGCACGCCCGTCGGGCCGCGCGCGGGACTCGTGGTTGCCACTACCGCACGAGCTGACCCTCGTCGGCGCTCCGCGGCCCCGACGCACGGCTCCACAGGGGGCGCAGCAGCTGCGCGGCCAGCGGTAGCGCCAGCACCAGGTAGACGGCGGCCAGCAGCGTCCACACCAGGGCCGGCGGGGCCAGCGAGGCGAGGCGGTGGTAGTAGCGCAGCGACAGCACCACCGCAAAGGCGACCGTCAGGGCCGACCAGCACAGCGACGCGATCCCGTAGCCCAGCAGCCGACCCCCAGCCGCCGCGGTGCGCTGGCCCGAGAGAACGTCGGCCAGCCGGCGACCGGCCCGCCGGCGCAGGCCCGGCTCGCGAAGCAGGTCCACGAGCACGTGGTAGCCGTCGCGCTCGAGCAGCGGGTTGAGGTTGAAGAGCGCGGCCACGTAGCCCCCGAAGGCCACCTGGAAGAGGACATCGCGCACGCTGCCAGGGGGAGACAGCCAGCAGGCCAGCGCGAACGCCCCCCCGAGGAGCACATCGCTGAGCGGCCCGGCGAGGCTGATCATCATCCGCCGGCGGCGAGACTCGAACCAGGCGTCGGTGGTGTCCACGAACACGTAGGGGAACACCAGCACGACCTTGATTCCGGCGCGGGAAACCGGCCGGCCGAAAGACTCGGCGATCAGCCCGTGGGCCAGCTCGTGGCAGATCACCAGGAGGAACCGCCCGGCGACGAACACGATTGCACCCAGCCCGACTCGCTGCGCCACCACCAGCGGGGTTCCGTAGCGCCCGACGATGACCGCCACGAACGCCGCCAGGCCGCCCACCCCGATCAGTCCGAGGACGATTCGGGCCGCCCGCGTGAAGAGCAGAAAGCCCCCGCGCCGGCTCCACGCCGGCCAAAAAGCCGCGATCGGCCAGCTCGGCCAGCAGCCGCGCCAGACGCGCGGGACCCTCGGAGCCGAGCCGGGCGCTGGCCTCACCGATCAGCTCCACGAGATCCCGGGTGCCGTCGAGCAGCTGGGCCAGGTCCGCCTCCTCTCCGGGAAGGCGCACGAGCGACCCCGAGCGGTGGTCCTTGAGCACGTAGCGATCCTCGCCCTCGGCAGCGTCGAGCCGCTTGAGCGACCACCCCGACCGCAGTCGCGGCTTGGTCTCCCCCTGCCCCCGCAATGGTGCGCGGCGAGCCCCCGGCTGCCTGACCACCACGCTGATCCCCGCGGGCACGGATACGGTGAGCCCGGCGGCGGCCTGGTCGACGCGCTCGGCCACCTGCAGCCGGCAGTCGCCGAGCTCCAACCGCATCCCGGGCCGGAGTGACACCCTGCCCGCCAGCCGCCGCCCGTCGATGAAGGTGCCGTAGCTGGAGCCGATGTCGCTCAGCGACGCGCCGTGCTCGTGGACGTCGATCTGCGCGTGGTAGCGGGAGACGCTGGGGTCCTCGAGGCGGATCTCGCTCGCCGCCGCCCGCCCGATCGCCAGGGGCCGGTCGAGGGGCACGTGCTCGCCGCCGGGGAGGACCAGATCGAGGTGGTGGCGTGCTCCATCGCGCGGCGTGCCGCACGCGCGGCAGCGCGCGTCGCGGCGCGCGAGCTGGCGTCGGCACGCGGGGCAGAGCATCTCGACTCCCTACGGTGGCAGACTCCGGCACCTCATGCCAGAGGTGCTCAGACGGGTGGGGCGGTACGACCTGCTGCAGGTGATCGGCCGCGGGGGGGCCGCTGTCGTCTACCTTGCGCTGCCGCGCGACCTCCAGCGGTACGTGGCACTCAAGGAGCTGGCGCCCTACCACGCCGCCGACACGACCTTCGCCGAGCGCTTCGTGGAGGAGTCGCGCGTGGCTGGGGCGATGAGCCACGCCAACGTCGTGACCGTGCACGAGTTCTTCGAGGATGGCGGCGTGCCCTACATCGCCATGGAGTACCTGCCCCACGGATCCCTGCGCCAGTACGTCGGGGAGCTCTCCACCGCGCACGTCGCGGGCGTGCTGGAAGGCGTGCTGGCCGGACTCTCCCACGGCGAGGCCCACGGGATCGTGCACCGTGACCTCAAGCCGGAGAACCTGCTCGTGGCCGTCGACGGCCGGGTCAAGATCGCCGACTTCGGTGTCGCCCGCGCCTACAACAAAGCCGCTACCCGAGCGGTGGTGACGATGGCCGGAACCACCATCGGCACGCCCGCCTACATGTCCCCCGAGCAAGCGCTCGGCACCGACCTGACGCCGGCCACCGACCTCTACTCGCTCGGCGTGGTGGCCTGGGAGATGCTCACCGGCCAGGTCCCCTTCGAGGAGAACGACACGCCCCGTGGCGGTGCTCTACCGCCATGTGCACGAGCCCGTTCCCTCGGTCAGGTCGGTGGCGCCCGAGGTCGACGCGGGGGTGGCGCAGTGGTTGGAGCGGATCCTGGCCAAGCGTCCCGAGGATCGCTTTCGGAGCGCTGATCTCGCGTGGATGGAGCTGGAGGACGTTGTGCTGGAGCTGCTCGGACCGCGGTGGCGGCGCGAGGCCAGGCTGGACGTCGACGATCCCGCCCGGCGTGAGCAGCACACGCTTCCCCCGGCTGACTTCTTCCGCGCTCGCCCGTCCGCCCAGGCGGCTCCCCCGGGTGCAGCGACCGGGAGTCAAGCGGCCGAGGACCCGGCACCCGCGCCGCCTGGGGGTGGACCGGCGTCGGAGGAACAAGCGCCTGGTGCTTCGGGGACGGGCCGGACGCCGGCTCCCGTGGGTGCGCCGCAGGCGACGATCGCGCCCAAGCGCCAGCCCCGGCGCAGTCACACGACGATGTTCCGCATCGCGCGCCGCCACCAGGGGGGAGAGGGCGGCGTCCAGGCGG
>JALYYW010000112.1 GCA_030946085.1 Actinomycetota bacterium
ACGTACCAGCGCACCAGGCCTGCGCGTGGATTGCCGAAATGTCCGATCAGCAGGTCATCGAGCGCGTACCGGGCGGTGGGCGGCAGCGGGGAGTTCGGCTCGAGGTCGAAGATCGTCAGCTGTGCCCGGTTGCGCTCTGCGTAAGACCGCTTGGTCGGACTGGCGTCCGGGAAGCACTCGTGGATGTCTTCGTCATCCGTGTCCCCGAGTTTGTAGACCCCGATCGCCAGCGGCCCGATGCGCACGCTGTAGGAGCCGTTGCTGTGCACGACTTGGGCCCGCTCGTCATCCTCGAGCCGACTGGTGATCCGGAAGTCACCGTGGACCCAGACCTTCATGCCGAAGAGCACTGCGTTGTCGCCGCGCGCCTCGCGATGGTCATCGACATTGGTGGCGTACACCGCCGCCAGTTCTTCGCCGATCGCATCGATGCTTCGTGAGCAGGCAGCCGCGTCGTCGGCAGCGAGGCGGGCCATCAGTTGGGAGGGGAGTTCAGCCATGGCCCGAACGGTAGAGCGGGTGCCGGATGGAAGCGCAGAACTTAAGTCCGATGCGCACGAACGCCCAGTCCACTACTGCTTGATCGAGCGGTGCAGTGCCAGAATCGCTTCCGCTTGGTTCAAAAGCTGTCTCGTTAGGGCGATACGTAAAGTCTGGCCGGAGGATCGCCGACGAGTTCGCCGAGATCGCCTCGCAGCTCGCTCGCGTAGGCAGCCCAACGCCGCGGGTTACGCGTCGCCGTCAGCCGCGCCTGGCGACTTGCCCCAGTCGATCTCGGCGAACCGCCGTCGCAGCTTTTCGCCTCGGCCGGGGTTCACGGAGCTGACCCACGAAATCCGCCCGCGCAGATGCGCCTCGAAGTCGGCAATCCCAGAGCGGTTCTGACTCGCCGGGCCGTGGCGCGCGGCGTTGTGGAGGATCGCCTTCAGGCGGTCGTACTCGGTGCGGACGACATTCGGGTGAACGTTGACGACGACTCCACAGACCGACTGGCGGGCTCCGGAGGAGCGCATCACGGACTTGCCATGGTTGAGCGCAAAGCCCTCCTCGCGGGCGATGCTCGCTGCCAGTTCCTCGAAATGATCGCGGCGGCGGCGCAGCCGCGGCGGACCCGAGAACGTCAGGTCGTCGGCGTATCGCGAGTACCGGAACCCCGAGGCAACCGCCAGCCCAGCGAGCCGCCGGTCCAGTCTGAAAGCCGCGAGGTTGGCGAGCGACGGCGAAGTCGGGGCCCCTTGCGGAAGGTGTGGCGTGGCCAGCTGGCGGCCAAGCCAGAACTGCGGCTGCACGAGACGCGATTCGTCAGTCTTGGGGATACCCAGCCAGACGACCTGCGGGATCGCGTTCGTGCTGATACCAGTGAGTATGTGCGCGACCGACGGCGTGTAGCCCAACGTACGGAAGATGCCGTAGACGCGACCGGCGGCGATCGACGCGAAGAAATCCTTGAGGTCCAGTCGCAGGACCGCGTCCTGGCGCGTGTGCAGCCGCGCGTGGCTGACCGCGGACCGGCCAGAAATGAAGCCGTGGGCCGCTTCGTGCGCAGGGACGTGATCCAGGATCTCGTGCAGCACCCACCGTTGAATCTCCTTGAGGCGTGCTTTCGGAGCCTCGATCACCCGCGGCAATCCGGCTCTGCGAGCCAGCGTTCGGTAGCGGTAGTTGCGGAGCTTCTCGTCAGCCACCGTGCGCTCCAGGCCGCGAACGTCGGCGAGCCATGCGAGCTGCCCATCGCTCAACTCGAGCTGCTCTGCCAGCGCGGAGGCGGACTCGATCTCGGCGATGGGCCAACTGTGCTCCAGCAGCCCGCGCGCGGGGACCGCGAGCGTCCTCACGCGTTCGTCGACGAGAAGTCGAAGGACTCGCGGTGGCTCCGACTCGCTCGCGCTGGGTGGGTGCTCCGCGAGGAAGGTCTCGATCAAACTGACCATCTCGCCGCGGCGATCGACCGGCGGCGTCCGGTGGACGGCCACGACGGAGAGCGCGAGAGCCTCCATCCAGCTTGGCCAGCGATCCAGACAGCCTGCGCCGCTCTCGGCGACCATCTCCGCCTTCCACGGGCTGGTGAGGAATGCGTCGGCGAGCTCGTTGGCGAGCGCGGAGCGGTCGACGGCGTCGTACACGACGCGAATCATCGCGGCGCCGCGCTCCGACTGCTCCTTTGTCGCGCGTGCCCGGAAGTGCCTCCGAACGGATGCACCGTGGGGCTCGCAATGCACTGGTCCAGGTAATTGGCAATCCCCGGGGTTACCCCGGAGAGGGAGACGCATCCGAAAATGCGCCCGCCCGCCTCGGTGCTACGACGCCGCGGTGCGTACGCTACCGCACGGCAATCCGTTGATCGACGGTGCGAGAACGCAAGAGCCGCTGCCTCAATTCCGTATACCCCCAGGGGGCATGTGGTATGGTGGAGCGATGCGAACGAGTGAGACGTGATGTGCGGAGTCCTGAACACGATCGGCATGGGCTTCAAGGACGCTTTCCTGATGGCGTGGGAGGTGTGGTGGGCGCTCGTATTCGGCTTCGCGATCTCCGCGGTCGTGCAGGCTTGGGTGCCCCGCTCGCGGATCGAGTCGGCCCTTTCGGGCCGCGGCTTGGGACCGATAGCGCGGGCGACCGGTCTTGGCGCAGCGTCTTCGTCCTGCTCCTACGCGGCGATCGCGATCGCCAAGTCGCTCTTTCAGAAGGGCGCCTCGGCCGCCTCGGCGCTGGCCTTTCAGTTCGCCTCCACCAACCTCGTCTGGGAGCTCGGTCTCGTGCTGTGGGTGCTCATCGGGTGGCAGTTCGCGCTCGCGGAGTACGTGGGCGGCATCGTGATGATCGGCTTGATGACGCTGCTGCTGCGCGTGTTCGTCTCGCGCCGGGCAGAAGCGGACGCCCGCACGCATGCCGAGCAAGCCGACACGGGCCACCAGCACCACATGGCCGGGGAGAACATGAATTGTCGGGAGCGTCTGAGGAGCGCCTCGGCATGGTCAGACGTCGCTCACAACTTCCGCGGCGACTGGCAGATGCTCTACAAGGAGATCGCCGTAGGCTTCCTGCTCGCCGGCATCGTCGCGCAGCTCGGCGAGGGCTTCTTCAACAGCCTCTTCCTGAAGGGTTCCCCCGCAGTGATTCAGGCGATCTGGGGGGCGTTCATCGGCCCGGTCATCGCGGTCCTCAGCTTCGTCTGCTCGGTCGGAAACGTGCCGCTCGCCGCTGTCCTGTGGTCCGGGGGGATCTCCTTTGCCGGCGTGATGGCCTTCATCTTCGCCGACCTGATCGTCCTGCCGATCATCGCCATCTACCGCAAGTACTACGGGCTCGGCTTCGCGCTGAAGATCACCGCCCTGATGTTCGTGACAATGGTGCTGGCCGCGCTCGTCATCGATGTCGCCTTCGGTGGCCTGGGACTGATCCCGCACGGAGCCAGGCCGACCCGCGGCGACATCTTCCATTCCGTCGGGCTCGACTACAAGTTAGTACTGAACGTCCTCGGGGCGGTGGTCTTCGTCGCCCTCTTCGCGCTGACCGCGCGGCGAGGCGCGACCGATCCCGTCTGCGGCATGAAGGTCGATCGGAAAAAGGCCGTCGTCTCAGAACGCGACGGTCGGACTGCCTACTTCTGCTCCGAGCACTGCCGAGATCGCTTTGCCGACGACCCGCTGCGCGGCCTCGGGGGGCATGAGTCCGACGCTGTGCCGAGCAACGCCTGAGGCGCGATGGACCCACGCTCTACGCTGGTGGCGTGAGGCGGTTCCGCGCGCACCTGATGGGAGGGACCTTCTCGCTGGCCATCGCTGTCGTCGTCATCGTGCTGGCGATGCTGCCCGGAGGGGAACGCCAGGGGAGGGCCGCCGCTGGCGCACCGCCGCCGGCGCGTTCCCTGGCTCCGAAGCCACCGAGCGTCGGCCCGCGGCAGCCGCGGATCTACTGGGAGCCGATCGCCTTCGGTCGCGTGCGCAAGGCGCAAACCGTCGCCTACGTGCGTCGCCACTACGGCAGCTTCATGAGACCAACGTGGAGGCTGACCCGACCGCGGGTGATCGTGATCCATTACACCGATGGCAGCCTCAGCTCGACGATCAACACCTTCGCCAACGACGTGCCGGACTCCGAGTTGCACGAGCTGCCGGCAACCTGCGCCCACTTCGTCATCGACGCCCGCGGAAAGATCCACCAGCTCGTTTCGGTCAGGACGATCTGCCGCCACACGGTCGGCCTGAACTGGACGGCGATCGGCATCGAGCACGTCGGCTACAGCGACGCCCAGGTGCTCGGAGATGGACCGCAGA
The DNA here is from genome assembly GCA_030946085.1 of Actinomycetota bacterium. Taxonomy (GTDB): domain Bacteria; phylum Actinomycetota; class Thermoleophilia; order Solirubrobacterales; family Solirubrobacteraceae; genus Palsa-465. Next base: position 4,278 of record JALYYW010000112.1, read on the forward strand.
TGTCCGCCAGCCTGCGCCTGGTGCAATGGCTGCGCTGCGGCTTGCATATCCAGATCGACAACGTCATCGGGCACAACGAGAGCCTGTCCAGTCCCTACCACCGTGAGGACGTGCGCTCGCTGCGGACGCAGACCCACGGGGACTTCGTGCACCACGACATGCAGATCTACCGGGCACGGCTGCGCCGCCTCGGCGGCTGCTTCAGACGGTGAGGAGAAGCGGCCGTGAGGCACCCGCCGCGTTGGCCCCGTCGGCGACCGTGCGCGCCCGCACGGTGTAGCGCCCGGGGCTCCGGAGGGGAAGCTCGGCGAGGAACCTGCCGGCCCGCACGCTCGGATGAAGCCTGGTCACGAGCTGCTGCGCGCTGCCGGCGCTGCGGTACACCTCGATCGTCACCCGGTGCTTGGCGGGAAGGATCGAGCCGGCGATGCGGGCCGGCGAGCCGGGGACGAGAGTCAGGGTCACGGCGGGCCCTACCTGTACGTCCACCAGCGCCGAGACAGCGGCGGGACGGGAGCGGTGCAGCGCGCGCAGGCGGCTGCTGTGCAGAAGCGGAACGCTCGCCGCCCATGCTCCGGTGGAGCTCGTAAGTGCCGTGGCGATCGTCCTGACGCCGCCCGCACCGAGCTGCTGGATCTCGATCGGCGCACCGGCGGTGGCCACACCGGCACCGAGTTGCAACCGCCCTCCCACACCCACCGCGCCGGCGACGGCAACGGGGCGGACCGAGCCGCGCAGCGACACCTGAGCGACAGGGCCAATGAGCCGGGAGACACGGTTGCGGATGGAGGGAAGCACGCGGTAGAGGGCGTCGCCGGGGCAGTCGGTCGAGTCGCCGTCCCGGTGACCGGCGATGCGCGGCAGCGACACCCGGGCGCCCGGGGCAAACGGCGTGTAGAAGGCAGCGGCAGGATTGACTCGCACCCGCACGCGTCCGCGGGAGGGAACACCGTGCAGGGATAGCTTCCAGGCCAGCAGATGCTCCAGCGCGCTGAGCGATCGAGGCTGCGGTAGCACCGAGACAAAGCTTCCGAGCATCGCCACGCCGGTGGAGACCTCGTTGTAGCCGCCCGCCTGCGCGCCCACTACAGCTTCGTCGATGCCGCCCTGGCGGCCCTCCCAGATGCGCCCGAAGGCGTCGATCAAGAAGTTGTAGCCGATGTCATTCCAGCCCCGGACGTAGCGATGGAAGTCGAAGATCGCCAGCAGCATGGCCGGGACGGCGGCGGGGCCGTAGCCGTTTAGATTCTCGGTGTGGTGCACAAAGGCGAGCCTCACGGTCCCGTAGCCTGGCCTGACGGCCGGCGGCGCCCGGTGGTGGGCCCAGGCCTGCCGCGCAATGATCGGGGGCTGACCACCGCCGGCATCCAGCACGGGGGCGGCCAGCGGGAAGGCTGATGCGGCGCCGGCCATCGGGGTCGAGGCCGCGCTCACGAAGTGGACGCGGACACCCCGGAGCGGACGGTCGCTGCGCAGCTGCACCAAGTCGGCGGATCCGCTCCACACCGCCTCACCGAAGGCCACGGCTCCAGACCCACCTCCGTCCGGCTCGTGGCCGGAGACCGAGGCCAACCCCCAGCGACTCCACGGGCCCGCGCGCTCCCGCGTGCGCAGCTCGATGCGGGGATGCTCGCCGGCGGCGGCCTTGTCCCATTGCACCCCCACCAGAGCGAAGCGGCGCGGAGCGGGCAGCGGCGCGGTCTCGCCTGAGACCACGCCCACGGTAAGTTCCGCGATTCGAGCCGAGGGGGTCTGTCGCCGCGCCTGCGCGCCAGCCACCCCGGGGATCGACAGCGATGCCGCACCAAGGACGGCGGCTCGCTGCAGCGCCGCCCGGCGGGTCAGCTCCTCATCCACGCGGTCGCTCGCTCAGACCCGCCGGCGCGGCGAGACCCCCTCGGGCGCGGCCCGGGCGACGAGGCTGGCGATGAAGCCGCCGACGAACAGGTAGACGAGCGCCGCCAGGCCCCAGTTGACCGCGATCGAGGTCTTGGGGTTCTTGACCTTGAAGATGTCGTTGAACGGGCCCACGAAGAACTTGGCCGCGTCGTGGATGTCCTTGACGATCGAGTTGCTCATGTTGGCGCTCAGCACCTTCAGCAGAATCCCGGCCACGATCAACGCCACGATGATCCCGACGACCAGGCGAACGAGGCGGGCGATCAGCAGCATCACCGAGCCGACGGCCCACGCGCCCCGAGCCGCCGCCAGCCGGCCCCGCCCGCGGCCCCCAGCAGCGCGATCCTCGGCCACGTCCTCCTCGGCGGCCCGTCGCCGTTCGCCTCTGCGCGTAAGTGGCATGTTATCCCCTTCTCGGCCCCTTTTTGAGTTTCCCGTGCTGCTCTACCCTGCGACGATCCGCACTAACCGCGACGGTGATCCTGCACGGGCGGCTGCTTACGCCACCAGAGCGCGAAGTAGCCGCCCACCGCCACGAGCGCCCAGGCGAGCGCGGCCACCCCCAGTGCCAGCGCCGGCGCGACCGAGGTCAGCGCCAGCGTGGCGAGGACCGCGAAGGCGATCAGCGCAACGCCGCCGAGCACGGCGCCGTGCGAGTCCTCACGCGCCTGGGCAACGTCGTCCTCCTCCTCGATCAGCGTCAAGCTGGCGGCGAGGATCGCCGGAAACGCCAGCAGGACGCCCCCGACCTTGGCGCCGAAGGCCAGCGTGACGAGGCCCGCAACGACCGATGTCAGCGCCCCGGCGGCGAAGCGCACCGCCAGGTCCTTGGGCTTGACCTCCCGGATCTGGCCTGCCTGCACGGACGGGCGCTCCGCCAGCCGTTCCCGGATCGAGGGCTCTGGCGCCTGCGAGCTCATGAGAGCAGGAGCGGCAGCGCCACCAGCGCCGCCACCGCCGTCCAGGCGCCGAGGGCCAGAGCCGCCGCCACGCTCGCGCGCGTCCGACGCAGCAGCGGTGCCACCAGCGCGGCGTAGGCCACCATCCCGACCCCCCCGGCGATCATGCCGGTCGCGTTCTCGTGGGCGTTGTGAACGCCCGTGTCGAGCAGCACCACCGAGAGACCCGCGATCGCCACCGCCGGGGCGGCGCTGAAGAGCCCGGCGAAGCGCTTCGGCGAGAGCCCCTGCGAGAGCAGGGCGAAGGCGACGACCAGCAGCCCTCCGGCGAGGCCCTTGACCGCCAAGATCAACACCTCGTGCATCCTCGCTCCTCGCTCGTTGCTGGCTGATCGGAGTTCTATCCGACGCCCGGCGCGACCGACAAAGTAGTTGTGTAGACAACTACTGCTACGATCTCCACATGGAGCTCGGCCTGGCTACGTTCGGAGATCTCGCCGCCGGCGTGTCGGCGCGGCAACGGACCCGTGAGCTGGTCGAGGAGGCCGAGCTGGCCGACCAGCTGGGCCTCGATGTCTTCGCCGTTGGGGAGCATCACCGTCCCGACTTCTCGGTGTCCGCGCCGGCGGTCCTGCTGGCCGCCATCGCCACCCGAACCGAACGGATCCGCCTCTCGAGCGCCGTGACCGTGTTGAGCTCCGACGATCCGGTCCGGGTCTTCCAGCAGTTCGCCACGGTCGATCTGATCTCCGACGGGCGCGCGGAGATCATGGCCGGTCGAGGCTCGTTCACAGAGTCCTTTCCCCTCTTCGGCTACGACCTCGACGACTACGACGAGCTGTTCGCCGAGAAGCTTCAGCTGCTGCTGGAGATCCGCGCGGAGGCACGCGTGACCTGGGAAGGACGCCATCGGGCGGCGCTGCGGGAAGCGATCGTGTGGCCCCGCCCGATCCAGGATCCGCTTCCGGTCTGGCTCGCGATCGGTGGCACGCCGGGATCGGCCGTGCGCGCCGGCACGCTGGGGCTGCCGCTCGTGGTGGCGATCATCGGGGGTCAGCCGGAACGATTCGTGCCCCTGATCGACCTATACCGCCGCGCCGGCGCCGCGGCGGGCCACGATCCCGCAGAGCTGAAGCTCGCGATCAACACCCACGGCCTTGCCGCCGAGACCAGCGAGCGGGCCGACGCCGCGTTCGCCGCCCCCTACCTGGCGATGATGAACCGCATCGGTCGCGAACGCGGCTGGCCGCCATCGGGACGGCCGGAGTACGAGGCGCTGCGCTCCTCCCGCGGGGCGCTGGCGGTCGGTTCGCCGGAGCAGATCGCGGAGAAGATCCTGTTTGAGCACGAGCTGTTCTCACACGACCGCTACCTGGCTCAGATGAGCGTCGGAGCCGTGGCGCATCGGGACGTGCTGCGCTCGATCGAGCTGTTCGGGACCGAGGTGGTGCCGCTCGTGCGCCGGGAGCTGGCCCGGCGAGCGCCGTCGCCGGCGCCGTCGGCCGGGGAGCCGGCTGGACGGCCGTGGCAGGATTGACAACCGTGCCGGCGCTGCTGCACTTCACCGATTCCGAGGAGGCCAACCGGCTGATCGCCGCCGACCCGATGGCGCTGCTGATCGGGTTCGTGCTCGACCAGCAGGTCACCGTGCAGAAGGCGTTCTGCGGCCCGCTCGTCCTGCGCGAGCGGCTTGGTTCGCTGGACGTCTCGGCGGTGGCCGGCGCCGACCTGGAGCCGCTGTTCCGCGAGCGGCCGGCGATCCACCGCTATCCCGGCGCGATGGCGAGGCGCGTGCACGACCTCGCCGTCCACGTTCGCGACCGCTACGAGGGGCAGGCGGCACGGGTGTGGACGGACGCCACCGACGCCGGCGAGCTGCGGAGCAACCTGGCGGCGCTGCCGGGCTTCGGCGAGATGAAGATCAAGTCGCTGGCGGCGGTGCTCGCCAATCGCTTCGCGGTGGCGGCGGCGCGGGATCTCGTACCCGGGCACCCGACGCTCGGGGACGTCGACTCCGCGCAGGCGCTGGCCGACTACCAGGCCGCCAAGCGCGCCCACAAGGCGCAGCGGGCCAGCGTGCGCGCCGGCGAGTGATCGTCCCCGCGCCGGTTGGCGCCCCCGCGGAGGTGCTGGAGCTCCAGACGCCGCACGGGCCCGCGCGGGCCCACCTGAGGAAGCTCGCGGCGGCGCGCGGGAC
>JALYYW010000114.1 GCA_030946085.1 Actinomycetota bacterium
TGCAGCGACAGCGGGTTGCCGTCAGGGTCCAGGCAGATCGCCTGCCAGCAGACGCCGGAGTCAAACGTGTCGCTGACGAAACGCACGCCCTTTGCCTCAAGCCGCTCCCGCGCGACGGCCACGTCGGTGACCTGCAGAGCGATCGGCATCGCGTTGGGCGAGAAGGTGCCGCCGAAGTCTTCGGTGCGCATGATCGCCAGCGTGAGGTTGCCGGCCTGGTACTCGGCGCCCGGCCGGCTCCCGTAGCGCTTGACGAACGGCAGGCCGAGCGTCTCGCCGTAGAAGGCGGTCATCGCGTCGAAGTCCTGCGCCGGGATGCAGACGAAGTCCACGCCGGTGATGAGTGGGGTCGTATCGGTCATGGGGCTTAGACCCTCGCAGGCCAGCGGACTCATCGGTCGACGGCTAACCGAAGTCGAACATGACGACCATCAGCGCGTCGGCGACCCGGCCGAGGCCAATCCGCCGCTGAATCGAATGAGCAGAATCTGCGGCCCTGTCAGCGAACCATTGGAGGCGCGCTCACCCACTCATTCTGCCCGAGCCCAGCAGCGCCGCGCCGGCCGTCGACGCTTCCGCTTTCACGGCTCGACCAGCATCTCGATCATTCAAGAGCAAGGTCCTCTGCGCGGTCAGCAGTGAAGTGCGCCACCGTCCGGTCCCGCTCGTGGCGAGGCGCGAGACGTCGGCAGGTCTGACCCGCGAGTCCTGCCCTCGTCTGAGCATGAGGAGCGGGCGGTGAGGGCTCGTCGCAGCTTTTGACGCGAGGGAACGCGGAGTTGACTGAGATAACAAAAATCTCTGTTATCTCAGCAATCTGTGTTATATTTTGGTCCCATGCCGACCGATCCTGAGATCACGTTCGCCGATCACATGGGGCGCTTTTACGCGCGACGCTATGGGTTTTCGCCGATGGTGGGCCGGCTGCTCGGCTACCTCGCGGTCTGTGACCCGCCGGAGCAGAGCATCGGCGAGCTGGCCGACGCGTTGCTCGCCAGCCGGAGCGCGATCGCGGGCGCGGTCAAGGTGCTGGAGGCGATCCACGTGGTTCGGCGCTCGCGGACGGCGGGCGAGCGGATGGACCGGGTGGAGATCGACCTCAACTCGCCGCAGTCGATGGGGATGGATAGCTCGAAGTACGAGGAGTTGCGCGAGTTGGCACAGGAGGGCTTGGAGGTCGTGCGCGACGCCCCGGTGCGGAGGCAAGCGGTGCTGTTAGAGATGTCTGCCTTTGCCGAGTTCCTGGTCGAGCGGATGCCGGTGCTCCAGCAGGAGTGGAACGCGCGGCGCGAGGCGTTGGTTGCCGCCGGGCGCCTTCCAGAGATACCTCACCGCCAAGGAGGGGATCGATCGTGACTGGCGCGAGTCCACCGGCGATCGAAGCCGTCGGGGTGAGCAAGTCATTCGGGGCGACGGTGGTGCTCGACAGCGTCGACCTGACGGCTGCGGAGGGCACGATCTTCGGCCTGCTCGGCCCCAACGGGGCGGGCAAGACCACGATGGTGCGGATCCTGTCCACCTTGATCCCCGCGGACTCCGGGCAGGTCTCAGTCGCGGGTCACGACGTGGTCACCGACCCGGACGGGGTGAGGGCGGCGATAGGCGTTACCGGCCAGCTCTCGGCCGTGGACGACATGTCCACCGGCGAGGAGAACCTTCGTTTGATGGCCGATCTGAACCATTTGGGTCGCACCGCGGGACGACGTCGAGTGGCCGAGCTGCTCGACCGATTCGACCTGGCGGACGCCGCCCGCAGGCCGGTCTCCACCTATTCGGGCGGGATGCGGCGGCGGCTTGACCTGGCGATGACGCTGACGGGCTCCCCTCGGGTGATCTTCCTCGACGAGCCCACGACCGCCCTGGATCCGCGCGGCCGGCGCACCATGTGGGATGCCATCCGCCGGCTGGCGGCCGAGCGCGTCACGATCTTCCTCACCACCCAGTACCTGAACGAGGCCGACCAGCTCGCCAACCGAATTGCGGTCCTTGACCGAGGCCGGATCGTCGCCGAGGGCACGCCGGTCGAGCTCAAGCGACGCATCCCGGGCGGTCACATCCGGCTGGAGTTCACCGACCCGGATGCCCTGCACGCGGCCCAGCGCGCGCTCGCGACCGCCTCGCGCGAGGAGGACGACCTGATCCTGCGCGTGCCCAACGACGGCAATGTCGCCGCGCTGCGCGGCGTGCTCGAGCAACTCGACGATGCCGGCGTCGAGATTGCGCAACTGTCGATCCATACCCCCGATCTCGACGACGTGTTCTTCGCCGTTACCGGCCATCCCGCCGCGGAGGAGGCGGCCGTGCCATGAGTGCCCTCACGTACACGGTGACTGATTCGGCGACGATGCTCCGCCGCAACCTGCGGCGCCTGCGCCGCTACCCGTCGATGACGCTGCTGCTGGTCGGAATGCCGATCGTGTTCCTGCTGCTGTTCGTCTATGTCTTCGGCGGCCAACTCGGCGCAGGACTCGGGCGCGGACTCACCGGCTCTCACACAGGCCGCGCCGGCTACGTCAACTACGTCACAGCAGGAATCCTGCTCATGACGGTGGCTGCAGCCGTCCAGGGCACCGCGATCGTGGTCGCCATGGACATGACCGGAGGCATCATTGACCGGTTCCGCACGATGGCCATCGCCCGCTCGTGCGTGCTCACCGGCCACGTGCTGGCAAGCCTCATCCAGACCTTCATCAGCATCCTGGTCGTCCTCGGCGTCGCGGTTGCCATTGGCTTCCGGCCCACCGCCGATGCAGCGTCCTGGCTGGCCGCCATCGGCGTGCTGGCGCTATTCGCGCTCGCGCTGATCTGGCTCGCCACCGCACTCGGTCTAGCGGCGAAGAGCGTCGAGACCGCCAGCAACACGCCAATGTTCCTGACCCTGCTGCCCTTCCTCGGGAGCGGCTTCGTCCCAGCCACCAGCATGCCCGCCGGCCTGCGGCAGTTCGCCACCTACCAACCCTTCACACCCGTCACCGAAACCCTACGCGGGCTGCTCACCGGCACCCCAATCGGCGGGAACGCCATCGGGGCCATCGCCTGGAGCGTCGGGATCGCCCTCGCCAGCTATCTCTGGGCGAGGCGCCTCTACAACCAACGCCGCCCTCGCTGATCCAGACAACACGCGAGCAGGGTGCTAAGCGGGTCAAAGACCTGCTTTGACCGCCCGGGCGGGCATCTCGAGCACCTCGTGCGATCTCCCCCTTCGCGCGGAAAGGCGGGCGGGTGGCGTGTCGGCGACCCGCCCGTGTCCAATCTAGAGCCTTCTTCGCAGGCCGCCCGTGGCCGGGATTACCGGGGCGGGTCGCGAGTGGACGGTGTGGATGATCTCCGAGCTGTCGATGCCCTGCAGGCTTCCCTCTACGAGACGGTGACTGGACCCGTCAATCCTCCGCCCCCAAGCCATGCTCGTGGTTCGCCGATTGCGGGGCTGACGTTGCGACGGGCAGATCCTGGGTCGGTACCTATGCAGCGGGGCTCGAGCGGCCTTTCTGGATTCACCGACTGTGGGTGCGGGAGTCGTGGTTGGATTGGTGGTGGTGGTGGTGCCTCCTGTGGCGAACCACCCCGGTCGCTGCCGAGGTCGCCGGGCTGCTGGCACCGCCAGCGTTGCTCGCGACCTCCTGCACACGGATCGTGTGGCCGAAATCTGCGGCTCTCAGCGTGTAGCCCTGCGCCGTCGCGCCCGAGATAGCCACGCAGTGGCGGCCCGAACGGCCGCAACGCTCCCACTGGTACGAGTAGCTCGTAGGACTGTTCGACCACGACCCATGCGACTCCCTTAGCGTGTGCCCCTGCCGTGGGGTGCCCGTGATCGAAGGAGGGGATGCGTTCACCGGCGCCGCGGGAGTCGTGTTGCCGACGAACCCGTTGCCCACTGCGTCAACCGCGACGCACCGCGCCGCAGAGCTGCACGCCACGGCCGTGAGAGTATTCGCGCCCGGGATCGGTTCGATCGTCCAACTACCGCCTCCTGCCGGATTGCCCTCAACGGCGCGGCCTTGCGCGTCGACAGCCACGCAGTCGCGCGTCGCTGCGCACGCCACGGCGTTGAGGGCGACGCTGTCGATCGTGACCGGTGTTGGGGATCCTGGCGAGGTCGGGTTGAACGTCACCTCCCGCCCGGCCCCGTCGACAGCGGTGCACTGCGACGCCGACGGGCACGCCACACCGCTGAGCGACTGGCCGCTGTCGATCGACATCGGAGTCGGGCTGCCCGGCGAGGCCGGGTTGAACGTGACCTCCCGCCCTGAGACATCGACCGCGATGCACCGCGAAGCTGACGGGCACGCCACCCCGGTGAGGCTGCGCTCGGGGCCACCCATCGTGACCGTGCTATCGATCGTGACCGGTGTCGGGGACCCCGGGGAGGTCGGGTTGAACGTCACCTCCGTGCCGTTTGGGTAGACCGCGGTGCAGTGCGACGCCGACGGGCATGCCAGCGCCGCGGCGAAGTAGTAGCCGCCATCGATCGTGACCGGCGTCGGGGACCCCGGGGAAGTCGGGTTGAACGTGACCTCCCGCCCACCGAAATCAACCACGGTGCACTGCGAAGCCGACGGACATGCCACCGCAGCGGTGGATCTACCGCCGTCAACCACGACCGGTGTTGGGGACCCTGGGGAGCTCGGGTTGAACGTCACCTCCTGCCCACTGGAATCAACCGTAGTGCACTGCGAAGCCGACGGACATGCCAGCCCGGTGAGGGGTGCGCCGCTGTCGATCGGGACCGGCGTAGGGGCGCCAGGGGAGGTCGGATTGAACGTCACCTCCCGCCCGCCGCCGTCGACCGCGGTGCACTGCGAAGCCGACGGGCACCCCACCCCGGCGAGGGGTTGGCCCCCGTCGATTAGGACGGGAGTCGGGGTGCCCGGGAAGGTCGGGTTGAAGGTCACCTCCCGGCCGTTGTAGTCAACCGCGGTGCACCGCGAACCTGAGGGGCACGCCACGCTGTGGAGGGATGCGTAGGGGTTGTTGTCGACCGTAACCGGCGACGGGGACCCCGGCAAAGCCGGATCGAAAGTCACCTCCTGCCCGCCGCTCGCCCCCCCGTCGCCGACCGCGATGCATCGCGAAGCCGACGGGCACGCCACTGCGTTAGCCGAGAGGCCAAGGGGGACCGCGGCGGGAGACCCCGGCGACGCGGGGTTGAACGTCACCTCCCGCCCCACGCCCTCGACGGCGGAGCACTGCGAGACCGAAGGACACGCCACGCCGGTGAAGCCCGCGCCGCCGCTGGCGAGCGTAACGCGAGTGGGAGTGCCGGGCGAGGTCGGGTTGAACGTCACCTCCGCGCCTCCGTTGTCCACCGCGGTGCACTGGCTGCGCGACGGACACGCGACAGCATCCAGGTTGGCGTTGGCAGTCCCTCCGTTGTCGATCAAGACCGGAATTGGGGCACCCGGCGAGGTCGGATCGAACGTCACCTCCTTCCCACCGCTATCGACAGCCGTGCACTGCGACGGCGACGGGCACGCCACCGCTACGAGAGACCAGCCTGCGTCGACCGTAACAGCGACAACGGACCTCGGCGAGGCGGGGTTGAACGTCACCTCCCGCCCAGAGTTATCGACCCCGGTGCACAGCGAGACCGACGGACACGCCACCGCGTTGGGACTCAGGCCGCCGCTCCTATCGAGCCCGAACGGCTGGCTCCAGGACCGCGCAGCATGCGCACCGGCAGACAGAGCGGCGTGCACACCGGCAGGCGACCCCAAGACGGCCGCCAGCGCAACGAACGCCAGACAAACGGACCGAGCCACTCGGGACCAACACCACGCCTTCACGGGAGGCCTCGCCCCAGGGAGGAGGCCCTCCGCCGACCCGTTGCTCATCGCGCGTACTGCGCTCATTCGATCGACCCCCTCAAACTGCGCTGACGGACGATTGCATCCTATAGGCGCGCACCAGCTCCAGTCAACACGCCTCCGCGGCTCGCGGGTGCGGACACCCGGAACCGCCGCAGGCGGCCTGGTAAGCGCCGACGGTGGTCGGAAACGCGCCGTCCGTGCCGCCACCAAGTGTTACCTATGCGTCGGCACGATCTGAAGGGGCGGCACCGGGGCCCTGCAACCGGCGAGGTGCGATATCGCTACTGCGGTGGGCGAAACCCCCGCCGATCCTGATGGCCGGAAGCCCGCCGGTCCTCGCTTCCCGCGCGGAGGGGGTCTTTCGAGCGATTACCGGTCAGGCTCGCCGCGGATGAAAAGCGGGTCCTGGCGGGCCCGACCGCGTGAGTGCTTCGCACCACGAGCGACGACGTCGATGGCTAGCCGGGCGTTGACTGCTGTTGGGCGAAGGCGACCATCCTACCCGGCCGACGACGCCTGCTGCCGTCGCAGAGCGCTGGTCCGGTTTGGAGCGGCCAACGCATCAAGGGCGAGCGTCGCGACGGTCGCATGACCGCCTTGCCTTGCGCGGGCGGCGAGAGTCAGCCGATGCAATGGTCACGACGAAAATCGCTAGTCCGAACCGCAGGGCGCCGTCGACGGCGTCTACGGCTTTGCACCATGGGGGAACTTGGGTGTCTGTTAGTTCGTCACGGCGCGGAGCACCAGTTCCGGGATGCAGTGCTGGGCGACCAGAAGACCCCGCTCCAACGCCCACGCGATCGGCGAGCGATCTATGTCGAGCGCCTGACGCCAGACAACAGGCTCGTATCGAGCCAGGCTCGACAGTCCGAGCAAGAGTCCCCACCACGTCATCAGTGGCGACGGGACGGCGCGGTTCTGACCTACGCCTGGGCGGAAGTAGAGCGTTCCATCGTGCTCGTCGGTCAGGTGCTCGGGCGCGATCAACGCGCGCTGGCCATTCTCATCCCCACGCGACCACTGGAGCAGGATCGGGCTCGGCGCGGGGTCATAAATGTCCGTGGGGACGAACTGCGACGCTATCGACCAACCGACCGCCCTGGGATATGGCGCGAGCACTCTTTCGACCAGCGCTCGTTGCTCGTCGGGGTCCGACGGCCGTTCTTCGACACGTAAACCAACGCGCCAGGAGGACCCTTCGAACGACATCATTCCGGTGGCCGTGGATTGCGGCACCATGCCGGAGTAGTCGCGCTCGATCATCAACGGCAGACTGACCGACCCGACTAGAGCCGCATCGGGCGGCAGCTCCGGCAGTGACGCCCAGAGACTCCCGAGCTTCACCGGCCCCTCCCACAACTCAGAGGCGGTCGCTTGAGCCACGAGCCCGAGGGCCCCGCGCGAAGTGGCGTCAGGTTCGACGGTGGTGCTCGCAATGTCCGCGCTTGTCCTCACGCTCGCCCCGTGTCCCCTGATCTCCCACGGCTCGTCGGCCCGAACGGCCGCGATTGCCCGCCCGGCCTGGCTCAGTGCGTAGAAGAGCTGCACCGGCTTTGTCGCGTATCCGACGTTCGCGGCGGCCGTGAGGAACTGCTCAGCCTGCTCCAGAGCGGCGGCGAAGACGACGCGCCTCGCAGCATCGGTCGTGGCACGACCAGGTGGGGCCGCTCGAAGTGCCCTTAGGATGCTCCACGGCTCGCTTGCTCCGATCATCCGGACAAGATTGCCACTCCAGACGGAGGCTGCCGTCCGTAGGCCGTCCAGCCCCCGAAAGTCCAAGGCCGCCGAGACGGCGTAAGAACGTCCCGATGCCTACGCAGAGTCGCTTCCGCTTCCCGCCAAGGCGCTGCTGACCAGGTCCGAAGATCTGCCGTCGGCGGTTGGAATGTCACCGATCCAATCGTCCGCGGACGCCCGCCGGTGCCCAAACCCATATGCCGGTCAGAGCGAAATGCAGGACCGGCGCAGTGAGCAGGGTTGCGTGCCTGCTCGTCGCCACGACCAGGGCGCGAGGATTGGGTAGAGGGTCCGTCATGGCATCAAGCCCCGCGGTCTTGCTGACCGGTCTCGTAAACCGTGGTTTACGAGACGGTTCGGTAGGGGTGGGACGAGTTACGCCGTATCGCTCACGACCGCCAAGCAGATGCGATGTGTCGCGAGAGGGCTGAGCGCCGCGGCCCTAGTAACCTCGCACCAGCGGACACCGGCGGGGCAGACACCGGAGGAGCGGGCTACGGCGCACCCGCGGCGTGACCCCACCTGCGGCCGAGGCGACCTCCGGCCGCTCCGGGGCGAGTTGCACGCCCGCTGGATGCTGGCAATTGGGTGGTGTGCGGGGACGAGAAACGCTCACGCCACGCGCCCGGGCTACTTGCCCGGCTGCGACATGACGCGGAGGAGCTTCCCGCTCTACCACGACGTGCGCGCAACGAGGCTCGCTCAGCTACCCGCCAGCGAACGCGTCCCCGCCAGGAACTCCGGGTCGAAGGCCGCCTCCACGTCCGGGGGCCGGGAGACGATGCCAAAGCGGGCCTCCCACGCCGCCCAGCGGCGCAGCACCGGCAGGCTCAGCTCCCCGACGGCGCCATCGGGACCGAGGAAGGCCGGCTGCTCGGCCGAGAGCTCGGCCGCGACGAGCTTGGGATCGAGGCCCGGGACCTCGGACTCCAGATCGGCGGCGCTGGCCTCGGGATCGGCCAGCGTCTCGTCGTAGCCTCGCACGAGCGTGCGCACCACCGCGCGCGCCAGTCCCGGATCCTCGGTGAGCGTCTGGCGGGTGGCGCACAGCACGAGCTCGGGGTAGGGAGGCGCCCCGAAGCGCTCGACGCGGAACACGTGGTAGCCGGGGTGGCGACGCTGGAGCGTCAGCCCCTCGTCGTTCCAGAAGCCGGTGGCGGCCGCCACCCTGTGGCTCAGCAGCGCCGCCACGGCGTCGAAGCCGATCGTGATCGTCCTCACCCGGGCCGGATCGCCTCCGGCCCCGGCGACGACTGAGTGCAGCACAGCGGTGTCGCTCGGCACCCCGGTGACGCCGACGGTGGTGCCCTCCAACCGGCGCGGACTGGAGATCCCCGGCGCGACGATCACCGCGGCCAGCGGGCGCTCGACGATGGCCATGATGCCGACGATGTCCTGGTGGCGCTGGCGCGCGAGCGCCAGGTCGTGAATGTCCAGGATCGCGAAGTTGGCACGGTCTGTCCTCAGCAGCTTCACCGAGTCGGTGCTGGCCGATGGCGCCACCACGTGCAGGTGGATGCCTTCGCCGTCGTCGTAGGTCCGCGCCATCGCCGTGTAGATGCCGGTGTGGACGGCGTTGGGGGTGAAGTCGAGCACGAGCGTGGCGTCCTCGCCCTGCGGCGCCCCGGCATCGCCCGTTCCGCAGCCGGCGAGGATCAGCGTGGCGCCGAGCACCGCGGCGAGCAACAGGCAGGGGACGGTCAGCCGCATCAGCCATCGCAGGATATGGGCCGGCGTCCCAGCTCGTAGAATCGCTGACCCGCATGCGCCGCCGCGTCACCTTCAGCCGCAACCTGACGCTGTCGCTGTCACGGACCTGCCGCTGCTACTGCAAGTACTGCGCCTTCGCCACGCACCTGCCGCACCTGCACGAGCCACGGGAGGTGCGGGAGCTGCTGGACCGCGCATCCCAGCGCCACCGGGTCAAGGAGCTGCTGGTGCTGACCGGCGAGCGCCCCGAGGTCAACCCCGAGGTGGCGGCGCGCCTGCGTGGGCTGGGCCACGCCGACTTCACCTCCTACGCGGTGTGGGTGTGCGAGCAGGCTCTGGAGCGGGGCCTGCTGCCGCACACGAACCTGGGCGTCCTCGGCACCGACGACCTCGCCAGGCTGCGCGAGGTCACCGCATCGCAGGGACTGATGCTGGAGTCCATCTCGCAGCGGCTGATGCAGACCGTCCACGCCGGGTCGCCGACCAAGCACCCGCAGCGCCGGCTGGAGACGATCGCCGCCGCCGGCGAGCTGCGGATCCCGTTCACCACCGGGATCCTCGTCGGCATCGGTGAGACCGAGGAGGAGCGCATCGCCTCGCTGGAGGCAATCGCCGAACTGCACGAGCGCCACGGGCACATCCAGGAGGTGATCCTTCAGAACTTCGTCCCGCACGAGCGCTTCTACGGCCAGGAGCCGGCCGAGATCGCCGACGCGGCGGCGCGCGAGTACTGGCGGACCGGCCTCGGCACCCCTCCCGCGCACCAGGCGCCCGCGTGGGCCTGCGAAGTGAGCATCGAGGACATGAAGCGGCTGGTGGGCCACGCCCGGACGCTGATGCCCGATGTCGGCATCCAGATCCCCCCGAATCTGTCGGACTGGTGGCTGGAGCTGGTCCGGGCGGGCGCCACCGACCTCGGCGGGCTGAGCGCCAACGGCGACCACATCTCCCCCGAGCACCCATTTCCCTCTCCGACCCAGGCGCGGGCGCGGCTGCAGGCCGAGAACCTGGCCCTCACCGAGCGGCTGTGCGTGTACCCGCAGTACATCGACCCGGAGTGGGTGGCCGCGCCGGTGCTCGACGTGATCAAGGCCAGGTTCTGGTCGTTCATCCCCCGCCGGGGCTCTGGCCGTGGCGCTTCGGTGACGATCGCCGACGCCACCGCGCCGCGGGCGATCCAGCGGGGCCGGGACGGTGCGCCGCTGAGCGCGGAGGAGCTCACGGCGCTTTTCGCCGAGCGCCGGCCGGAGGTCGTGGAGGAGATGCGCCTCGCAGCCGACGAGCTGCGCCGGGAGCTCGCCGGGGAGACCGTCACCTTCGTGGTCAACCGCAACATCAACGTCTCCAACGTGTGCGTGGTCGGCTGCGCGTTCTGCGGCTTCGGCCAATCCCGCCGCTCCCCGGACGCCTACGAGCATTCCGAGGAGGACTTCTCCCGCCGCGTGCATGAGGCCGTGCACGCCGGGGCGACCGAGCTGTGCATCCAGTCGGGCATCCATCCCGCCTGGGGCCTGGAGGACTACGAGCGGTGGCTGCGCCTGGCCAAGCAGCTCGCCCCGCAGATTCACCTGCACGCCTACTCGCCGATGGAGGTCGCCCACATGTGCGACGTCTCCGGCCTGTCCCCGCGCGCGGTGTTCGAGCGCCTGCGGGAGGCCGGCCTGGGCTCCACCCCCGGCACCGCCGCCGAGGTTCTCCACGACGGCGTGCGGCAGCGGATATCTCCCAACAAGCTGCCGGTGGCACGTTGGGTGGAGATAATCGAGGCCTCGCATGCCACGGGGCTGCGCTCGACGGCCACGGTGATGTTCGGCCACATCGAGGAGCCCTGGGAGCTGGCCGAGCACATGCGCGTGGTCCGGGAGCTGCAGGAGCGCACCGGCGGCTTCACCGAGTTCGTCCCCCTGTCCTTCATCCCGTACCACACGCTGCTCGGGCGCACCCATGGCGTCCAGGAGATCTCCGCGCAGGAGAACCTGGCCCACACCGCGGCCTTCCGGCTGGCGCTGGGTTGCACCGTCGGAAGCCTGCAGGCGAGCTGGGTCAAGATGGGACTGGAGGCGGCCACCGAGGCGCTGCGCTGGGGGGTCAACGACCTCGGCGGCACGCTGATGGAGGAGTCGATCTCCAGGATGGCCGGCAGTGTCCACGGGGTGCGGCTGGAGCCCGCAGAGCTGGTGGCCGCCGCCCACCGAGCGGGACGCCCGGCCGCCGAGCGCACCACCCTGTACGAGCTCCGGCGTCGCTACGAGCCGCACACGGCGGCGGCATGAAGTCTGGCCAGGAACGCTTCGATGGTTGCCGAGATCTGGTCGGGCTGGTCTTCCATGCTGAAGTGGCCGGCCGCCGGGATCACGACCCGCTCGGCACCGGGTATCAGCCGGGCGATTCGCTCGGTGGGCGGCCGAACGGTCGCCGAGCGCAGATGCGCCTGGATCAGGTCAGCGAGCTCGCGGTTCGGCAGCGGGAGCCAGGTGTCGAGGTTCTGCTGCATCTGCCGCGTGCGCGGAGTGATCCACGGCGCCAGCACGACTGCGTCGACCAGGACCAGATGCGATACCGGCACGCCCTCCACGAGGTGAGCCCGGAGGGCGACGGCACCGCCGATGTCGTGTCCTATGAGCGTCGGGTGCTGCAACTCCCATCGCTCGACGAGTTCGGACAGCACCTCACCATGCGCGACGAGGCTCAGGTCCTGCTGGAGGTGGCGCTCCGAGGCTCCGAAGCCCAGCAGGTCCCAGACGAAGACCTGGTAACGCCGCGCGAGCACCCCAGCCACGTGCCTCCACATGAGCGAGCGACTCGGCGTCCCGTGTACGAGCACGACCGCAGGCCCTTCGCCCAGCACGTCGTAGGCGATCTCCCCTCGCCTTGTCCGCATCCGTCTGGTCAACTCGTGGCCCACCACCCGCCGACTCTACGTTCTCCGTCAGCGGTTGGGAGTCGTACACGGCCATCAACACGGAGGGGGCGCGGACACTGCTGGCGGCATGCGCCGACGACTATCCGCAACGCGCCGCTGCGGGCACGTCGGGTACCGGTCGCCGTCTCCGGCGCGGAGCAAACGAAGGCGGACATCGGTCGCGGCGTCGACCCAGCCTCAGGCTCTGAAGAGCAGGTCCATGTAGGCTCAGCGGTCATGTGGATGCTGATCGGGTGCGTGGTGGTGATGGTGGGCGTCGTGATCGGGTGGTACACGGTTGCCGGCAGCGGCATCCATCGCCGGCCCTACGACCGTGGCGACGCCCCCGGGGCCGGGCGCCACTTCGGCGAGTCGCCGCTGGACTCCTCGTGGACGATGAACGAATGGAGTCGCGGGACCGCCAGCCGCCGGCGACGTCGGCGCTGATCAGTAGACTAAGAGAAGGTTAAACGCGCCCGCCCCGGCGCCGGCTGAGAAAGGACCCTCCGCGTGACGATCATCGATCTGGCGCGACAGGCGGCAGCCCCGCTGCTGCTGGTCTCCCCGCCGAGGCGACGCACGCCGGGGGAGGCGCGCTTCTACGAGGCGCCCTCGCCGCTGCCCGAGGGCCGGCCCGGCGACCTGATCCGCGCCGAGCGCTGCGACGCCTACCTCACCCCCGGCCTGCGCCTGCGGGCCCGCGCGTGGCGAATCCTGTACTTGTCAACCACCGCCACCGGGGAGCTCACCGCGGTCTCGGGCACGGTGATGATCCCGCGCCACCGTAAGGGGGAGGTCCAACCGCTGGTGGGCTACGCGATCGGCACCCACGGCATCGGCGACGCCGCCGCGCCCTCGCGGCTGCTGCCGCGCGGGCTGGACTGGGAGGCCGGCCTGATGGCGATGCAGCTCGCGCGCGGGTGGGCCCTGGCCGTCACCGACTACCAGGGCCTCGGCACGCCCGGCGATCACACCTACATGGTGGGGCGTGCGCTGGGTCCGAACGTGCTCGACTCCATGCGCGCCGCGCGGGCCCTGTGCCCCGACGAGCTGCCGCTGGACGGCCCGGCCGGGATCCTCGGCTACTCCGAGGGCGGTTCGGCAGCGGGCTGGGCGGCGCAGCTGCAGCCCACCTACGCCCCGGAGATCAAGCTGGCCGGCGTTGTAGCGGGCGCGGCGGCTGCCGACCTGGGCAACGCCGAGTGCAGCCTCAACGGAACGTTCTTCTCGTTCTTCATCGCCTACGGCGGGATCGGCTACGCGGCCGCCTACCCGGAGCTGGAGCTCGACCGCTACCTCACGCCGATGGCCGCGGCGCGGATCGCGTGGCTGCGCCGCTCGACCGTCCTGCAGGCGGCGCTGTTCGGGCCCCGGTACATCCGCGCGTCTGACCTGACCGAGCCCAACGTGCTGGAGATGCCCGACTGGCGGGCCCGGCTGCGGGAGAACAAGCTGGGCGAGATCGCCCCGGACGCGCCGGTGCTCCTGCACCACGCCCGTCGCGACCAGATCGTCTCCTTCACCCAGAGCGTCAAGCTCCGCGAGGAATGGGAGCAGCTCGGCGCCGACGTGCGCTTGTACGTCACCCGCGGCGGGGTGGACCACATCAGCGGCGCGATCGCCGGCACGCCGGTGGCCCTGGACTGGCTGGCTCGCCGACTAGGGCGCGGCCCGCAGACCCAGCCCCCGGTGTCCTCGGTGGTCGAGGTCGCCGGGGCGGAGGCCGCCTGAGGCTCGTCGGGCCGCCCCGCGTCAGCTCGGCGGGCGGGCGTCCCAGCCCTGGCGCAGGCCGGCCCTCACCAGCTCACGCCAGGGTGCGGTGGCCCCCACCCGGGCGATCGTGGCAAACAGATGGCCCATCCCGCGCGCCGGCCACAGGTCCTCGGGCGGGAGCGTCCCGGAGAGGATCAACTCCGCCAGCGGACCCGGCCGCGCCAGCGCCCGATCGCGCACGGCCTGCACCGCCTCGCTGTCGAGGCGGGTCGGTGCTGCCCCGGCCAGCTCGCCGAGGGCGTGGCGGACCAGCTCCTGCGCGCCGGGAGCGTGCTCGGCGGGCAGCCATCCCAGCTCCTGCATCGCGGCCGCCAGCCCCTCATGGTCCTCGGACGAGAAGGCCTCCACAAGCTCGGCGGATCGCTCCACGCGATCTCGGTCCACGGTGCGGGTGGCGGCGAAGCCGATCACCGCGATCCGCCCGTCGGGCAGCGCCAGCACCTCATCGGGGAGCAGGTCGGCGTGCACGGTGCCCCACCGCGCGGCGCCAAAGGCGAACAGGACGAGCCGCGCGGCCGCGCCGTCGGGGTCGAGGGCCTCCTCAAGCGGGAAGCCGTCGATCCAGTCGCCGACGAGGACGGACTCGTGGGACAGCCGGGTGATGGGCGCGGGGACGACGAACAGGGGATGGTCGCGCAGCGCCCGGTGAAAGCGCCGCTGGGTGCTCGCCTCGCTCTCCAGGTCAAGATCCTGAAGCACCCGCTCACGCACCTCCCGCAGCACGGCGGCGACATCGAGCGCCGGAAACGCCGCAGCCATCGGGGCCGCCAACCCCTCCAGCAGCGTCAGGTCCTGGCGCACCGAGCTCTCCAGTCCGGGCCGGAGCACCTTGATCGCCACCGGACGCCCGTGAAGCGTCCCCCGGTGCACCTGGGCCACCGGGGTGACCCGCACCGGCTGAGGGTCGAGGTCATCTAGCTCCTCGCCCGGCCGCGCACCCCAGGCATCGCGCAGGGTGCGCTCGATCCGTGCGAGGGGCACCGGCTCGCACGCCTGCGCGCTGGCTGCCTCCAGCTCGGCCGCGAGCGGATCGCCCCACGGCCGGGGGATCCAGTCCGGGTCGATCGCCGCGGCCGCCTGGGCCAGCGCCACCCGTCCCGAGGGAGCCGAACGGGCTAGGCGCAAGGTGACCTGGAGCAGCGCGTCGAGTCGGCGAAAGGGTTCGTCGGCCATGGCGCGCGAGATCATAGGGGTGGTCATTGCCTGGCCGAGGGGTACGTGCGGGCTATTCGAGGGCTTGGTACCTCGGCACCTCAAGACCCGGTCTTCGTCGCGGCTCGCTGTCGACTTCCCCGATAAAACGACCACGCCAAACCCTGGGCGCGCGCACGACCCGGGCTAAACGACGCGGTTGTGCACAGCGGCCTGACAGGAGGTGAGGAGGAGGTGCGACGAGCGAGCGACGACCGCCCGTTCACACGTAGATCTCCCGGTCACCCGTGTTGATGGTGTAAGCCTCGTAGCGATCGCAGTCGTCCAGCAAGGTCAGGCAGCCACCGCCCTCAAACGCAAGAACGAGCTCGCGAGGCGACTTGAGTTCGAATGCGAAAACAGCACGCCCGATGAGGCTCACAAGACTCGTTTGGACGACGGGTTGCTGATCGACAGCGAGATCGGCTTCGCCGTTCGCGCGATACGGCAGGGAACCTGAGACGCTCACGCTTATAGGTGGGGATTGCGCTGCGACGCGAGCGGCAAGGGTACCGGTCACCCCCAGTGGTGCAGCGAAACTCAATACGATCACGCCTGCTGCGTAGGTAACCGTCTCGAGTTCGCGGCCGACGAAGATCTGCGGATCGAAGTCAGTTGGAAGGCCGTACATCAGCAGCCCACTTCCTCCCGGGAGGGTGTCCGTCTTTCTGTGTAGGCCGCTTAGCCCCGCCGCCCCATCATCCAGGCGATCGCCGGCAGCTTGAGCGCGTGGGGGAGCACGCGCGAGGCCTCCATCGCGGCGCGCATCGGCAAGCCGGGGACGACCACGCGACGCCCGGCGGCGAGGCCGTCGACCCCGCTGCGCGCGGCCTGCTCGGGCGAGATCATCGCCGGCGCGGGGAGGGCGTCCTCAAACGAGGCCCCGTTGGCCACCTGCCAGCCGGCGATCCCCCAGAAGTCCGTCTTCACGGGACCCGGCGCCAGCGCGGTGACCGTGACCCCGCGAGGGCGCAGCTCGTAGTGCAGCGCCTCGGAGAAGGCGAGCACGTAGGCCTTGGCCGCTGCGTAGCCGGCCGAGAAGGGCATCGGCTGCATACCCGCGGTGGAGGCCACGTTGAGGATCGCGCCGTCCCCGCGCTCGGCCATCGCTGGGGCGAAGATGGAGGTCAGCCCCACTACGGCCTCCACCAGCAGCCGCACCTGCTGGAGCTCGCGCTGCGGATCTGACTCGTGGAAGGGCCCGCCGGTGGCAAAGCCGGCGTTGTTGACGAGCACGCTGACCTCCAGGCCCAGAGGGTCGATCTGTCCGGGCAGGCGCCCGCGAGCGGCGGGGCGGCTGAGATCGCACGCCTGCACCTCGGCGCGGATCGGATAACGCTCGCTCAACTCGTCGGCCAGCGCCTGGAGCTGGGGCTTGCGCCGGGCCACCAGGATCAAGTTGTGGCCGCGCTCGGCCAGCTCCCGCGCGATCTCCCGGCCGATGCCGGCTGAGGCGCCGGTGACCAGCGCGGCCGAGGTGCGGGAGGGATCGGGCAGGGTCATCTCCCGGATCCTAACCGGACGCCTGAGCACCTGTCTCTCCGGCCCCGCGCCCCCCGAACGGGGGGGAGTGGACCGCGCGGCTGTATCCCGCGCGCCGCGGGTGCGTAGGTTAGGCGGATGGCACGCACAGCGCTCCTGTTTCCCGGTCAGGGCAGCCAGACACCGGACATGCGCCAGATGGTGGCGCGCGAGCGCCCCGACCTGCTTGAACCCGTCACTGAGGCCGTGGGCGAGGATCCCTTCGCTCGCACCGATGAGGGAACGATGTACGCCCAGCCGGCGATCTTCTGCGCCAGCCTGGCCGGCTGGGCTGCGCTGGGATCCCCGACTGCGGAGCTGATGGCCGGCCACTCCCTCGGCGAGCTGGCGGCGCTGGTGGCCGCCGGGGTCCTGGCGGAGGCCGATGGCCTGCACCTGGTGGCGCTGCGCGGCCGCGTCATGCAGCAGGCCGGCGAGCGAGCCGGCGAGGGTGGCAT
>JALYYW010000130.1 GCA_030946085.1 Actinomycetota bacterium
CGCAAACGCCGGCACCGCGATCAGCTCCAGCACGACCAGGAAGGTGAAGAGAGCCACCGCCTTGGCCACGAGCATGGCGCTGCGGTTCACGGGAGCCAGCAGAAAGGCGTCGAAGCCCCCCTGCTCACGCTCGGCCACGAACAGCCGGTTGATCCCCAAGAGCGCCGCGAACAGCAGCGTGGCCGTGAGCACCCCGGCCGCGAGCTGACCCTCGATGCCCGCCCGCCCCAGCGCAAAGTGGAAGATCACGAACGTGCTCAGCGAGAACAGCGCCATCGCCGGCACGGCCTCGAGCGTACGCAGCTCCAGCAGCAGGTCCTTGCGCAGGACCGCCGCCACCGTCCTCATGCGTAGAGCTCCCGCAGCCGGTCGGTCCCCAGTCCCCCGGGCCCGCCGACGTAGGCCACGTGGCCGTCCCGCAGGCCGAGCACCAGGTCGGCCTCGCCCAGCGCGGACTGCGGGTCGTGGGTGGTGATCACTCGGGTGGCCCCGCTGGCGCGCCCGATCAGCGGCTCCACCAGCTCGCTGGCAGCGGGATCCAGGTTGGCCCGGGGCTCGTCGAGGAGCAGCAGCCGCGGGGAATGGAGCACGGCGCGGGCGATGGCCGCGCGCTGGGTCAGACCGCGGCTGAGCAGTCGCACCGCGTCCTCGGCGCGCTGACCGAGGCCTACGGCCTCCAGCACCGCCTCGATCCGCTCGGTGCCGAGACCGTGCAGGCGGGCGTGGTAGCGCAGGTTCTCCCGCGTGCTCAGGTCCCGGTAGAGCAGCGGCTCGTGGGCCAGCAGGCCGATCCGGCCGCGGACGGCGAAGGCCCGGCGCGGCAGCGCCTCCCCGAACAGCGCCACCTCCCCCGAGTGGGCTCGCAGCAGCGTGGCCAGGATCCGCAGCAGCGTCGACTTGCCGGCGCCGTTGCGTCCGAGCACGGCGACGGTCGCGCCTTCGGGAACGCGCAGCGATACCTTCGCCAGCGCGGTCCGCTCGCCGAAGTGGCGGGTCAGCTCGCGCAGCTCAATGGCCGTCGGTGCGTCCACCGTCTCGACGCAGCGTGGCCACGGCGTGCGCAAGCGCGGGGGCGATCACCGGAAACAGCTCCCCGATCGCCTTGGGATTACCCGGGAAGTTGACGATCAGCGTCCGCCCCGCGATCCCCGACACGCCGCGGGAGAGGATCCCCATCGGCGTGCGGCGCAGCGCCTCGGCGCGCATCGCCTCCGAAAAGCCCGGCGCGTCACGGTCGATCACCGCGCGGGTGGCTTCGGGCGTGACGTCGTCGGGGGTCAGACCGGTCCCGCCGGTGGTGAAGATCAGCGACACGCCGGCCTGTGACGCGGAGAAGCGCCGCAATGCCTCCTCGATCGCGGTGCGCTCGTCGGGCAGGATCTCGTGCGCGACCACCTCCGCGCCCACGCTCCCCGCGCGCTCGGCGAGCGCCCGTCCCGAGAGGTCCTCGGAGGCGCCCGCCGACACCGAAGTCGAGATCGTCAGGATCGCCGTTCTCATCGCCTGGCGAGGTTACGGGACGGCGGCTGGCGGACCGTCGTCACGGTGGAGCTACCCGCCAACCAACTGCCGGAGGAATCGCTGCTGAATCCGTCCGCGCTGAAGCGTCAGCGACAGCCTGCCGCTCAGGAGACCGTCGTAGCCGTCGTCGCGAAAGGTGCGGTGAGCGCCCACCACGACGGTGAGGCGGCCCCGGGCCAGGCCGCCCGCGGGGAGCCTGCCGAACGCCAGTGCATTAGGACTGGACAGCAGCGGGCCGGGACAGCGCGACCGAAAAGGGTCCGAGGGGTCCAGGTAGCGCACGGTCCGGCCGGGCAGGCCGAGGTCCAAGGCGGCGCCACCGAGCGCCACCGAGTCGCGGCACGCTCCGGCCTGGCTGACGACGGAGGTGAGGGTCCCACCGCCGTCCCAGACGACCCCCCCAAAGGCGATGATTCCCGACGCTCGTCCGCGACGGCTGAGGCCCAGGGCAGCGAGGAAGTCACGCAGCGGCCGCCGGGCCGGGCCGAAGGCCAGCAGCTCCCCGGTGGCCGCCATCGGTCGGGGGCGCAGGCTGAGGGTGCCGCGGAGCCCACAGGAGTCCAGCGGGGCGCAGACGTCGGGCGTGGCGCTCCCGGTGAACCCGGCGTCGAATCCTCCCGAGGCGCCTTCGACCCTGAGAGGAGCCGTGACGAGCCGAAGACGTGGAGCCCGGCCACGGCGTCCGCCGCCCCGCCCGGTGCGCGTGGACTGCGCGGCGCCGAGGCGCAGCGCCAGCGTCGAGGTCAGCGTGCCTGAGAACCCGCCGGCGAGGAAGCCGCGGGTGCCGCTCAGGTCGATTCTCCGATGGCCCCTGGCCAGAACGGCCAGCGGCAGCGACACCGTCGGCAGGAACGGCGCCAGATCGGCGTCGAGCGGACCCGCGCAGCGGGTGGCCAGGACGGAGCTGCCCGAGCTGAGCGCGCGCACGCTGACCTGCCGGCCAGCGAGCGGGAGCCGCGTCTGGGCCTCTGTAGCGCTCGTGTCGGCGCAGCTGGCCGCCGGCTGACCCGGTGCGGCCCGGGTCACGCCCGCCGATACCCCGGCGCTCGTGGGGTCTCCGCTGGAGCCGGAGATGTTCAGGCTGACTTGGCGCACGACCCGACCGCCTTCCCGGGAGGTGGCGATCGTCAGCTCCCCGCCCCCGCCCGGGCGCGAGATGATCACGCCGCTGTAGGCGCACACGCCCTTGAGCGCGCAACCCGCGGCGGGATCGCCGTGGAAGCTGACGGCCAGCGATCCGGTGAGGGTGCTGTCGACGGCGGTCGCGGAGATGAGGTTCGTGCTGAGAAAGAGTCCGCTCCCGCTCTGGGCCTGGGCGGGCGCGGCGAGGGTCAGCACGGCCGCGGTCACGGTGATCAGGCGGCCGATCATCGCGGCTCCCTGACCACCCGGGTGCCGGCCCGAACGCCCAGCAGCGCGAGCGTGAAGCGAAGCGATCCGCCGCGGGTGCCCGAGTAGCCCGCGCTGGAGAAGCGGCCCGGATGCGCCAGGGAGACCGTCAGCTGCCGCTGACCGAGCGCGCTCACCGGGAGCATTCCGGAGGCCAGCGCGAGCGCAGGGCCGGACTGCTGCGGGCTGCCGCCGACGATGTCGGCTGCCGCGGGTCCCGGGCAGTGGGTGCGCAGCAGATCACCAGAGACCGAGCCGTTGCCGAGCACGAACGGCAGCGCACGGCGCGAGTTGGAGAAGAAGAACCCGCCGTTGACGCTCAGGTCCAGTGGTTCGCTCCTGACGTCACGGCAACCGGTGCCCCCGGAGCGACTGGCGAGCTCGCTGAGCCTGCCCCGCACCGTCGCGTCCAGTCCGGAGTCACCGAGGAAGAGCCGTCCGGCGCGGAGATCTGTCAGCGCCCTGCGCGCCGGCACGCGCCGCCGCACGTTCCGGGTGGCGTCGATCACCAGGGTGCGCGAGACTCCGCCCACGCCCAGGGAAAGGGTCCCGACGACGCCGCAGCTGTCCAGGGGCGTGCAGTACGGATCGGGCACGCCGGCGAAAGTCGCCTGCAGCGCTCCGTCCGGCCCTCTCACCCGGTAGCGCAGCGTGGCGTGCTCCACCAGCACCCGCCGGTAGCGCACGGGCGGTGCGGTGGCAGACCCCGAGGTGCTCGTTTCCGACGATGAGCCCTGGCTGGTGTCCGGCCGGATCACCACCGTCGAGATCAGCGTGCCGCTGAACGGGCCGGCGGCGAACGCTGTCTGTCCGTGCAGGTCGAACCCCGGCAGCCGCGTGCGCAGCCGCCGAGCCGGGAGCGCCAATCGCGAGAGCTCGTCCACCGGGCCGGCGCAGCGACCGCTGGAGACCGGGCTCCCCGCCACGAGCGCCGCGTAGCGCGCTCCCGTGATGCGGCGCAGATGGACCAGCAGGCCGTCGACGGAGACGGTGTCCACGCATCCCCCGGTCCGGGAGGAGGGATCGACTCGGACCACGCGCGCCGTCGCCGAGGCGGAGTCGAGCTGCAGCTCGTCCCGCCTGCCCTTCTGGGTGAGCTGACCGAAGCCATCGAAGTGGACCGTGGTCGAGCCCCGAACCCCGCAGAGACTTGCCGCGGCGCAGCCGCGCTGCGGATCCCCGTGCCACGCGTAGGTGAGGGTGCCGCTAACACTCGCGGACTCGCTGAGGGCCATTTGCCGTGAGGGAACTGCAGCCAGCGCAATCCCGCCTGCCAGCGCCACGAGGACCACGGTGCTCCACAGGCTCCGACTTCGCAACCTGGCCACACGGGCGAGCTTAACCGCTAGCGCCTCCAGTTGCCAGAGCGTCCGCCGGATTTCTCCAGCAGGGCCACCGAGGCGATCTCCACTCCTTTTTCGATCCCCTTGACCATGTCGACGATCGTCAGCGCGGCCACGCCGGCGGCGGTGAGCGCCTCCATCTCCACCCCGGTTGGACCCATGGTCCGGGCCTCGGCGGTCACCGTGATCGTTCCCGTGTCCGCGTCGATCTCGCCCTCGACGCCAACGTAGGAGAGCGCCAGCGGGTGGCAGAGCGGGATCAGCTCCGAGGTGCGCTTGGCCGCCTGGATGCCGGCGATCCGCGCCACGCCCAGCACGTCGCCCTTGGGCGCGTCACCGGCGCGCACCGCCGCCGCCGTCTGCGGCGAGACGCGCACCAGCGCCCGGGCCACCGCTCGCCGCTCGGTCGACGCCTTGCCCCCGACGTCGACCATGCGCGCGTTGCCGGCGCTATCGAGATGCGTCAGCTCGGGGGCGTCAGGTGGCTCGGCGCTCACGCGCTCACGCCTGGCCTCCGTTCGCCATCCGGGCTCACCGATTGGAGGCCGCGTGAGTCATCCGGCTGTGGGTGCGCTGGGCAGCGGCGATCAGGTCCCGCACCGCCGTCACGTCGCCGTCGCGCAGGAGCGCCACCGGATCGGGCTCCCCGTTGACGATCGACTCGAAGAACTCCTTGCGCTCCTGATAGGTGGGAAGCGTCCCCTTGGCCCATCCCCGGGCCTCGTTGAGCAGCACGGCCAGCTGCGCGTAGGGCTCGCCGAAGAGCTCGGAGATCTCCCGCTTCATTCGCTTGGCCAGCGCCGGCGAGGCGCCGGCGGTGGAGATCGCCACCGCCAGCGGGCCGGTGCGGACGATCGCCGGCAGAATGAAGTTGCAAAGCGGCGGCACGTCGACGACGTTGACGAGCATCGCGCGCCGCTCGGCATCCCGGAACACGCCGATGTTGACCTCTGTGTCGGCGGTGGCGGCGATCGCGATCAGGCAGCCCTCCAGGTCCTCCGGGCGGTACTCCCGCCGCTGCCAGACGATCGAGCCCTCCAGCGCCAGCTGGATCAGCACGGGGTGGGCCTCCGGCGCCACGAGGGTCACGTCCGCATCGCAGGCCAGCAGGCCCTCGACCTTCTCCAGCCCGATGTCACCCCCGCCGACGACCAGGCACCGCCGGCCCTTCAGTCGCAGGCAGGCGATGTAGAACTGCGTGTGAAGCATGTCCTGCACGCAGGACTGGTCGCAGATCCCCCGCCGCAGCTGGCAGACGCATTCCTTTCCGGCGTAGGCTTGTGCGGGCATGCCGCTAAGGGTACCTGGCCCCCGATGGCCGCTACCGCTACCGCCGGACCGCGTCCCGCGCCAGCCGCGTGCCCACCTTCACCAGCGGCCCCATTCCGTCCCGCAGCGCCGCAGCCCGGATCGAAGGCCGGCCGTAGAGGATCGTCGCGGTCTGGCGCAGCGCGCGCCCAAGGGTCTCGTCGTAGGGAAACCACCAGGCGTTGCGCAGCTTGGAGGGCTCCCAGACCCGGGTCTTGATGTTTACGCACTCGTAGAGCCCGAACTTGGAGTGGGTGCGCCCCAGTCCGGACTCCTTGACCCCGCCCCAGGCGCACTGGCAGGCGCCGTGGCTGAACATGTGGTCGTTGATCCAGACCATGCCCGACTCCAGCTCCCGGGCGATCTGCTCGCCCCGGCCGCGGTCGCAGGTCCACACCGAGGCCCCGAGGCCGAAGTCGCTGTCGTTGGCCAGTGCCACCGCCTCGTCCTCGGAGTCCACCACGACGATCGGCAGGACCGGGCCGAAGATCTCCTCGCGCATGATCCGCATCTCGTGGGTCACGCCGGTGAGCACCGCCGGTGCGTAGAACGCACCCGCCTCCATGCCCGCGGGAGCCTCAGCGGGGCCCCCGCAGCACAGGGTGGCGCCGGTGGCCACGGCGTCGTCGACCAGCTCGCAGACGATCTCGTACTGCTCCCGGGAGACCATCGGCCCTACCTCGGTGTCCCAGCTCAGTGGGTCCCCGAGCCGCAGCTTCCGGGCACCGGAGACGACCCCGGCGATGAAGCGCTCCGCCACCTCGCGCAGGACGTAGACCCGCTCGATCCCCGAGCAGGTCTGCCCGGCGTTGGCAAAGCCGCCCCACAGCGCGCCGGCGATGGCGTGCTCCAGGTGGGCGTCGGCCAGCACCAGCATCGGGTCCTTGCCCCCCAGCTCCAGCACCGAGCTCTTGAGGCGCTTGGCGCACTCCTCACCGACGCGGCGCCCGGCCTCCACCGAGCCGGTGAAGAACACCTTGGACACCCGGGACTCGATCAGCGCCTGGCCGGTGCCGGACCCGTGCACCGCCCGCACCAATCCCTCGGGAACGCCGGCGCGCTCGAACACGTGCACGATCCGCTCACCGACCAGCGGCGTCAGCGACGACGGCTTGAGCACAACGCCGTTGCCGGCCATCAAGGCCAGGGCCACCTCGCCGAAGGGGATGCTCCACGGGTAGTTCCACGGCGAGATGATCCCGATCACGCCGAGCGGCTCGTAGATGAAGCAGGCGCTCTTGGTCCTCAGGAAGGCCTGCGGCATCGGGATCTTCTCGTCGGCGAGGATCTCCGCTCCGGCGCGACCGATCCACCGCAGCGCGTCGATCGTGGGCAGGATCTCCATCGTGAACGCCTCGTTGCGCGGCTTGCCCTGCTCGCGGGCGAGCAGATCCCGGATCTCGTCGGACTCGTCGATCAGCACCTGCGCCGCCCGCTCCAGGTACCGCGCGCGATCGCCGAGGGTCAACTGCGCCCAGAAGGGCTGGACCTTGGCGACCTCCTCGACGATCCCGGCGACCTCCTCGGGGGCGTTGGTGGCCACGGCGCCGAGGCGCTGGCCGGTGGCGGGGTTGAAAGACTGAAGCTCCGCGGTGGGCACGGCGGCCGGCACCGGCGGGAGGTTATCGGGCCATCAGGGCCCCGGGGCGGTCGGCGCTCAGGCTCGTCCGCGCGCCCGGCGCACCGTCTGCAGGCGCTCCGCGAACGCCGCCTCAGCGGCGGCGGGCTCGTAGAGGCGCACCCCAACGGCGGCTTCGGGCATCAGCTCCTGGGGCGAGACGTGACCTTCTCGACGGTGCGGGTTGTCGTAGGCGCCGTCGCCGCGGGTGCCCGAGCGCAGGTGCGGAGGGGGCAGCGCGGCGCCTTGCTCGCGGATGAGGCTGCGCGCCGCGATCACGGAGCGCTTGGCGGCGTCTGACTTCGGCGCCAGCGACAGGTAGATCGCGGCCTGGGCCAGCGCGAACTGGCACTCCGGGAGCCCGACGTGCTCCACCGCCTGGGCGGCGGCGGTTGCCACGCTCAGGGCCTGGGGGTCGGCGTTGCCGATGTCCTCGGAGGCCAGCACCACCATCCGCCGGACAATGAAGCGGGGGTCCTCCCCGCCCTCGAGCATCACCGCCAGGTAATACAGCGAGGCGTCAGGATCGGAGCCCCGCGTGGCCTTGATCCAGGCCGAGATCGTGTCGTAGTGGTGATCGGCCTGACGGTCGTAGAGCAGGGCGCGCCGCTGCAGGGCATCCTCCGCTTCGACGAGCGTCACCGCCTCCCCGGTCCCCGCCGCCTCGCAGGCCAGCTCCAGGGCGTTCAGGGCGGTGCGGGCGTCGCCGGCGGAGCGCTCGGCGAGGAAGTGCAGCGCCTCGGGCGCGACCTGCGTATCGCCGCCGCACTCGCCACGCTCCAGCGCGCGCACGAGCAGGGCGTGGACGTCCTCGGTGCTCAGGGCCTCCAGCTCGTAGACCTGCGCGCGGGAGATCAGCGCCGAGTTGACCTCGAAGTACGGGTTCTCGGTGGTGGCGCCGATCAGCGTTATGAGTCCCTCCTCCACTGCGGGGAGCAGGGCGTCCTGCTGGGCCTTGTTGAAGCGGTGGATCTCGTCCAGGAAGAAGACCGTGCGCCGGCCGCTGGCCAGCCGCTGCCGGGCCCGCTCGATCACCGAGCGCACCTCGGCGCGGCCGGCGGCCACGGCGCTCTCCTCCTCAAAAGCGGCCTCGGAGGCCTCCGCGGCCAGGCGGGCCAGGGTGGTCTTGCCGGTGCCGGGAGGTCCGTGCAGGATCATCGAGTGCACGTGTCCCTCCTGCACCGCTCGGCGCAGCGCGGTGCCTTCGCCCAGCAGGTGCCCTTGGCCGATGAACTCGTCGAAGGTGCGCGGGCGCATCCGCGCCGCCAGCGGCGCGTCGGGCACCGAGGGCGTGGAGGTCGGGTCCTGAGGATCGTCGTCGGGATCGCTATCGAAGAGCCGCTGCATGGAAGCAGTATGCGGGGCGGACCCCGGTCCGCTCAGCGACCGACGATCGCCAGCGCCGCCTCGTGCACCAGCCCGTTGGTGGCGATGCCGTCGCCACCGTCGACACGCCGGGCGCCGGAGAGGTCGCTGAAGCGCCCGCCGGCCTCCTCGACGATCACCTGGACGGCGGCCAGGTCCCACAGCGACGCCTCGGGGTCCAGCGCGATCTCGGCCGCGCCCTCGGCGACCATCATGTACTGCCAGGCGTCGCCGATCCCGCGGGTGCGCCAGCAGCTGCGCCCCAGTTGGAGCAGCGCGTCCAGCCGCCCCACGGCATCCCAATCCTCGATCCCGCTCCAGCACAGCTGCGCGCCAACCAATCCGTCGATGCCTGAGGCGGCGATCGCCCTCCCGTCGGCGAACGCGCCCGCGCCGCGCGCCGCCCACCATCGTCGTCCCGCGGCCGGGGCGGAGACGACCCCGATCTCGGGCTCACCGTCGACGTGGAGCGCGATCAGCGTGGCCCAGGTGAACATGCCCCGGAGGTAGCTCTGGGTGCCGTCGATGGGGTCGAGGATCCACCGGCGCGCGTTGTCCCCGGCGGCCCCCCCGCCGTATTCCTCACCGATCACGGCGTCGTGAGGCTGAACCTCGGCCAGTCGTGCGCGGATCGCCTCCTCCACCGCCCGGTCGACCTCGGTCACCGGCGTCAGGTCGGGCTTTGTCTCGATGAGGAGATCCTCCGCGCGGTACCGGCTCATGGTGATCGCATCGGCGATGTCGGCCAGCTCCAGCGCCAGCGCCAGATCCTCGGACACGGTAGGCGATGGTAGAGCCCGTGCCTGTCCGCTCGGATTGCCCTCGGGGGTAGGCTCCATTCCATCAGCCCGCACGACGAGGACCTCCAGCACGAGACCACCGAGCTGCTGAGCCAGCTCGTGCGCTTCAACACCGTCAACCCGCCCGGCAACGAGCGACCGGCGATCGAGCACCTGGAGCGCCTCCTGTCGCAGGCCGGGTTCGAGACCGAGATCCTCGGCGCCAGCCCCGACCGCGCCAACCTGATCGCGACCCTCTCCGGCGAGGCCGAGGGACCGACGCTGCTCTTCCTCGGTCACGTGGACACCGTGCTGGCCGATGCCTCGGAGTGGCGCCACGATCCCTGGTCGGGAGACGTGGCCGACGGCTTCCTGTGGGGGCGCGGCGCGTTGGACATGAAGTCCCAGGTGGCCGCGGAGGCGGCCGCGGGGGCAAGCCTGGCGCGCGAGGGCTGGCGCCCGGCGCGCGGAGCGCTGAAGCTGGTGTTCGTCGCCGACGAGGAAACCGGCGGCGAGCTGGGCGCGCAGTGGCTGTGTCGCCACCACCCCGACAAGGTGCGCTGCGACATGGTGCTCAACGAGGGCGGGGGCCAGGCCTTTGACTACGACGGCCGCCGCCGCTACGGCGTCTGCTGCGCCGAGAAGGGCGTGTTCCGCTTCACGATCACCGCCCGGGGAGCTGCCGGTCACGCCTCGCTGCCCAAGACCGGGGACAACGCGCTGCTCAAGCTGGGGCCGGTGCTGACGAGGATCGCGCAGGCCGACCCCACCTACGCCGTCACCGAAGCGCCGGCGGCGCTGCTGCGGGCGCTGGGCGCAGACCCGCAGGAGCCGGCGGCGGCGCTGGCGCAGATGGGCGAGCACGAGCCAGCGCTGCTCACGTTCGTCGAGCCGATGCTTGGCGTGACCCTGACCCCGACGATGGCCCACGCCTCGGACAAGGTCAACGTGATCCCCTCCCGCGCCACGATCAAGGTCGATTGCCGGGTTCCCCCCGGCCTGGGGGAGGAGGCGGCCAGGGATCGGATACAGCAGGCGCTCGGCAAGGCCGGCGATGGGTTGGAGATCTCCTTCAACGAAACCGTGGTCGGCAACCAGTCCCCGCCGGATACGCCGCTGATGGCGGCCATCGACGGCTGGGTCCGAGCCCACGACGAGGGCGCGGAGACCGTACCGGTGATCCTCCCCGGCTTCTCTGACTCCCGCTGGTTCCGGGACGCTTTCCCTCAGTGCGTCGCCTACGGCTTCTTTCCCCAGCGCCACATGGGGCTGCTGGAGGCCGCGCCCCTGATCCACAACGCCGACGAGCGGATCGACGTCCGGGACCTCGGCTTCGCCGCCGCCTTCTACGCCGAGGTTGCCCAGGAGCTGCTGGGCTGAAGCCCGCCGGGGCAGGCGTCGGCTTGACGCCGGCGAATATAGGAACTTGTGGTGATGGCGCACATCCGTGCGTGCGTATATCCGTGTACCCATAGGAGGAGGCTCCATGAGAAAGATCCTGGCTGCGGCTCTGGTCGCGATGCTGGTGGCACTGGCCGCCGGTTGCGGCTCCAGCAGCAGCTCTTCAAGCAGTTCGTCCGGGGCTCAGTCGTCTGCCTCGCAGTCCGGTGGCGCAGCGCCCGCAGGCGGCAAGACCCACCTGGCCAAGACGAAGTTCGCGCTCCACGCCGGACTGGCCTTTGGCGCGTTCCACCGCTACATCTACAAGCCCTTCAAGCAGGGCAAGTTCTCCGGCGGGCTGCTGCACCACAAGCTGGCAGTGGTGAAGGGCGCGCTGGCGGCCGGGTTCGCCATCCACGAGATCCGCATCGCCCTGAACGACGCTCGTTCCAGCAAGATCCTGTCGAAGCTGCTGAGTCCATTGTTGGCGCTGCAGACGAAGCTCAGCTCGCTCAAGGCCGGCCTGCACAGCGGCAAGGTCGATCCCGCCGCGATCACGTCGGCCAACAGCGACACGAGCTCGATCAGCGCGCAGAGCGCGAGCAGCGGGCATCCGATCAAGGACGAGCCGACTCCTGCGCTCGGAGGCTGAGCCTCGTTCCCGGGGGCGGTGGCTGCGTGCCGCCGCCCCCGGGGCCCTCTCAGAGCGGGCCGCGGCTGTCCCATACATTGACTCCTCTCCCGATGGCCAGCCGCCTGGACCCTGAGATCTTCCGGCTGCCTGTGCAGCGGATCCGCAGCGGCTACTACTCCGACGCCTACTTCGTCCTGACCAAGGAGCTGCTGGAGGCCGAGGGCCACCGCCCGCACGTGACGATGCAGGTCTTCCAGAAGCGACCCTCGCTGCTCGGAGGGATCGACGAGGCGATCGCGGTATTGAAGCTCTGCTCGGGCCACGAGCGCGACGGAACCTGGGTGGCGGGTTGGGACCGGCTTGAGGTGCACGCGCTCCACGAGGGCGACACGATCGCGGCGCGGGAGACGGTGATGACGATCCAGGGGGACTACAGCCTCTTCGCCCACCTGGAGACGGTCCTCCTGGGGGTGCTGGCACGGCGCTCGCTGGTCATGCGCAACGTGGCCACGGTGGTGGAGGCCGCGCGCGGCAAGCAGATCTTCTACTTCCCCGCTCGCCACGACCACTGGCTGGTGCAGACCGGCGACGGCTGGAGCGCCCACGTCGCCGGCGCCATCGGCGTCTCCACCGACGCCCAGGCCTCCTGGTGGGGCGGGCGCGGGATCGGAACGGTGCCGCACGGGCTGATTGCCGCCTACGGGGGCGACACGGTGCGCGCCGCTTCGGCCTTCGCCCGACGCTACAGCGGCCAGATGAACGTCACCGTGCTGGTCGACTGGGACAACGACTCCGTGCGGACGGCGCTGGAGGTCGCCGAGGCGCTCGGCGACGATCTCTGGGGCGTCCGGCTGGACACCTCCGAGCTGCTGGTCGACCACTCGCTGCTCGGGGAGATGGGGGACTTCCGCCCCACCGGGGTGAACCCGCGTCTGGTGGAGAAGGTTCGTGAAGCCCTGGACAGCGGTGGCTTCGAGCGCGTGCGGATCGTCGCCAGCGGCGGCTTCACCGCCGAGCGAATCGCACAGTTCGAGGCCGCCGGAGTCCCGGTGGATGCCTACGGCGTCGGCTCCTCGCTGATCCGCGGGGAGAACGACTTCACCGCCGACGTGGTCACCGTCGACGGGCGCCCCTGCGCCAAGGCCGGGCGGCGCTTCACACCCAACCCTCGTCTAGAGAGGGTGCGGTAACGCTCGCGATTTCGAGTACCTGCGGGATCCCAAGCGCTTCCGGGCGCTGGGGGCCGAGACAGCGGCCCAGGTAACCTTGTCGCCCGGATGCTGTCCACGATCGATCACGTCGGTGTCGCGGTGGAGTCGATCGACGACGCGCTGGCGCTCTACGAGACGGGGCTGGGGATGCCGCTGGTGCACCGGGAGACCGTCACCGAGCAGGGGGTCGACGCGGCCCTGCTCGACGTCGGCAACGGGCACGTCGAGCTCCTCCAGCCGCTGCACCCGGACACCGCCGTGGGAAAGTTCTTGGCCCGCCGGGGGCCCGGCCTGCACCACGTGGCCTACCGGGTGCCCGACGTCACCGAGACGCTTCGGCGCCTGAGAGAGGCGGGACTGCGCCTGATCGACGAGCAGCCGCGCACGGGGATCCGGGGCTCCCGGGTGGCCTTTCTGCACCCAGCCTCCACCGGCGGCGTCCTGACCGAGATCGTTCAACCTGCCGGGGAGGAGCATTGAGTCTCACGCCAGAGGAGAAGCCGCAGCGCATCAGCATCGGGTTCCTGGGCACGCAGGTGCTAAGCGCCCGCGTAGCGCCCGGGGAGCTGACGCGACTGCGCAACGCCCTCGGGTCGGAGGCCTGGCACGAGCTGACGGCCGAGGACGGCACCGTCGCCTTGGACCTGAGCAAGGTGGTGTACGTGCTGGTTGACAACGAGGGCCACCGCGTCGGATTCGGCACCTGAGGGTCCCCGTCCCGAGCTCACTGAACTACACGCGCCAGGGAGAGGGCGAGCCGCTGGTCCTGATCCACGGCATCGGCGGCGAGCTCTGCGTGTGGGAGGCGGTGCTGGAGCCCCTGGGCGAGCGCTACAACGTGATCGCGCTGGACCTGCCGGGCTTCGGCCACTCGCCGGCGCTGTCGCCGGAGGTGGCGCCGACCCCGCAGGCGCTGGCGCGTGCGGTCGCAGCGCTGCTCGACGAGCTGGGCATCGGGCGCGCGCACGTAGCCGGCAACTCCCTGGGGGGGTGGGTCGCACTGGAGCTCGGCAAGCAAGGGCGGGCGAGGTCGGTGTGCGCGCTCTGCCCGGCGGGTCTGTGGGGAGCTCCGGTGGTGGCGCCGGGCACCGTGGTGCGGAGTCGCGCGCACCGCCTCGCACGCCGGCTGCGGTCGGCGATCCCGGTGCTGATGCTGAGCCCGCAGGTCCGCCGGCTGGCGCTGGCGCCGTTTGTGGCCGATCCCGGAAAGGTGCCCTACCGCGCCGCGTGGAGGATGCTCAGCTCCTACGGGCGCGGCACGGCCTACGACGCCACCTCGGCCGCCATGCGCCAGGACTTCTTCCGCGACCCCGAGCTCATCACCGTCCCGGTGACGCTGGCCTTCGGGGAGCGCGACCGCCTGATCCGACCCACGCGCGCAGCGATCACGGCGGCTCACCAGGTCGTGCTCAGCGGCTGCGGCCACGTCCCGATGTGGGACGACCCGGAGCTGGTCACCGCGGTGATCGACGAGACGGCCCGGCGCGCCACGGCTCCCGCGACCGCGGCCTAGGCGATGGCGTTGTCCGAGCTCGACCTGACCCTGCTCGTGCTGCTGCGCACGCGTGGTCACGCCCGCGCCGCCGAGCGGCTGGTAGCGGGCTACTCGCGCCTGGGCGAGCACGCGGCGTGCTGGCTGGCGTTGGGGATCGGGGGGGCGCTGACCGCCTCGGCGCAGCGGCGCAAGCGGTGGCTGCGGGGCACGCGGGTGGTCGCCGGCGCCTACGGTCTCAACTACGCGGTCAAGCTGGCGGTGCGCCGGCCCCGCCCCCAGCTGCCGGGCCTGCCGCCGCTGACGGGGGTGGTCTCGGGGCTGTCGCTGCCCAGCGCCCACGCCACCAGCTCATTCGCGGCCGCGAACGCGTACGCCGGGCTGGCACCGGCATGGTTGCTCTACGGCGCCGCGGCGGCGTTCGCGCTCAGCCGCCCGTACCTGGGGGTGCACTAACCCAGCGACGTGATCCTGGGCGCGGCGCTGGGGACGGTGCTGGCGAGGCTGTGGCCGGGGGCGGAGGCGGCGAGATGAAGGTGGGAATCGTGGGCATGCCCAACGCCGGCAAATCCTCGCTGTTCCGCGCTCTCACCGGCGTGGCGGTGGAGGCCGCCAACTATCCGTTCACCACGATCGAGCCCAACGTGGCAGTGGTGCCGGTCCTCGACGAGCGGCTGGAGGCGGTGGCGAGCACGCTGGGGGCCTCCAAGGTGGTGCCCGACACGATCGAGTTTCACGACATCGCCGGGCTGGTGGCGGGGGCCCACCGCGGCGAGGGGCTCGGCAACCAGTTCCTGGCCAACATCCGGGAGACCGACGCCATCGTCCACGTCGTCCGGGCCCACGAGGATCCCGGCGTCGTCCATCCCGAGGGCAGGGTCGACGCCATGGCCGACATCGACACGATCGAGACCGAGCTGGTCTACGCCGACCTGGAGCAGGCTCAGCGGCGCCTGGACCGCGTCGTACGCCAGGCCCGCGGCGGTGACCGCCACGCCGTCGCCGAGGCGGGATGGCTGCAGGAGCTGATCGAGGCCCTGGGGGCCGGCCGCCCGGCGCGGACGGTGCCGCCGCCGGTCGAAGCCCCCGACGCGGTGGCGCTGCTCTCACCACTGACGGCCAAGCCGGTGCTGTTCGTGGCCAACGTCGAGGAGGGCGAGGACGGGGTGCCCGTGGCCATCGCCGAGCACGCCCGGGCGCAGGGGGCGGTGGCGGTGGCCGTCTCGGCGCGCCTGGAGTCAGAGCTCTCCGAGCTGGAGCCGCAGGACGCCGCGGCCATGCGTGCGGACCTGGAGTTGCGCGAGTCCGGCCTGGGGCGCGTCGTGCGGGGCGCCTTCTCGCTGCTGAAGCTCGTGGCCTTCTTCACCGCCGGCGAGGACAAGCCGGCCCAGTCCTGGCACCTGCGCCGCGGGCTGTCGGTATGGCACGCAGCCGGGCTGATCCACTCCGACATCCAGCGCGGGTTCGTGCGCGCCGAGATCGTGGGGTGGGACGAGCTGGTGTCAACCGGCGGCTACGCCCGCGCCCGGGAGCGGGGCACGCTGCGGCTGGAGGGGCGTGACTACGTCGTCGCCGACGGGGACGTGATCACCGTGAAGTTCACGCCGTAGCCGCGGTCAGTGGACGAACGGAGGCGT
>JALYYW010000146.1 GCA_030946085.1 Actinomycetota bacterium
GCGCCCGCGCCGCCGGCCAGCCGATCACGGTCTTCCGCCTGCGCGGCGCGCTCACTGCCAGCCGCTGCCCGTCCCCCGGATAAGCTGCCCAGGCATGTCGAGCACCGCCGACCACCTCGCCGACCCCGAGCTCCAGCAGACCGAGTGGGACCTGACCCCGCTGGCCGGTGGCGGGGAACCGGACGGCGTCGAGTCATTGCTGCAGGACGCCACCTCCCGGGCGGAGGCGTTCTCCGCCGAGCACGCCGGCGCCGTCGCGGCGCTCGACTCGGGCGGCCTCGCCGCCGCGATGCGAGAGCTGGAGGCGATCCACGAGCTCCTGGGGCGCGCGGGCTCCTACGCCACCCTGCGGTTCTCCACCGACACCGCCGACCCAGGTCGGGGGGCACTGCTGCAGCGCGTCCAGGAGGCTGGGACCACGATCGAGACGCTGCTGCTGTTCTTTGAGCTGGAGTGGGCGGCGCTTGCGGACGAGCGCGCCGAGGAGCTGCTGGCGGGCGAGGAGCTCGACTTCTGCCGCCACTACCTGCGCAGCGCCCGGCGCTACCGCCCCCACCTGCTCTCTGAGCCCGAGGAGAAGATCCTGGCCGAGAAGTCGATCACGAGCCAGGCGGCGTGGAGCCGGTTGTTCGGCGAGCTCGTCTCGGCGCTGAAGGTGGAGCTCGGCGGCCAGGAGATCTCGCTGGAGGTGGCGCTCAGCCAACTCCAGGCCCCCGACCGCGACGTGCGCCGCCAGGCCGCCGAGGCGGTGACCGTGACGCTGGAGCCCGGCCTTCGCACCCGCGCGTTCATCTTCAACACGCTGGCCCACGACAAAGCCGTCGAGGACCGGCTGCGCCGCCACCCCCACTGGCTCTCGGCGCGAAACTTGAGTAACGAGGCCTCTGACGAGTCGGTGCTGGCGCTGATCCAGGCGGTTCGCCACCGCTTCGACATCCCCCAGCGGTGGTACCGGCTGAAGGCCCGTTTGCTGGGCGTGGAGCGGATCGCCGACTACGACCGGGCGGCGCCGGTGATCGACGAGGACGTGACGATCGCCTTCGGCGACGCCCGCGAGCTGGTGCTGGAGACCTACAGCGCGTTCTCCCCCGAGGCGGGACGGGTGGTCCGGCGCTTCTTCGACGAGCGCTGGATCGACGCTCCGGTGCGCGAGCACAAGCGCGGAGGCGCCTTCTGCGCCTACACGGTGCCCAGCGTGCACCCCTACGTGCTGCTGAACTTCACCGCCCGCCGGCGAGACGTGATGACGATGGCCCACGAGCTCGGCCACGGGCTGCACGCGGCGCTCGCCCAGGAGCAGGGCATCTTTCATCAGTCCACGCCGCTGACGCTGGCCGAGACGGCGTCGGTGTTCGGCGAGACGCTGACCTTCGGGCGGCTGCTGCAGGAGGCCGACGGGGACCGCCTACGCCTCAGTCTGCTGGCCGAGCGGATCGACGGCGCCATCGCCACGGTGTTTCGCCAGATGGCGATGAACCGCTTCGAGCACCTGGTCCACACCGGCCGCCGCCGGGAGGGCGAGCTGTCGGCCGATCGTCTCAGCGAGATGTGGATAGAGACCCAGGCCGAGCTCTTCGGCGACTCCGTGGAGATCACCGACGGCTACCGGCTGTGGTGGTCCTACGTGCCCCACTTCATCAACACCCCCGGCTACGTGTACGCCTACGCCTACGGACAGCTGCTGGCGCTGTCGGTCTACCAGCGCTACCTCCAGGAGGGCGCGGAGTTCGTGCCGCGCTACCTGCGTCTGCTGGCCGCCGGCGGCTCGCGCAGTCCCGAGGAGCTGGGCGCGATCGTGGGCATCGACCTCGCCGACCCCGGCTTCTGGGACGCGGGGCTGGAGCTGGTCGAGCAGCAGCTGCGCGAGGCCGAGGAGCTGGCCGAGCGGGTGAACCCGACCCGGGGCTAGTGGCGCATCCGCCGCGTGCGCGAGCGCTCTTCCTGCTTCTCCACCACCTGGGCGATCAGCTTCAGCACCTGCTCCACCCCGGTGGCCTTGGCGTTCCCGTGCTCGAAGGCCTCACGCCACTGCTTGATGTGGCCCTTGGTGGCCAGCTCGTTGAAGTGCGAGCGTGGCACCTCCAGGCGGACCCGGGCGTCGGAGGCGATGTCCTTGGTCACCTTGGGCCCCGGGAGCTCGACGCGGTACATCTGGATGTCGCCGCGCCCGCGCAGCTCCAAGCCCACCACGAGCTTCAGCGGCTGGAGTGAGGGCACCTCGTCCAGGAACCGCGTGACCGCGGTCTCGATCAGGGTCTTGGTGTCGCCTGGAGAGGACAGGCTTCCGAGTCTACGACGGCCACACCACGGGCGCCCCGCGAGGGGCGCCTCTAGATCTTGTGGCGCTCGACGCCCTCCACCTGGCTAGCGAGTTGGGTATGGGTCCCGCTCGCTGTCGCCGCCTGAGATGGTGCTCCACTCGCCGTTGCTGCACTCGGGGCACGGCGGTAGGTGCTGTGTCGAGCTGGTTGTCTGGTCCTCGGGTCGGACGGTTGCCTCACATACATGGAACAATTAGCACAGGCGCTACCCCGGTAAAGGCCGGTCAAACGCAAGACCCAGGCAATAAATGGGACAGACGGTACATTCTTGCCAGCTAGGCAGCCGAGTGTCAATAGGAGCCTTGGCGGCGAACGGAGGAGGACTCAGATGGCAAGCGCGCAAAACCAAGGATCAGGAGCGGGACGGGGCGACGCTCCAGGAGGCCCCACGGATCTGAAGGGCCCGGCTTGGCGTGGCGTGCTCAAGCGCACGATCGCAGGCTTCAGCCAGAAGAGCCTCACCGTGTGGGCAGCGGCGCTCACGTACTACGGGGTGCTGGCGATCTTTCCGGCAATCCTGGCGCTCGTATCGATCGTCGGGCTGATCGGCAAGTCCGCCACCCAGCCGCTGATCGAGAACCTCTCTTCGGTCGCCTCGGGCCCCGCCAAGCAGATCATCACCAGCGCAATTCAGAATCTCCAGAGCGGCCGCGGCGGGGCTGGCCTGCTGTTCGTCGTCGCACTCGCCGGCGCGCTGTACTCGGCTTCGGGGTACGTCGCCGCCTTCATGCAGGCATCCAACGCGATCTACGGGGTCGGCGAGGGTCGCCCGATCTGGAAGACGCTCCCGACGCGGCTGCTGACCACGCTCGTCCTGCTGGTACTGCTCGCCCTCGTCGCGGTCGGCGTCACGTTCACGGGCGGGCTCGCCGCCCAGGCCGGCAAGCTGCTCGGCGTCGGCAGCTCAGCGGTCACGATCTGGGACATCGCCAAGTGGCCGGTGATCCTGGTGGTCGTGATGACGATGCTGGCGATCCTCTACTGGGCTTCCCCCAACGTCAAGCACCCCCGCTTCCGCTGGGTCTCGGGCGGCGGGATCCTCGGCGTCATCGTCTGGCTCATCGCCTCCGCCGGCTTTGCGTTCTACGTCGCGAACTTTGCGTCCTACAACAAGACCTACGGCGCGTTTGGCGGGGTGATCGTGTTCCTGGTCTGGCTGTGGATCTCCAACATCGCGGTCCTGCTCGGTGCTGAGTTCAACGCGGAGCTCGAACGGGGACGCCAAATCCAGGCCGGGCATGCCGTCGAGCAGCAGGAGCCGTTCCTGGAGCCGCGCGACACCCGCAAGCTCTGAGGGCTAGGCAATTGCCATCACGACGACGGTGGCATCGTCTTCGAGAGGCTCGTCCCAGTAGTCCGCGACGGCCTTTTGTATCGCCATCGCGGTGCAGGCGGCAGTGGGGCTCTCGGCGCTTTGCAGCGCGCGCTCGATGCCCTGTCGCCCGAATTTCCCACCCCCGGCCATGTGCCGCTCGGTGATCCCGTCGGTCAGCAGGATCAGCCGTTCACCGGGGTTCAGCCGGCGGTCGGTGGGTCTGAACGTCGGCTTCTTCTTGCCGGTGCCGAGCGCCGGGTGCCGGTGGCTCTGCAGCTCGGCGAGGTTGCCCGCCACGTCGACCAGGTATGCGGGGGGGTGGCCGCAGTTGACCCAGGTCAGTGTCGCCGTGGCTGCGCGCCAGCGCGCCACCAGCGCGGTCACGTAGAAGTCTGGGTTCTGTAGCCGCCGGACGGTCTCGTGCATCAGCGAGAGCGCCTGCTGCAGATCGCCGTCGCTGCGACGTGCGGCGCGCAGAGCGCCGAGTGCGGCGACGCCGAGACCAGCGGCCGTCGGCCCGTTTCCGGCGGCGTCGGCAATCGCAAGCCAAGCACCGTCACGGTTCTCGACAAAGTCGAACCAGTCCCCCCCGACCTCGTAGCTGGGCAGCAGCGCACCCGCCAGCTGAGCGCCCGCGATCCGGGCGAGACGTGGCGGAAACAAGTTCTGCTGGGTCTCGGCAGCAGGTGTGGTCGCCTTCCGTCGACGGGCGGCCTCGATGAAGTCGGTGTAGTCGTTGGCCAGCTCCAGCGCGGCAGCCCCCTGCTTGGCGATGTCGGTCAGCGAGCCGATCGGAGTGCCGACGCAGAGCAGCAGCCCCGTGACCCGACCCCGTAACCAGAGCGGCTCGGCGCAACAGCCTGGAAGCTGTCGCTGGAGCTGCTCGTAGAACGCGGGCAATCCCTCGGGCACGATCTCGGGCCCGAGTGCCGGCGGCGCATCGATCCGATCGGGAAATTCCTCGGAGCCCGCGAGTCGTAGCAGATGAGAGCCGTCGATGTCGACGACGTACAGCGCCACTGGCACGCCCGCGGCACGGCGAACCTCCGCCACAAGCTGCTCGGGGACCAGGTGCGCAGGCACCTCGTCGAGTACCCGGGTCACCTCGAGCGGCAGCGGACGGTCGCGTCCGAGCTCCCCCGGCGCCTGGAAGGGCAGCGGCGAGACGCGTCCGAGCGGCGTCGAGGCATCATCACCTGGCGCTTCACCGGGCGGCGAGTCGACCGCCCGCAGCGCGTGGTCCAGCGCCTGTCGGGTCGGAAAGTGGCGGTAGAGGGTCGAGCGACTCACCCCCGCTGCAGCGGCGATCTCAGCCATGCTGACGCGCCGATCCCCGACCAGCGCCGCCGCCGCCACCAGAATGCGCTCGCGGCTCGCCACCGCGTCGGCCCGCATGAGCACTCCGGGTCCGCCGCTGTCGGGCTGCTGGGATTGTTGTGCCGGCTCTGCCACGATCTCGACGGAAGGTTCCCAGCTTTGGCCGCGCCGAACGCCGCGGTGACTTGGCGGGTGGCTCTCTAGATCTTGTGGCGCTGGAGCAGCTTGCGGCCGATGACCATGCGCTGGATCTCGCTCGTGCCCTCGCCGATCAGCAGCAGCGGCGCGTCACGGTAGAGCCGCTCGATCTCGTACTCCTTGGAGTAGCCGTAGCCGCCGTGGATGCGGAAGCTCTCCTCCACGCAGAAGCGGCCGGCCTCGGAGGCGAACAGCTTGGCCATCCCGGCCTCGATGTCGCTGCGCTCGCCGGCGTCCTTGAGCCGAGCGGCGCGCTGGGTGAGCAGCCGCGCGGCGTCGACCTGGGTGGCCATGTCGGCGAGCTTGAACTGGATCGCCTGGTGCTGGGCGATCTGCTTGCCGAAGGCCCGGCGCTCCTGGGAGTACTTGAGCGCCAGCTCCAGGGCCCGCTGGGCGATGCCCACGCCGCGGGCGGCGACGTTGACGCGGCCGAGCTCCAGCGCATCCATCATCTGCACGAAGCCCTGGCCGAGACCCTGATCCTCGCCGCCGAGGATGTTCTCGGCCGGGCAGCGGTAGCCGTCGAAGACCAGCTCGGTGGACTCGACGCCCTTGTAGCCGAGCTTCTTGATCTTCGGCGGGACGTTGAAGCCCTGGTACTCGCCGGTGTTCTCGCCGACCCCCGGCTCCTTCTCGGCGATGAAGCAGGTCATGCCCTTGTACTTGGGCTCGGCCGCAGGGTCGGTCTTGACCAGGGTGAAGACCAGGGTCGAGAGCAGGCCGTTGGTGACCCACATCTTGGCGCCGTTGATCTCGTAATGGGTGTCGTCGACCTTCTTGGCGCTGGTCTTGATCGCCTGCACGTCTGAGCCGCACTCGGGCTCTGACAGGCTGAAGGCCGCCCGGATCTCGCCGGTGGCCAGGCGCGGC
Source organism: Actinomycetota bacterium (assembly GCA_030946085.1). Classification (GTDB taxonomy): domain Bacteria; phylum Actinomycetota; class Thermoleophilia; order Solirubrobacterales; family Solirubrobacteraceae; genus Palsa-465. Next base: position 6,022 of record JALYYW010000146.1, read on the forward strand.
AGGTACTTCTGCCTCTGCTCCTCGGTGCCGAACTTCATCAGTAGGTAGGAGCCGATGAAGTGGGTGTTGACGATCCCGGAGATGGAGATCCAGCCGCGGGAGAGCTCCTCCACGATCATCGCGTAGGTGCTCAGGTCAAGGCCCATCCCGCCGTACTCCTCGGGAATCGTCACTCCGAACAGCCCGAGCTCCTTCATCTGCTCGACGATCGGCTCGGGGAAGGTGTCCTCGTGGTCGTAGTGCTCGGCGTTCGGGAGGATCTGCTCGTCCGCGAACTGGTGGACCATGTCGCAGATCGCCTTCTGCTCGTCGGTCTTGTCGGTGAGGGGAGTCGCTAGCGCCATGGGTGCCACTTTACCCCCGGGGGGCGAACGCCGGCGCCGCGGCGGCTCTGTAGGGGTGTGGGAAGAAGAGGTTCGAAGACAACCCAAACTTCCCCCGCCCGAGGACGGTGGATCCTCGCCGTGGCTCAGCGGCAGCAGGGAAACGTGACGCGGGCGCAACTGCTGGAGCTGGGGCTGGGAGCCGAGGCCATCAAGCACCGCGTCCGCACAGGCCGCCTGCACGGTGAACACCGCGGGGTGTACTCCATCGGTCGTCCCGCCAGGACCGCGCTGGAGCGAGCCAGCGCTGCGGTGCTGGCCTGCGGTCCCGGCGCGCTGCTCTCACACGAGTCGGCGTTGGCGCTCTGGGAGCTCCACCTCAGGGGGTGGCCGCACCGCATGGAGGTGACGGTCACCGGCGACCGCCGGCATCGGAACATCCGCATTCACCGTTGCACCACCCTTTCCCGCCGCGACGTCCGCCGCCGCCACGGGATTCGCGTGACCAGCCCCGCCCGCGCCCTGCTGGAGTGCGCGCCACGCCTGGAGGAGCGAGCGCTTACCCGCGCGGTCAACGCCGCCTTGCGCTCGCCGCACTGCCAGCCCCAGGATCTCGTCGAGCTCCTGTCACGCTGCCCCAACCACCCGGGGGCGGCGGCGCTGCGAGCGTTCGTGAGCCTCGACGGCGGCCCGACGCGCTCCGAGCTGGAGGATGCCTTCCGCGCCTTCTGCGAGCAGTTCGGACTCCCCCGCCCGCGGGTCAACACCCGGGTCGGTCGCTACGAGGTCGACGCCTACTTCGAGGCCGCGCGGGTGATCGTCGAGCTCGACGGCTGGGACTTCCACAGGGACCGCCACGCGTTCGAGCGTGATCGGGAGCGGGACGCCGATGCGCTGGCCGCCGGGATCGAGACGGTGCGTATCACCTGGGGGCGTCTGCACGGCCAGCCGGAGCGGGAGGCCGTACGCCTGCGCCAGATCCTGGCGGCTCGGGAGCCGTCCCCGTCCCGGCCCGGCTAGGCCTCGGCTAGGCCTGCGGCTGCCCGTCGACCTGCACCTGCACCCCGTCGCCCGCGAAGCTCAGCATGTCGGCCACCTCGCCGGCCGCCGGCAGCGGGTGCGGGTAGTACCACGCCACGTCCTCCACGACCTCACCGTCGGGCAGCTTCATCGAGTGGTAGCTGGCGCGGCCCTTGAACGGGCAGAAGCTGTGCGTGTCGCTGTCCAGCAGCTCCGCGCGCGCGTCCTCGCGAGGCAGGTAGAAGCGCAGCGGCAGGCCCTTCTCGTCCAGGGCCATCGCACCATCGCTTTCGGCCAGGAGCTGATCGCCGAGCGTGACGCGGACGTGGCTGCGGGCGGGGTGGGTCTCGATGCGGTGGGCGTCTGAGGTCATGGATTCGAGCATAGCTTCCGGGCGAGGCGGGAAGCGAGCGGCGGAACCGGTGACGAGCTCAGCCCGCGACGACGATCCCCAGCCACACGATCGCCAGCGACAGCAGCAGGATGAGGCCGTCGAGGACCTGCCACTGGGGACGGAGCATGTGGGCGCCGATCAGCAGCCCGACGAGCACCACCAGCCCCAGCTTGACCTGGAGGGCGGAATCGCTCCAGCGGTGGAAGTGGGTGGCCATGGCCGCCCCTGTAAGGACGAGCACACCGACGGCGATTAGGGTGCCGAACCCGAAGCGCCGCGCGGCGGCGCGCAGCGAACGGCGATCGTCTGCTGCCCCCCGGAGCACCGGCACCACCACGGCCCCGAGCATCACCTGTCCCCCGACGAAAAAGGCCATCGCCAGCAGGTGCAGCCACAGGATCCCGTTCCACAGCGTCACGCGGCGCGATCCTGCCACACTGCCCGACCGCGATGAACTTCGCCCGGGACGTCGTGGAGCAGGCCCCGCCCGAGCGGCGCGCGCTGGTGGAGCTGGCCCGCGACGGCAGCCGCCGCGAGTGGACCTTCGGTGAGGTCGCCGCGCACAGCGCCGCCCTGGCCGGGACCCTCACCCGTGCGGGCGTTGGCCGCGGCGACGTCGTGATGACGCTGATCGGCAACCGGCCGGAATGGGTGCTGACGATGGTCGCCTGCATGCGGATCGGGGCGGTGGCGCTGCCGGCCAACGAGCAGCTGCGCGCACACGACCTGCGGCTGCGCCTGGACGTCGCCGCGCCTGAGCTGATCGTCGCTGACGAGCGCAACCGCGCCGAACTGGAGACGGCCCGGCCGGCCTGTCCCGTGCTGAGCATCCCCGACGAGCGGCTCTTCACCGGCGAGCCGGCGCCCGCCGTGGACCTCGAGGCCGCCGATCCTTGCCTGATCACCTTCACCAGCGGCACCACAGGCGAGCCGACCGGCATCGTCCACGGCCAGCGCTACCTCCCCGGCCAGCGCCTTCAGGCCGAGCATTGGCTGGACGTCCGCGAGGAGCGGCTGGTGTGGTGTACCGCGGCCAGCGGCTGGTCGAAGTCGGCCCGCAACGTCTTCATTGCGCCGTGGCTGCTGGGGGCGGCGGCGCTGCTGCACGACGGTCGCTTCGACCCCCACGAGCGCGTGGAGATCCTGGCGCGCGAGCAAGTCGACGTCCTGTGCATGGCGCCGACGGAGTACCGCGTGATCGCCAAGCGGGCGGAGGTCCCGCCGCTGCCGGCGCTCCGCGGGATGGTCGCGGCCGGGGAGGCGCTCAATCCTGAGGTGCTGCGGGTCTTCAAGGAGGCCACCGGCCTGGAGATCCGAGACGGCTACGGCCAGACCGAGACCGGGCAGCTGACGGGAGCCCCGCTCGGCGAGGCGGCGCGTCCCGCCTCGATGGGGCGGCCGCTGCCCGGGGTCGACCTCGTCGTGCAGCCGGATGACTCGCGCGCCGCCGAGTCAGGCGAGGCCGGAAGCCGAGCCGGCGGCATGCGCGAGGGGGAGCTGGTGCTGGCCGATCCTGGCAGCGACCCCACCTTCTTCGTCGGCTACCTCGGCGGCGAGCCGGCACCGGAGGGCACCCCGTGGCACACCGGCGATCGCGTCCAGGCCGACGAGGACGGCTACCTGTACTTCCAGGGGCGCACCGACGACGTGATCATCTCCGCCGGCTACCGCATCGGCCCCTTTGAGGTGGAGTCGGCGCTCGTCTCCCATCCCGCCGTGGCCGAGGCGGCGGTCGTGGCCGCCCCCGACGAGGAGCGCGGCGCGGTGGTCCGAGCTGTGGTCGTGCTCAGGGACGGCTTCGCGGCGGGGCCGCAGCTCGCCGCCGAGCTGCAGGACCACGCCAAGCGCCAGACTGCCCCCTACAAGTACCCGCGGATCGTTGACTTCGCGCCGGAGCTGCCCAAGACCGCCAGCGGCAAGATCCGCCGGGCCAGCCTGCGCCAATACGGTCGCTAGCCTGAGGCGACGTGGGTGAGCATCGGCCAGTAGTCGGGATCTGCGCTGCGCTGGAGCGGGCACGTTGGGCGGCCTGGGACCAGGAGGCGGCGCTGCTCTCATACAGCTACCTGACAGAGCTCGCGCGGGCGGGAGCTCTGGCGCTGATGATCCCGCCCGACCCGTATCTGGACCGCGCGCCCGACGACGTGCTCGACCGCATCGACGCGCTCGTGCTCGCCGGCGGCGCGGACATCGATCCCGCCGCCTACGGGGCGCAGAAGCACGCGGAGACTCGCGGCACGGTGCCCCCGCGTGACCGCGCCGAGATCTCGATGGCGCGCCGGGCGATACAGCGAGACCTGCCCGTGCTTGGAATCTGCCGCGGCATGCAGCTGATCAATGTCGCGCTCGGTGGGACGCTGCACCAGCACGTCCCGGACATCGTCGGCAACAACGAGCACCGGCGTCGCCTGGGGAGCTTCGAGGGCGCCGACCACGACGTCCGCCTGGAGCCCGGCTCGCTCGCAGCGCACGCCGCCGGCGAGGAGCGACACACCGTCAAGTCCCACCATCACCAGGCGGTGGCCCGGTTGGGCACGGGACTCACGATCACCGGCGTGTCGGTGATCGACGAGCTGCCGGAGGCGCTCGAGGCGCCGGCGTGCCGCTTCGTGCTCGGAGTCCAATGGCACCCCGAGGCCGACGAGCAGAGTCGCGTGCTCGGTGCCCTGGTGGAGCAGGCGCGCGAGTCCCGGGGCGAGCGCAGCGCAGCGGTCGCCTGAGCGACCCCGCCGGCGCCTCAATCGGGCAGCGCCACCACCGCGTCGATCATCACCCTGGCCTCCCGGGGCAGCGCCGTGACCCCGATCGCCACCCGCGCGGGTGGATCGGATTCGAAGAACGAGCCGTAGACCTCGTTCACCTCCCCCAGCGCCCGCATGTCGACGAGGTAGACCGTCAGCCGCACCGCGTTGCCCAGGGTCGTCTGCGCCGCCTCGCACACCGCGGCCAGGTTCTCCAGGCACCGGCCCGCCTGCTCGCCGGCAGTGATCCCGGCCAGCTCGCCCGAGCGGGGGTCGAGCCCGAGCTGGCCCGAGCAGAAGAGCAGGCCGGCGGCCCGCACGGCGTGCACGTAGGGACCGGTGGCGGCGGGCGCCCTTGAGGCGGTGAGGGGTTCACGGGCAGCTGGCAATGGTCCTCCTGGGTGGGAAGCGTTCCGCGCAAGCCTAGTGCGCGCGGCTAGTGTGGAGGGGACGTGCCCAACCGTCTGGCCCACGAGACCTCGCCCTACCTCCTCCAGCACCGGGACAACCCCGTGGACTGGTTCCCCTGGGGCCCGGAGGCGCTGGAGCGGGCGCAGGAGCTGGACCGGCCGTTGCTGGTGTCGATCGGCTACTCGGCCTGCCACTGGTGTCACGTGATGGAGCACGAGTCCTTTGAGGATCCGGAGACAGCGGCTTTGATGAACGAGCACTTCGTCGCGATCAAGGTCGATCGCGAGGAGCGTCCGGACATCGACGCGTTGTGCATGGAGGCCTGCCAGGCGATGACCGGCCAGGGCGGCTGGCCGCTGAACGCCTTCCTCACCCCCGACCAGGTGCCGTTCTACACCGGAACCTACTTCCCGCCCGAGCCGCGCCACGGCCGGCCGAGCTGGCGGATGCTGCTGGTGGCCATCGCCGAGGCCTGGGAGAAGCGTCGCCCGGAGATCGTCGAGCAGGGGGCGCGAGTGGCGCACGCCCTCGGAGCCACGGCGCGCATCGAGCCCTCGACCGATCCGGTCCGGGAGGAGAGCCTGGTCGGCGCGGTGGCGGCGCTCGGCAGGGCCTACGACAGCGACAACGGCGGCTGGGGGCGAGCACCGAAGTTCCCCCCCACCCCGGTCCTGGAGCTGCTGCTGGCTCGCGGCGAGCGGGCCATGTCGCTTCAAACCCTGTGGGAGATGGCCCGCGGGGGGATCTACGACCAGCTTGGCGGGGGCTTCTCCCGCTACGCCGTCGATGCCACCTGGACGGTCCCGCACTTCGAGAAGATGCTCTACGACAACGCGCTGCTGGCCCGGGCCTACCTGCACGGGTGGTTGGTGTGCCGGGAGCCCCGCTTCCAAGCCGTGTGCCGGGAGACGCTCGACTGGGCGCTGCGCGAGATGCAGGGCCCCGAAGGCGGCTTCTGTTCTGCGCTCGATGCCGACTCCGAGGGCGTGGAGGGCAAGTTCTACGCCTGGAGCCCGGAGCAGATCCGCGGCGCGCTCGGGGACTCTCTTACAAGGGAGGCGATGGCCTACTTCGGCGTCAGCGAGCAGGGAAACTTCGAGCACGGGCTCTCCGTGTTGGAGGCCCGGGGACCCCACCCCGAGCGCCTGCCGGAGATCCGGGCGCGGCTGCTGGAGGTGCGCTCACGACGTGTCCGCCCCGGCCTGGACGACAAGCGGCTGGCCTCCTGGAACGCCCTGATGGTCACGGCGCTGGCCGAGGCCGGTGCGGCGCTGGAGCACCCGCCCTACCTACAGGCCGCGGAGCGATGCGCGGCATTCCTGCTGGAGGAGCTGCGCGACGGCGAGGGGCGCCTGCTGCGCACCTGGAAGGACGGACGGGCGCAGATCCCGGCCTACCTGGAGGACCACGCCTACCTGCTCCAGGCCATGCTGGCGCTCTACGAGGCGACCTTCGATACCCGCTGGTACCGGGAGGCGGTGGGGCTGGCAGAGACGCTGATCGACCGCTTCGCCGACCCCGAGCGTGGAGGGTTCTTCACCACCGCCTCCGACCACGAGCGGCTGATCGCCCGCCGCAAGGATCTGGAGGACACGCCGATCCCCTCAGGCAACTCCGCGGCAGCACTCGGCCTACTGCGACTGGCGCGGCTCTCCGGCGAGCAGCGCTACGAGCACCACGCCGTCGAGGTGCTGGCGCTGCTGCTGCCGCTGGCCGCCAGGGCCCCCCAGGCCTTTGGCCACCTGCTCCAGGCGGCCGACCTGTACCTCGCGAGCGCGCAGGAGGTGGCGGTGGTGGGTCCGGAGCCCGAGCCGCTGCTGAAGGTCATCCGCCGCCGCCTGCGCCCCCATCTGGTGCTGGCCGGGGGTCCGGACGGGGAGGTGCCGCTGCTGCAGGGGCGCGAGCCGGTCGACGGCCGGGCTACCGCCTACGTGTGTGAGCACTTCGCCTGCCAGGCGCCGGTGACCGAGCCCGAGGCCCTGGAGGCGCTGCTGTAGAAG
>JALYYW010000172.1 GCA_030946085.1 Actinomycetota bacterium
GGATCGTCGTGGATGCTCGGACGGGGTTGGCGGCGATCGCGACGCGCAACCCATCAGCGATCGTGCTGCTCGATGCCCGCAGCGGCCACTTGGTGCGGCGGGTCCCGGTAGCGGGTCCGGCGAGGCACTTGAAGCTGGTCCGGCCGGGCGGGCCGGTGCTGGTTCCCGAGGAGCCGGCCGGCCGCCTACTGGAGCTGAGCCTCCCGGACGGCGGGACCCGGTCGATCGCCGTGGGCGCGCACCCGCACGACTCAGCGGCGGCCGGTGGGCGGATCTTCGTCAGCGACGAGTTCGGGCAGCGCGTCGCGGTCGTGGCGGGAAGCAGTGTCCTGCGGACGATCGGCGGGTTCTCTCAGCCCGGGGGACTCGTCTCGGCGGGCGACCAGGTGGCCGTCGTCGACGTTCGTACGAACTCCGTGACGCTGGTCGATGCGCGGACGCTCCGCGTCCGCGGCCGACTGCCCGCCGGCACCGGGCCGACTCACGTGGTGAGCGGTCCCGGAGGCCGGCTCTACGTGATCGATACTCGCGGCGGCGCGGTGTTCACGTACGCGACCCGGCCGGCGCTGCGGCTGCTCGGCCGCCTCTCCCTGCCGGGAGGGCCCTATGGCGTGGCGATCGATCCGACTCGGGGACGGCTGTGGATCACGCTGACTGCAACCGACCAGCTGGTGGAGCTGGCCACGGGCGGCGCTTCGCTAAGCCTCCGCGCGCAGTACGGAACCTACCGCCAGCCGAACACGGTGGCGGTCGACCCCCGCGACGGCCGGGTGCTGGTGGCCGACGCCGGACCGGGGCTCGTGCAGTTGATCGATCCGCGCCACTAGCGGTGTCGACACACCCGCGGGGCTCGACAGCCAGAACCTCCCTCCCAGAGCGGGCAGATGCACCGCCACCAGGTACAGCGTCACCAGCAGCGTCGCGGCCCCAAGCGCCCGGCTGCGGCCGACGGCGGCCAGCCCGATCGCGTCACCCGCAACCGCCCGCACAGCCCGCGTTCCCGAGCGATCCGCCAGATCAGGGCAACCGCTTCACACGCGGGAGGTCGCTGGTTCGAAACCTCGACCGGCCACTCGACATGGCCATCGGCGACATCGGACAGGACCACGAAGCCGTAGGCGTAGATCTCCCGACGCGCGCCGCGGCGATGCACGAACGGATTGCTGCGCGGACCGTGTAGGGACGCGTGCTACTCCTGCGGGTCGATCCGCAGGTCTTGCCCAGGAACGTCCCGGAGGGAAGCGATCGACTTCGCCCGTGTCGGGGGTGCGCGCGGGGGCAACTAGCGGCCGCCAGTGCGCCACCGGCGGCTACGTCGCACGGGACCCGCGACTCCCAGCGCTGCTGGGTGGGTACCTCTACGGCGGCTTCTGCACGAGGCAGCTACGCAGCGTGCGCCTACGTCCCGGCCGGCCAGCCGACGCCCGGCTCGTGCTCCTCGCCGCGCCGGCTGACGTGTCGCCGCGACGCTCGTTCACGGTCGAGGAGCCCGAGTCTCGGAGCTATTTAGCTGCTACAGACGATGTTGACGGTGAACGGACGGTCGTTGTCTGGAGTCGGAGGAGTAGACGTGCGGACGAACAGGCTGTTCGTCCCGCTCTGCCCAACCAAGATGGACTGGGCTCCCGGTCCAGGATCCGAAAAGTTGACGGTGTTGATCGTACCCTGGTATCCGCAGTTGCTTATGTCGCGGACGAACGTGACGGTGTAACGGCCGCCGCCGAACTTGGTCACGTTGCTTACGCCAGAGCTAGCCAGCGTCGTGCCGTCTGCGGCTACCTTGGCAAAGCCTTGGACCGGGCCCGGAGGTCCAACAGGTCCTGTGAGTCCCGTGGCTCCGGCGGGGCCCCTATCTCCCTTGTCTCCCTTGTCTCCCTTGTCTCCCTTGTCCCCCTTGAACCCGCGGGGGCCCCGCAGCACCGTCTTCTTCTTAGTCTTGGTCTTAGCAGCGGTGGCATGAGACCCGGTAATGACCCCGGTCGCGCCCGCGGTGCCCGCGGTAGCGGCGATCAGAGCGATAAGTGCGATCACCAACGACGGCGAGGGTCGACGCAAGCGTCCGAAGAACGTCATGAAAGCGCCTCCTTTGAGAGAAGTTGAACTCGGAAGAGCCACCCTCCTTCCTCCGAGGCGAAAAGTCAAGGGCACCCACCGCCAGCCCTCGCGGACGTGCGCTCCGCCCTGGACGCCGCGCTGGCTTGGACGCCGCGCTGGCGTTTGACTCGACGCGCGCGCTGGCGCGCGTCGGCGTACTCGGCGACGTTGCTGTCCACGTCCGCGATCGCTCGCGCGCGGCCGCCGCAGGCTGCGGTTGATCGACCGCACGGTCGGGCGCCGCCGCATGATGCCAAGGCATGGTCGGAGTCGCTAGGTAAACCTGATGGGTGACCTTGCCTTCAACGCCGTCTTTGAGGACGCTGGCGACGGCTGGGTGTACGCGCGTGTCCCTGAACTCGCAGAGGTCCATACCCAGGGCAAGGCTCGAAGAGGCGCGCGAGATGGTCCGAGTCGGCCGGACCAGCGCATCCTCGTGCTCGAAAGGGATGGAGCCGGCGCTTCCCAGCACTGCAGATCACGGACGCCTGCATAGACGAAGCTGCGCATCAGGCGACCTTCTCGATGGGTTGCACTGATCGACCTGCGCCACTGGCCGCGCCGAGACCCCTTGCGGGCTTGACAGCCAGAGCCTCCCTCCCAGAGCGGGCAGATGCACCGCCACCAGGTACAGCGTCACCAGCAGCGTCGCGGCCCAAAGCGCCCGGCTGCGGCCGACGGCGGCCAGCGGCAGCAGCCAGACAAGATACCAGGGGGCCAGCGAGGCGATCGAGGCGATCAGCGCCAGGAACGCCCACCCCGCCGCCGTCAGGGGGTCAGCGCCGCGACGCGCGCGCACGATCATCCAGATCGTCACGGCGGCGGCGGCGAGCGTCGAGCTCAGCCGCACCGCGCTGTCGATGTGCGTGCTCAAGAGCGCAGCCAAGCGATCCGGGCCACTCCAAACCGTGTCGAACAGGGGGTCGGCCGCGATCCGGTGGAGCTGGTCGAGGATCGGCGTGCCGAACAGGGCGAGGGTCGGCAGCCCGAGTGCGACCAGCGCCAGCGCTGCGCCGCGCGCCGCGCGGGGCCTTCGACGCGAGGCAATGAGCACGAACGGCAGCGCCAGCCCGAGGGTCACCTTCACGCCTGCGGCGGCCACGCCCGTAGCGGCCGCGCCACCATCTCGCCCGCGGAGCATCATCGCCACCGCGCCCGCGACCAGCAGAGCGGCGATCAGGTCGTTGTGGGCGCCGCTGAGGGCGTAGACGAGCACGATCGGGTTGAGTCCGACGAAGATCACCGCCCGGGCCGGATGGAGCTGCCGCGCCCGAGCGATGTCCGCAACCACGAGGGCCAGTCCGAACGCCGCCAGGCCGGCCAGCGCCTTGTAGAGCCACAGCCCCGCCGCTGGCGTGAGCAGACCCAATGGCGCGCTGCCAAGCGTAAACAACGGGCCGTACGGGCTCGGCTGGTGCTTCCAGTACACGAACGGGAGGATCGCGTCCCCGTGCAACGAGATCGGTGCGGAGACGTACGGGTTCAGCCCGTGCTGCACCGCTTCCCGCGCGTAGGCGAGATAGCCGAACACGTCGGTTGAGACCAGCGACGGACCGAGGGTGAAGGCGAGGTCGGCGAGCGCCACCGCTGCGAGCGCGAGTCGCAGCGAGATCGTCCGCGCGCACAGCAGCGCACCCACGTACCCGGCGAGGAGCAGCACCAGCGCGCCGCTCAGCGCCGCGCTCGGCAGCGAGCCGAGCAGGCCGCCGAAGGCATGCAGCGGACCCTGGATCCAGGCGGGGTCCATGCCGGTGGGCAGCTCGAGCCAGTGGGGGCTTGCGGCAGCGCCGGCCGCGATCCACCACGAGCCGCAGGTCACGGCAGCGAGCGAGCCCAGCGCCCCGGTGGTGCGGATCCCAGTTCCCAGACGCACGCCGCCGTCGATCCGGCGTGCGCCGGCGAGCGCGCTCAACTGAGCAGCGCCCCCATGTCGTGCACGGCGCGCAGCGTGCCCCGGACGCTGCCGCTGACCTTGGAGCGTCCGCCCACCCGCGCTCGGTAACTCACCGGGACCTCACACACGCGCCATCCCGCCGTCGAGGCCTTGAGCACCATCTCCAGGGGCCAGCCGAAGCCGCGATCCTGAAGCCAAAGGTCGAGAAGCGCCCCACGGCCAGCGGCGCGCATCGGACCCAGATCGGTGAGTCTCACACCAGCGCGCCGGCGCAGTTCGAAGGCCAGAAGGCGGTTGGCCATCTGCGCGTGCCACGGCCAGGCGCCTGGATCGGCCACTCGCGCGCCGAGGCAGAGGTCCGCCTCCCTCGCGCACACCGGGCCGGCGACGCGGCCGAGCTCCCGCGGATCCAGCGACCCGTCGCAGTCCATGAAGCAGACGGTCTCGCTTTGTGCCGCCAACAGCCCCGCAAAGCAGGCCGCGCCGAATCCGCGCCGCGGCTCTGAGACGACGCGAGCCCCACACGCCGCCGCGATCGCCCCGGAGCCATCCGTCGAGCCGTTGTCCACGACGAGCGCCGAGAACCCGGACGGCATCGCCGCCACCACCCCCGGGATGGCCTCGACCTCGTCGAGCACCGGAAGAATCACCTCGATCATGCATCTTGAGGCTACGGGCCGGACATTACGGGCCGCGAAACTAGCCCTCCCGGCCCTTGGAGCGCGGGCACCCATCGCGTAGCTTCCAGACATGATTCTCGTGACCGGTGGAGCCGGCTTCATCGGGTCCCATATCGTCGACGCGCTGGTCAACGAAGGCGAGGAGGTCCGAGTCCTCGACTCGCTGCTGCCCGCCGCCCACCGCGTCATGCCGGACTACCTCAACCCGCAGGCCGAGTTCATGCCCGGGAACGTGACCGACGCAGACACTGTGACCAGGGCGTTGCGCGGGGTTCACGCCGTATGTCACCAGGCGGCAATGGTGGGGCTCGGAGAGAACATCCTCGACATCGGGGACTACGTTCACCACAACGACATGGGAACCGCGGTGCTGCTGGGAGAGCTAGCCCGGTCGGGCTTCGACGGGCGGCTGGTGTTGGCCAGCAGCATGGTCGTTTACGGAGAGGGTGGCTACATCTGCGCCGACCACGCGCGCGTGCGGCCGGAACCGCGAGCGATCCAGGATCTGGCCGCCGGACGCTTCGAGCCTCGTTGTCCAGCGTGCGGCAGCGAGCTGGAGCCCGTGGCCGTCGAGGAGTCCTCGCCGGTCGATCCGCGCAACGTCTACGCCGCCACCAAGCTCCAGCAGGAGCACCTGTGCTTCTCCTTTGCCAGGGAAACGGGCGTGCCGGTCACCGCGCTTCGCTACCACAACGTCTACGGGCCGCGCATGCCCCGTGACACGCCGTACTCCGGGGTGGCGGCGATCTTCGCCAGCTCCCTCTCCGCCGGCAACGCGCCGCGGGTCTTCGAGGACGGAGGGCAGCTACGGGATTTCGTGCACGTGCGGGATGTCGCGCGCGCCAACCGACTCGCGCTGCTGGCGAGCGAGCCCCGTCCGGGTGCGTTCAACGTCGCCAGTGGGAATCCCCACAGCGTCGGCGAGATGGCGCTCGCCCTGGCTGCGGCCGGCGGAACCGACGCTCCCCGTCCGATCATCACGGGTGAGTTCCGCCGCGGTGACGTCCGCCACGTGTTCGCTTGTGCCGAGCGGGCCGACCGGGTGCTGGGCTTCCGGGCGCAGGAGGGGTTCGCGGAGGGGATGGCGGAGTTCGCCTCGGCGCCGCTGCGCGCGGCCTGAGCTCGCTGTCGTGGCGGCGGCGCTCCGCCTGGGTGACGATGTCGCTCGAGGGCGTGCTCGTCGCCGGCCTCACACTCGCTGCGGCTTCGTGGGTCCTGCGCCTGTGGCGAGCCGACCTGACGGTCCCCCTGCGCTACCCACCGCTGGACGACACGAAGTTCTATCTGATGCTCGCCAAGGGCATCGTCGAGCACGGCTGGTACTCCACGAACTCCGGCCTCGGCGCTCCATTTGGCCAGCAGCTCTTCGACTTTCCCCAGGGCGCCGACAACCTCAACCTGCTGATCATCCGCGGGCTCGCCGTCCTGACCTCGAACCCGGCGCTCGTTGTCAACCTGTTCTTCCTGCTGACCTTCCCGCTGACGAGCCTCAGCGCCCATCTCGTGCTGCGCCGGCTCGGGGTCGGCGCTCCGGCGGCCGCCGTGTCCTCGGTGTTGTTCTCGCTGCTGCCTTACCACTTCTTCCGAGGGGAGTCGCACCTGCTGCTCTCCGCCTACTACGCGGTACCGCTCTCGACGCTGCTGTTCCTGGAGCTCCTCGGTGGCACGCCGCTCTTGCAACGCCGCAACCCGGGAGCCCACCGAGCGCTGGCGTGGAGCTCGCGCCGATCGTGGGCGACGGTCGGGCTGTGCGTGATCATCGGGTCGGAGAACCTCTACTACGCGACGTTCGCGCTGGTGCTGCTGGGGGGTGCGGGCCTGGTCGCCCTGGCTCTGCGACGGTGGTGCACGCTGCGCGACGGCGGGCTCGTGATGGTGCTCATCCTCGCCTCGCTCGCGGTCAACCTCGCTCCGAGTCTTCTCTACCGGGCTCAGCACGGCGCCAACCCCGCGGTGGCGCGCACCGCGCTCGCCGACGAGACGACGACGGAGGCCTTCGCGCTGAGATTGACCAACCTCGTCCTTCCGGTTCCGGGCAGCCGGATCGCGCCGCTGCGCCACCTGGCCGCCCGCTACGACCACGCCATCGCCCCCGGCTACTGCGAAGCGTGCTATGCGAGCTTGGGAGCCGTGGGCACGGTGGGCTTCGGCTGGCTGGCGATCTGCGCCTTGGCGTCTCTGATCGGCGGGACCACTCTGCTTCGATCCCGCCGAGCGTTGGGCCACGCCGGCGTCGGCGTCGCCATTGCGCTGGCCGTGGGAACGGTCGGAGGGCTATCGAGCCTCTCGGAGCTCTTCCTGACGCCCGACATCCGCGCTTGGAACCGGATCTCGGTGTTCATCGCCGGCTTCTCGCTGCTGGCCGTCGGCATGCTGCTGGACGCGCTCATGTCCTCGGCGGGGACCCGCCGGTGGACACGGGTGCCAGCGGCGCTACTCCTCCCGGTTGTGCTCGTGTTCGGCGTCTTTGAGCAGACCACCCCGCAGTTCGTGCCGGACTACCCGGGGGCCGCCCGTCAGTGGCGCAGCGATGCGAGCTTCGTGACGGAGTTAGAGCACCGGCTGCCGCCTGGTGCGGGCGTGTTCCAGTTGCCCTACGTGCCCTTTCCGGAAGGCTATGCGGACACGCCGGTCGGTGACCGGGTGGCGGCCTATGCGACCAAGTACGAGCCCCTTCGCGGCTATCTGCACTCGGACGCGCTTCGCTGGAGCTACGGAGCGACGAAGGGGAGAGCGAGCGACTGGTCCGCTCAGCTCGCGGGCCAGCCTTTGCCGCTCGCGACCGCGGCCGCTGCGGCCGTGGGCTTCGATGGAGTGTGGCTCGATCCGGCCGGCTTCGAACCTTCCCAGGCGAGGCAGATTCTCACCGGTCTGCGCATCGTGCTGGGCGTCGCGCCGCTGGCGAGCCCGGTTGGGGACCTCTTCTTCTTCGATCTGCGGCCCTACCGCACGCGGCTCCAGCACACGCACACGGCCAGGCAGCTGGCCGCCCTGCAAATCCGCACGCTCCATCCGCTGCGGACCGGGTGCGCGGTCGGCGGCGTCTCCACGGTGAACCCCGGGGGTGGTGCCGACCCGGCAACGCTCTCGGTGCACCTCTCCGACGGGCGGGTCCTGACGCGCCGTCTGCTGCTCGCGCGCGGTCGGACCGTGCTGGCGCTGCCCTCCCTGCGAGCCTCCCACGCGCGCGTCCGATACGCGACGCTCACCGACGCCGCGATGGCGCCGTTCACTGCGGGAGACACTCCGGCAGCCGAGGTGGTGGCCGGACTAACCGGACCGTCCTGCCCGAGGTGAGCCAACGCTCCAGGCGTACGCGAGCGCCGACAGCACGAAGATGACCCCCGCGGTGATCAGGTATCGAGCGAGGTAGACGTGCTGGTGAAACCCGCTGGCGGCAAAGAAGGTGCTGTCGCCCAGGCCGAGGATCTCCGGGAAGAACACCAGGAAGACCAGGCCGCTAAGCAGCACGGGCACCCGCAGGTAGACGAGGGCCGAGGGCTGCGCTGGTGGTGACCCGTGCTCCGGCCGGCTGCGCAGTGCCGCCGAGGCGATCCGGTCGAGCAGGGAGTAAAGCGGCAGGGCGACGATGTCGTGGGCGATGATCGCGCCCACGAACCACGCCAGGATCTTCACGACCGTCGAACCGGGAAAGCTGTCGAACCAGCCCGCGAGGGCAGCGGCGGCAATCAGGAGAAACCCGATCGAGGCCAGCAGGTGCAGCGGTCCGGCCCCATAGCGCCGGCGAAAGCGATCGCGCATCCGGCTACACCCTCGCGAACGTCAGGGTGGCCACCCATTTCGTGCAGTGGACTCCGGGGATTCCAGGTCCGATGACGCGGGCCGGAAACCCGTGGTCGAGGGACAGGTCCGCGCCGTTGACCCTCAGCGCCAGGAGGGTGCGCTCGTCGCTCGTCTGCGCCGGGGAGAGCGTGGCGGCGTCGAAGACGCCGTTGCTGGCGATCGACTGCGTAGCCACCTGAAACGGTCCCTCGACCCCCACGAGCCGAGCCATGTCCACGATCCGGATCCCGCTCCAGCGCTGGGTGGTGGACCAACCCTCGACGCAGGCGATCGGCAGGTCGTGGACGTGCTGGGGCATCCGCAGCAGCTGGGCCCGTGAGAGCGACATGCTCTGACCTCCCGCCCGCAGGCGGAGCCGCCACGCCGTGCCGACCTTCTCGGAGGTGATCGCGGCCACCTCCGCGGTGCGGTTGATCGGGAACCCGTCCGGTCCGCCTGAGCGGAGGCTGCGAGGCCCGAACAGGCTAAGGCGCCGCAGCGGCCCCCCGACGGTGTCCCCGAGTCCCTGCAGGAGCAGGAACAGCGAACCGGCGCCGACCGTACCGAGCAGCGCACGGCGGGACATGGTGGCCGGCGCCGGGGACACCGGGATCAGATCGCTGGCCTCCGTACCCCGGGGCTCGGCCCGGGTCTGCGCGACGCCCTCGCGCAGCGGCGCCAGCCCGTTGCGGGCGGCCAGCG
>JALYYW010000177.1 GCA_030946085.1 Actinomycetota bacterium
ACGCCGTCTCCTCGGCCAGCCTCACCCCCCCGGTGCTGAGCCCCGACCAGGCACGGGTGCTGGTGCCGGTGCTGGCGGCGATCGAGGCCGGCGCGGCGCCGCAGCGGAGCGGGACCTTCCTGCTCCACGGCGTCACGGGATCGGGTAAGACCGAGATCTACCTGCGGGCGGTGGAGGCGACCCTGGCCGCCGGCCGCGCCGCGATCGTGCTGGTCCCGGAGATCGCGCTCACACCGCAGGCGCTCCAGCGTTTCGAGGCGCGCTTCGGCGAGGTTATCGCGGTGATGCACTCGGGGCTCGGCCCGGGCGCTCGCCACGACGAATGGCTGCGCCTGCGGCGCGGCGAGGCACGGGTCTGCGTGGGGCCGCGTTCGGCGGTGCTCGCGCCGCTGTGCGATGTCGGGCTGATCATCGTCGACGAGGAGCACGAGGCCTCCTACAAGAGCGACAGCGACCCCCGTTACGACGCCCGCGCGGTTGCGCAGCGGCGTGCCGAGGAACACGGCGCCGTGCTGCTCCTGGGCAGTGCCACGCCCCGGCCCGAGAGCGTGCACGCGCTGCCGCGGCTCTCGCTGCCCCGCCGGATCGACGGGCAGCCGCTCCCCCCGGTGGAGATCCTCGACATGCGCGGTCAGCACCATCCCCTGCACCCGGCGGCCAGGATGGCGCTGGCCGACCTCCGCCACGGTGGCGGCAAGGCGATCGTGCTGCTCAATCGCCGGGGTTGGTCGAACTTCCTCTCCTGCCGCTCCTGCGGCCGGGTGTGGATGTGCCCCAACTGCGAGGTGGCGCTGGTGCTCCACCGCGCCGGCGACTTCGTCGCTTGCCACCATTGCGGGCACCGCGAGCCGGTGCCGAGCCGCTGCCCCGCGTGTGCCTCGGTGGCCGTGGCGCGCCACGGCGCCGGCACCGAACGGATCGAGCGCGAGCTCTCGCAGGCGCTCGGCGATCCCGCCTTTCCCGTCCTGCGCCTCGACGCCGACGCCAGCACTCTTGACCTCCGGGCGGAGACCCTGGCCCGGTTCGCCGCCGCCCCCGGCGGCGTGCTGGTCGGGACGCAGATGGTGGCCAAGGGCCACGACTTTCCGGATGTCTCCCTGGGCATCGTCCTCGATGCCGATCAGACGCTGCGCTTTCCGGACTTCCGGGCCGAGGAGCGGACGTTCGCGCTCGTGACCCAGCTCGCCGGGCGGGCTGGTCGGGGACCTGTCGGCGGACGGGTGCTCGTGCAGACCACCGCGCCACAGGCGCGCTGCATCCGGTTCGCCGCCCACCACGACTCGGGCGGCTTCCTGGCCGACGAGCTCGGCCGCCGGAAGCTGCTGAGCTACCCGCCCTTCGCCTCGTTGATCCGCATCGTTTGCGCGGGTCCCGAGCCCGGCAGCCCGGCGCGACTGGCCGCCGCCGTGGCCGACCAGATCCCGCCTGAGAGCGGCGCGGTGCTGGGGCCGGCGCCGCTGTTCCGCCTGCGCGGACGGGAGCGATCGCAACTGATGATCAAGGCAAGCGTGCGCCGGGAGGCGATCGATGCCGTCGGGGCGGCGGTGGACCGGGTGGCGCGGGAGGCCAGCCGGCAGGGGGTGAGCGTGAGCGTCGACGTCGATCCGCAGTAGCCGCCCGCGCCTCGCCGCCGGGCGCTCCTCCCCACCGCGGAGAGGCCCCTAGACTGCTGCTCGTGGCAGAGCAGGAGCACACTTCGGAGCTTCATCAGGCCGAGTTCCCCGAGCGAGGCGAGGCTGAGAAGGAGGGGCACGAGCTCGACCCCGAAGTCGCGGCTCGCCGCGCTGCGGCGCTGGCCCGCGTGCGCAAGTTCGGCGATCCGGTGCTGCGCATCCGCGCTCGGCCCGTGGAGCGGATCGACGAGACGCTGCGCTCCGAGATCGCGCGCATGGCCGAGCTGATGGACGGCGCGCTCGGAGTGGGTCTGGCCGCCACCCAGCTCGGGGTCCTGCACCGCGTGCTGGTGTATCGCGCCCACCAGGACGCACCCCTGGCGGCGCTGGTCAACCCCGAGGTGCAGTGGACCGGCGACGAGCTGGAGACGGCTGAGGAGGGATGCCTCAGCCTACCTACGGTGCTGATCGACGTGGAGCGCCCGCTCCACGTCCGCGTCGGTGCGCTGGACGAACATGGCCGGAGGATCACGATCGAGGCCAGCGGGCTGGAGGCGAGAGTGATCCAGCACGAGATCGACCATCTCGACGGTGTGCTGATCCTGGATCGCGCCCCGCGCGAGCAGCGCAAGGCCGCGATGCGTGCGCTGCGCGAAGCTCAGGCCGCCTAGTGGGTCCCACCGGAACATTCCACCGGTTATGGCGGCCCCGGATGCCCGCCAGGCTGTGTCCTCGGATCCTCGCGCAGCGCTGCTGCGCGTCGGATCCTGCGTCCTTGCCTGACGGCCCCCGGGTCTCGCCCTTCCCGGCGAAACGTTCCGGCGAGACCCACTAGGTGGGCGCCGCGAGCTGTGCGGACGGTCTTCCTGGGCACCTCGGAGTTCGCCGCCACGATCCTGGCGCGGCTGGCCGCTTCGCCGCACCGCCCGACCCTCGTGC
>JALYYW010000047.1 GCA_030946085.1 Actinomycetota bacterium
GGCCTGCGCGGCGTGAGCGCGCGCTCCCCCCCCGGGCTTGGCCACCGCCACGGCGCCTGCGGCCAGCGCGACGGCCAGCGCGACGGCCAGGACCGGCAGCGACCAGAGACAAACGATCTTGCGCATCAGCATGCTCCAAACAGACTTCGTTATCGGGATCCGAATAGGTATCGACAGCGGTGCTCTCACACTCCAGACCCGTGCGGTGGGCATCCGTCACTTGTCCAGAAGCCACCCACGTCTCGGGCAGGGGCGACCGGCCGGCCGCTAGCCTCGGCAAGCCGTGGCTGCCGACTGGTCCTCACGCCGACTGCACTTCGTCGGGATTGGCGGCGCGGGCATGAGCGGCCTGGCTCTGGTCTCCAAGACGCTCGGAGCTCGGGTGACGGGCTCCGACAGCGCCGAGTCCCCCTACTCCGCTCGCCTGCGCGAGCACGGCATCGAGCCCGTCCTCGGTCACGCCGCCGCTAACGTCCCCGCCGGGGCCGAGGTCGTGTACTCCACCGCCGTGCCCGCGGAGAACCCCGAGCGCCGGGCCGGCGGGGCCCGGGAGCTGCACCGCGCCGACCTGCTGGCCCAGCTGGCCGGGCTGAAGCGCTGCATCGCGGTGACCGGGACCCACGGCAAGACGACCACCACCGCCATGATCGTGCACGTCCTGCGGGCGCTCGGCGCCGACCCGGCCTACGTCGTCGGTGGCGAGCTCCGGGGCACGGGGCGCAACGCCGGCTGGGGAGCGGGGGAGTGGATCGTGGTAGAGGCGGATGAGTCCGACCGCTCGCTGTTGAAGCTCGCGCCGGAGATCGCGCTGCTGACCAACGCCGAGCTCGATCACCACTCCACCTACAACTCCCGCCTGGACCTGGAGGCGACCTTCGCGACCTTCATGGCCGGTGCCGGCGCCAAGGCGGTGGTATGGGACCGCGCGGAGCTGCGTGCGCTGTGCCCGCCGCAGGCGGTGCCCTACGACGCCCGTGAGCTTCGCTTGAGCCCCCAGGGGTCGTGCTTCAGCTGGGCCGGCCAGGAGGTGAGGCTCACGGTGCCCGGTGCCCACAATGCCGTCAACGCCGCCGGCGCGCTCACCGCCTGTGCCCTGACCGGCGCTGAGCCGGCCGCCGCGGCCGCCGCTATCTCGGACTTTGGCGGCGCTCGGCGGCGGCTGGAGCCACTCGGTCGCTCGCGCCACGGGGCACTCGTCCTCGACGACTACGCCCACCATCCCACCGAGGTGGCAGCGGCGCTGGCCGCGGCCCGGACTCTGGCCCCGAAGCGACTGGTGGCCGTGTTCCAGCCCCATCTCTTCTCTCGCACCCAGGCCCTGGCTCGGGACTTCGGCGCGGCTCTGGCCCGCGCCGACGGCGTCGCGGTGCTGCCGGTGTATCCGGCTCGGGAGCGGGCCGAGGATTTTCCCGGGATCGAGGGCCGACTCATTGCCACCGCGGCGGCCGATCTCGGCGGTGGGCGGACGGTCGCATGGCTTCCGAGCTTCGACGATGCCCGCCGCTACCTCGACGGCGAGCTGCGCCGGGAGGACATCTGCCTCGTCATGGGCGCTGGGAACGTCGATGCCCTGGCGCGCGCGCTGGTCAGTCGCCCCTCACGCCCTGATGAGGGCGCGGTGGTGGCCGGTGGTGCCTCTACGCTGCCACGCGATGACAGTGCTGCCGCCCGGGGTCCAGCGTGACTTTCCCCTCGCGCGCCTGACCACGATCCGTACCGGCGGGCGCGCGGAGCTCTTTGCCCGCGTGGGAGCGGTGGAGGAGCTACAGCGCCTGCTGGCGTGGGCCGGCGCTGAGGCGGTTCAGGTAGGGGTAGTGGGCTCGGGGTCGAACCTCTTGGTGGCCGACGAAGGCGTTCCCGGACTGGTGTTGAAGCTGGACAAGGACCTGAGCAGGATCGAGCTGGACGGCACGCGGATGCTCTGCGGCGCTGGCGCGCGGCTGCCCTCGGTGTCGGCGCGCGCCGCGCAGGTGGGGCTGACCGGGATCGAGTTCGGCGTCAATATTCCGGGAACGGTCGGGGGGGCGGTGCGGATGAACGCCAACGCCTACGGCGGCGAGCTGGCACGGGTGTTGGAGTGGGTGGAGGTGGTGAGCGCGTCGGGCACCGAGCGCCGGGCACCGCAGTCGCTCGGCTTCGCCTACCGGCGCTCGAACCTGAGGCTCGGTCAGGTTGTGGCCCGGGCGTCCTTTGCGCTGGCGCCGGCGCCGAGCCACAGCGTGAAGGCGACGTTGGCCGAGATGCGCTCGCGCCGCCGAGCGGCGCAGCCCAGCGGGATCAAGACGTTCGGCTCCACCTTCAAGAACCCCACCGATCCCCGCAGCGAGGGGCGCACGGCCGGGCAGCTGCTGGAGGCAGCGGGATGCCGGGGGCTGCGGATCGGGGGGGCCGGCTTCTCCGAGAAGCACGCCAACTTCGTCGTCAACCACGGCCAGGCCAGTACCGCCGACGTGATCGCACTGATGGCCGAGGGGCGCAGGCGCGTCAGGGAGCGCTTTGGCGTGGAGCTGGAGCCCGAGGTGCAGGCGCTCGGTCCCGTGGGCCTTCCCGAGGGCTGGCGGTCCGCGTGATCGCCACCGAGCGCCTGCGGAGGCTCTCGCCCGGGCGCCTGCCGCTGCCGCGACTGCCTCGGCCGGCGGTGCTGGTCCTCCTGGCCATGGTGCTGCTCCTCGGCGGGGTTTGGCTGTGGCTGCGGGACTCGTCGCTGGTGTCGGTGCGCCACATCCGCATTCAGGGCGAGAGCGGCCCCGACGCGGCCCAGATCCGTCAGGCGCTCAGCTTGGCGGCGCGCAACATGACCACGCTAGATGTCCGGCTGGATCAGCTCCGCGCAGCGGTAGCGCCCTACCCGGTGGTCAGGAACCTCCAGGTGAGCACCGACTTCCCGCACGGCATGCGCATCCACGTCGTGGAGCAGATCCCCGTCGGTGCGGTGTCCGCCGGTGGGG
>JALYYW010000061.1 GCA_030946085.1 Actinomycetota bacterium
GCCCTGAGGAGCTCGCAGAGCTGGCCGTCGCCCTGGGCGCCGATGTTCCCGGTCAGCTGGCGCCCGGGGCGGCGCTGGGACTGGGGGCCGGGGACGAGGTGGCGCCGCTGGCGCCGCTGGCCGCCCACGCCTTTGTGATCGTGGGTCAGCGGACGCCGCTGGCCACCGCCGATGTCTTCCGGGAGGCCGATCGGCTCGGGCTCCCCCGCTCCGATCAGGCGCTGGAGCAGGAGGCCGAGCGCCTCCAGCAGGCGCTGCGTCCCGGGGCTCGCCTTCCCGACGAGCTGATCGTCAACGACCTGGAGCCGGCGGCGATCTCGCTGCTGCCCCAGATCGACGATGCCCTGCGGGCGGTCCGCCAGGCAGGGGCCCAGCAGGCGCTGGTGTGCGGCTCGGGGCCCACGGTCGCCGGACTGTTCTGGGGGCCCGAGGCGGCCACGCAGGCCAGACGAGCCGCCTCCGCCCTGGCCGATCTGGATCCGCCGCCACTGAGCGCCACGCCGGTCGGGCCCGAGTTCGGGGCGCCTCAGCGGCTGGCATCATCGCCTTGAGGCACAATCCAGAGGCTTCGCCCCATGACCAACCAGACCATCACCTATCTCGTCGGCGCCTGCCTGGGCGTCTTCGGCCTGGCCGCGTTCTGCGCGCTCGTGCTTGTGCCCGCCGTGACCGCCTACCGGCGCCCGCTGGAGCGGGTGGTGGCGGTGGTGCTGTCCCTGTACGTGCTCGCGGCGCTGATCGGGGTCGGCGTGCTGGCGGGGGGGTTGGTCGTGTTCGAATGGCCGCGCATCTTTTGAGCCATTGCCAACGCGCCCATGGCTGAGGTGGAGCGCAGCTCTGCACCCGCGGCGAGCGCGATGAGCCTGGCGGGGCTGGCGGCGATCACAGATGCCGTGGAGGCGGGCGCCGGCCTGCCGGAGATCCTGCGTGCGGCGGCGCGGGCGCTCGACGCCAGCCTGATCCTGATCGACCGCTCGGCTTCGGTGCTCGCCGTGGCGGCGCGCTCCCCCGCGGACGAGCGTTCGCTGATGCGTGACGGGGAGGGCGTGACCACGATCGAGCTGAAGGTGGCCGAGCACGGCGTCGGCCAGCTGCGAATGCGAACCCGCGAGCCGCCCCCGGACCCGTCGTTGCTGCGATTGGTCAGCACCCTGATCGCCTCCGAGGTGGAGCGGGTGCGGGCTCCCGCACAGGCCTCCGAGGAGGCCGCCACAACCTTCCTGCGTGACGTGCTGGAGCATCGGATCGGCGACCGCGACGATCTGCTGGCCCGCGGCCGGGAGCTCGGCACCGAGCTCGGCGAGGGCGCCACCGTGATCGTCCTGCGTGCGCGCCCGCGCAACCCGACCGAGGACGATTGGCGCCGCCGCCTGCTGGCGGTGGCCGGTCGCGGTGCCCGGGCGGTCGCCTCGGGCTCGATCGCGGCGCTCAGCGAGGAGGACAGCGGCCAGGTCGTGTTGCTGGTGCCCGACAGCGAGGACAGCGCCCGCCGGGTGTCCTCGGCGGTGCTGCGTGAGCTGGAGTCGGGACTGCCCGGGTTTGCCTTTGCCATCGGGCGCAGCCGCCGCACCGAGGAGCCGCTGGACCTGCACCGGGCGGGCAACGAGGCGCTGCTGGCGGCCAACGTGGTCGAGGGCGATCCCGAGCGAGTGGAGCTGGGCTATGAGCAGACCGGGACCTACCAGCTGCTGCTGCCCCACATGAACGACCCGGTCGAGCTGCGGCGCTTCTACGAGGAGACGGTCCGGCCGCTGGTGGCCTACGACGAGCAGTACGAAACCGACCTGCTCGGCACGCTGGCCACCTTTCTGGAGTGCGATGCCAACGTCAACGCCACCGCCGCGCGGCTGATCACCCACCGCCATACGGTCCGCTACCGCTTTGAGCGTGTGCGCGAGCTGACCGGCCTGGAGGTCTCCTCCACCGACGGGCGGGAGAAGCTCTCGCTGGGCCTCAAGGCGATGCGGGTGCTGGGGATCGCACCGCCGCGAGGACCGGCCAGCGAGCCGGGGGCCGAGGGCGGCCGCGTCCCGCGCTAGGGCCGCGGCGCGGCCGCGGCTAGCATCGCGCCATGCCGGTTGGGATCATCACCGGGTCCGGGACGCACGCCCTCCCGGGGTTCTCCGACGCTGAGCCGCTGACCGTGAGGACGCCGTTCGGCGAGGCGGAGCTGACCCGCGGCGGGCTCGCCGGCACGGAGGTGGTGCACGTCTCCCGGCACGGGCCGGGTCACGTCCGGCTGTCCAACCACGTGAGCCACCGGGCCAACGTATGGGCGCTCCGCGAGCTCGGCGCCAGCGCGGTGATCGGCTGCACCGCCTGCGGCGCGCTCGACCCCTCGCTGCCGCTCGGCTCGCTCGTGGTCTTCGACGACCTGCACTTCATCTCCAATCGTCTGCCCGACGGCAGCCTCTGCACGTTCTTCTCCGAGCCCGGCGATCACGCTCGTGGGCACTGGGTCCTGCACGGTGGCCCCTTCTCGCCGCCCGTCCGGCGGGCGCTGGTGCAAGCCGCCACGGAGGCCGCGCAGCCGGTGCGCGACGGCGGCACCTACGGGCACGTCGATGGCCCCCGCTTCAACACCCCCAGCGAGATCGCGCAACTGGCGGCCTGCGGGGTGAGCGCGGTAAGCCAGACCGGCGGCCCGGAGACCGTGCTCTGCGGCGAGCTTAAGCTCCCCTACGCCCTGATCGGGTTCGTCACCGACTACGCCAACGAGGTGATCCCCGGACAGACGACGCCGGTGGCGGAGCTGATGGCGTTGATGGGACGCAGCCCCGTGGTGCTCGCCGGCGTCCTGGCCGGGGCGCTGGGCAGGCTTGGCGACTCGCCGCCGGCCGCGGGCACGCTCCTGCGGTTCAGCCCACCATGAGCGACGCGGACCCCTCGGTCCTGATCATGGCGCGGGCTCCGCGCCGCGGGGAGGTGCGCCGTGCGCTTCAGCCGCAGCTGGGCGCCGAACGCTGCGCGGCGCTCCAGGCGTTGCTGATCGCAGGTGCGGCTCGGTGGGCTCGGAGCCTCGCCCCCGGCGCCGTGCACGTGGCCCACGATCCGCCCGAGGCGGCGCGCGAGCTGCGCCCGCTGGTGGGCGAGGGGGCGATATTGTTCCCGCAGAACGGGGACGGCATCGCCCGGCGATTGGCGGACGCCAGCGCCCGCGTGTTCGCCCGCGGGCCCGGGCCGCTGCTGATCGTCTGGCCCGACCTGCCCACGCTCGGCCGTGAGCGCGCGCAGGAGGCGCTCGGCGATCTGCGGGGCGGCTGCGACCTCGTGCTCGGCCCGGTCATCGACGGCGGCTTCTATCTCGTCGGCTTGGCACGGCCGCTGCAGCGCCTGTTCACCATGCCCGAGCAGTCCTGGCGCGATGCCGACGTGATGAGGCTGGGCCTCGACGCGGTGGCCAGCGCCGGCGTCGAGCTCGGGATCCTGCGCACCGAGCGCGGGCTGCACCGTCCGGCGGACGTGCGGGCCGCGCTGGCGGACCCCTGCCTGCCTCGGGAGATCGCCCGGGTGCTCGTCCGGCGCTGACCTCGCGGCCCGATGAGATAACGTGGAACCGGGGCCCGCCCGCCCCGCCCGCTCTATGCACTGGGGAGTGGTGTAATAGGCAGCACGGGAGGTTTTGGTCCTCCAAGACCGGGTTCAAGTCCTGGCTCCCCAACTGCGAGCCGGCGGAACTACCCTTCTGGCGCATGACCGATCCCGTCGTCGTCATCCTCGCTGCCGGTCAGGGCACGCGGATGCGTTCCGCCACCCCGAAGCTGCTGCACCCGTTGTGCGGAGCACCCATGATCGCATGGCCAGTGGCGGCGGCGCTCCAGTCGGGCGCTGCGCGGGTGGTCGTGGTGGATGGTCCCGAGCGGCGGCTCGCACCCCTGCTTCAGGGGCAGGTGGAGCTCGCTGTCCAGCACCAGGCCCGCGGCACCGCCGACGCGGTGAGGGCCGCCGCGGAGCACATCGATCCGGCGCGACCGGTGGTGGTCCTGGCCGGCGACGTGCCGCTGATCACCGCGCCGACGCTCCGGTCCCTGGCCGAGGCTCACCTGCGTGACGGTGCCGCCGCCACCATGGTCACCGCCGTGCTGGAGGATCCCTCCGGCTACGGGCGGGTGATCCGCGCGCCCGACGGGACCGTGGAGCGCGTCGTGGAGACCAAGGCCGCCGGTGACGCCACCGAGCTGGAGCTGCACATCCGTGAGGTCAACACCGGCATTTTTGCCTTTCACGGGCGGGCGCTGCTGGAGGCGCTGGACCAGGTCAGCGCCGACAACGCCCAGGGCGAGCTCTACCTCCCCGATGTGATCTCGATCCTCCGTGCGGGGGAGCGGACCGTGGTGGCCTACGAGCTCTCCGATCCCACCGAGACGCTGGGGGTGAACGACCGCATCGCCCTCGCCGAGGTCCGCGCGCTGGCCCAGAGCCGGATCCACGAGCAGCTGATGCGCAGCGGCGTCACCATCGTGGACCCGTTGGCGACGGTGATCGACGTGGACGCAGAGGTGGCGCAGGACAGCGTCATCGCCCCCTTCACGAGCCTGCACGGCAGCACGCGGATCGGGGCCGCCAGCACCATCGGTCCCCACAGCACGCTGATCGACGCCCGCGTCGGCGACGGCGCCACGGTGCTGCACTCCTACGTCAGGGAGGCGGACATCGGCGACCGCGTCAGCGTCGGACCGTTCGCCTACCTGAGGCCGGGAACGGTCATGCGTCAGGGCTCCAAGGCCGGGACGTTCGTGGAGATCAAGAACTCCGAGGTCGGCGAGGGCTCCAAGGTGCCGCACCTCTCCTACATCGGTGACGCCATCATCGGCGAGCGCACGAACCTGGGCGCGGCCACGATCACCGCCAACTACGACGGCTACCGGAAGCACCGCACGACGATCGGGTCCCGGGTCAGGACCAGCGTCGACACCACCCTGATCGCCCCGGTCATCCTCGGCGACGACGCCTACACGGCGGCTGGATCGGTGATCGGCAAGGACATCCCGCCCGGGGCCCTCGGGGTGGCGCGCGCACATCAGCGCAACATCGAGGGCTACAGCGAGCGCCGGCGTGAGCGTGAGCACGAGGGACCCCAGGAACCGCCCGGATCCGCGCAATCGTGAACATCTCGTCATCGCCCGCCCTTACACTCGCGTCGAGCATGAGCGTCCTGCAGACGCAACCAGCCCCGTCAAACGACCTGCGCGTGGAGTACGACAAGCGCTTGATGCTGGTGAGTGGTCGCGCCAACCCGGAGCTGGCGGCTAAGATCGCCGCCAAGCTGGGCGTGCAGCTCTCGCCGATGACGCTGAAGACCTTCTCCAACGGTGAGGTCTACTGCCGCTTCGAGGAGTCCGTCCGGGGCGCCGACGTGTTCATCGTGCAGCCCACCTGCGCCAACCCGGTGACCGGACTGACCACAAACGACGCGGTGATGGAGCTGCTGGCGATGATCGACGCCGCCGTGGGCGGCTCCGCCCATCGCGTCATCGCGGTCACGCCGTGGTACGGATATTCCCGCCAGGACAAGAAGTCCGCCCCGCGGGAGCCGATCAGCGCCCGGCTGGTCGCGCGGATGCTGGAGGCGGCCGGGATCGACCGGATCCTCACCATGGACCTGCACTCCGGCCAAATCCAGGGCTTCTTCCAGAAGCCGTGCGATCACATGACCGCGCTGTTCATGCTCACGCAGTACTTCGCCGACCTCGGGCTCGAGGACCTGGTCGTGGTGGCGCCGGACGCCGGCCGCGCGAAGCTGAACAAGAAGTTCGCCCGCAAGATCGGTGCGGGCCTGGCGATCCTCAACAAGGAGCGTCCGGCTCAGCAGGTGGCGGAGATCGACTACGTGATCGGTGAGGTGGAGGGCAAGACCGCGGTGATCGTCGACGACATCATCGACACTGCCGGCACGCTCAAGGCCGCGGCCCAGGCCGTCTCGGACGCCGGCGCGCGGCGGGTCTACGCCGCGGCCACGCACGGGGTCTTCTCCGGCAACGCCTGGGAGAACCTGGCCGCGGCCCGCCTGGAGCAGATCGTCGTCACCGATACCGTCCCGCTGCCGCCGGGCGCCCCCGAGAACGTCCGCGTGCTCTCCTGCGCCCACCTGCTGACCAACTCGATCCGCCAGATCTTCACCGACGGGTCGGTCAGCGACGTGTTCGGCGGCGAGAACCAGCTGTTCTGAGGACGGCGCCAGCGGCTTGTCCGAGCGCGAGGATCCGGCCGCCGGCCAGCGCATGGCCCAGGGGGAGCGCGCGGCGCGCCTGATGGATCTCCTCGGCTTGGACGACGAGGAGCTCTGCCAGGTGCTGGCGGTGGACCCGCTGACGCTGCTGTCGGGGCAGCTGGAGCATCGAGTGGAGCTGCCGGTGCTGCTGGCGCTGCTGGACGAGGCCGCGGAGCGAGCCGGCCCGGCGGTGCTGAGGCGGTGGGTGCGGGCGCGCGGGGTGTCCGGACGGCCGCTGGACGCGCTGCTGGCGCGGGACTTCGCCGCCTTTGAGGATGCGGTGGAGCAGCTGGCCGCGCGCGGCTTCGTGCTGAAGGGCGGGAGACATTAGGTGCCGGAGCCCTTCAGCCACGGCCTGAGGGTCCGCTACGCCGAGTGCGATCCCCAGGGCGTCGTCTTCAACGCCCACTACCTGGCCTACTTCGACATCGTGCTGACCGAGCTGTGGCGGGAGGCCTTCGGCGGCTACGCGACGATGCTGGAGCGCGGGGTCGATCTCGTCGTGGCCGAGGCCGGGGTCCGCTACCGGCGCCCGGCGCGCTTCGACGAGGAGCTCGTGCTCGGACTCGAGTTCACCAAGCTAGGCCACACCAGCATCACCAGCCGGCACACGATCGGCCGCGCTCAGGAGCTGCTGGCCGAGGGCAGCATGCGGCATGTGGTCGTGGATCGCACGACGCTCCGCAAGGTCCCGATTCCGTCGTGGCTGCGCGTGGGCCTCGCGCCGTGGGTCGTGCCCGATGGCTCCCCCGAGGCCTACTCGTCCTCGGGGAGCTCCTCCCCGGGCCAGATCCCGGTGAGGTAGTGAAAGCCCAGCGCCGTGCCCCGCTCGACGGCCGCGCCGACGGCGGCGGCCGTGGCCGCTTCGAGCGCTGCCGCCGCCAGGACCTTGGGCAGCGTCGACCGGTGGGTGGTCGCCGAAGGCGGGTCTTGGTCATCGATCTTGGACCAGATGGCCTGGAAGACGCTGCGGCTCAGCGGCTTGGCGATCGCGGTGGCGGCGATGAGGGCAAACGGCTTGTGGAGGATCTTCATCTCGGCCAGCAGGCTACCCCGCTGCGCGCCGGGTACACGTCGCTCGGACGGCCCCTCCCGACCAGGGCGGACATTGGGCCAGCGACGAGGCAATTTCCGCTCCAGATGGCGCTGGTGGCCCGCGACCCGCTGAGAGTAAATAGAGTGCTACTTCAGCTGTAGGAGACGGAGATGCCCGAAGAGCAGCCCAGGTCAGAGGAGGACGCGGCGGACCAGCTGCTCCGGCGGGCGCTGCTCGACGACTCGGCGGCGGTCGCGGTCTCCCTCCGCGTCGAGGGGCTTCCGCTCAGCGACTCGGTCACGGTGATCTTCCATGCCCGCCCGGACCTCGGCACCCTGCAGACCTACGTAGCCCCCGGAAGTCGTGGCGCCGGGGCCACCGTGTCCGCCAGCGAGCTGCTGCGCGTCCCCTGTGACCTCGACCTCGGCGATGCCGAGAGCCGCGGCGACGCGGAGCGGCTCTACGTGGAGCAGGCGCAGTCGTTGCGCGACGCGCTGGTGGGAGCAGATGTGGTCCTCGACGTGTGGCGCGAGCCGCTCAGCGACATGGTCGGCTGCGAGGTGTCGATCGACCGCTCCGTGGCGCTGTCGGTGCGGCTCCCCGCCGCGCGTCTGCTGCCGACCGCGCTCGTGGCCCGCGACTCGTCTCTGGTGGTGACGCCGGTGTGCGGCGCGCGGACGCTCGCCGAGGGCCGTCCGCCGCTGGGCATCGCCTGCGCGCAGCAGGACTTCGCGCGCGTCTACCCCCTGGCCGACGATCCGCAGCGGTGCATGGAGGAGTTCCTGGAGCTCTCCTCCGAGCACGCGCGCAAGCTGGCCGCACGCCTGGAGCACCAGGAGGCCTCCGTGGAGCGCTTCCTGGAGCTCAGTGACTAGGCCGGGGGGATCCCGGGGCCGCTACCGTGGCCCGCCGTGCGGCGGCTCCAGATGCTCCTCCTCGCGGGCGTGGCGATCCTCGCGTTTCTGGCGATCTCGGCGCTCCTGGCCCGGGCCTGGAACGCCGATGGCGCCGAACGCTCGGCGATCACAGCGCTCCTCCAGCAGGAGGTCCGTGGCGACAGCGCCGGCGTGATCGCCCGCCTGCAGGGGTGCGGGGCCCAGCCGTCCTGCCGCGCCCCGGCGGCACGGATCAGCACGACGCTGCGGCGGGCCGGCGCCCTGTCGGTCCTTCAGCTCCAGCCCTCCACCGGGTTCTCCCTGACCTCCACCCGCGGCATCGCCCGCGTGGCCTGGAGCACCTCCTCGTTCGCCCGGCCGGTCGTGCAGTGCGTGCTGGTGCGCCGGGCCGGAAACGTTCTCAGCGGGCTGCGGATAGAGCTGCTGAGGATCACGCCCCCGATCCACAGCGACGGCGACTGCCCGTCCCGGCTCTAGGTTTCGACAGGACGCTAGGCGCTGCGAGCGGGCTCGCGCTCGGGCTCACGGGCCGGACGCCGCTGACGCGGGCGCAGCTGATCCTGCAGGCGGCCGTGGCCCCGCAGCCGTACGCGGGCGGGGACGGCGTCTGCCATCGGCAGGCCCCCGCCGGGAACGTCGCGCGGGTCGCGCGGCTGGCGGGGATGATTCCCCCACCCTTCGTCTGAGCCGCCGTCGGATCGGGGCGGTGCCTCGGGGGAGTCGCGCAGCGCCGGCAGCATCAGAATCGCCACGCAGGCCAGGCCGAGGAGATGGACTCCGCCGATCATCAGCAACAGCTGAGTCTGGCCCGACATAGCCATATGTTAGCGTGCGATTGGGCCTGCGCGGGAGATCTCGGTGCCCTGGATCCGGGTCCCGCTACCATCGCGCCCCTATGGCCGTGGCTGAGAGCACCGCGCTGACCGTCGCCGTGCGTGAGACCTCCGGGTCCCGCGCCGTGCGCCGCCTGCGCCGGACCGGCCACGTGCCCGGCGTCGTCTACGGCGGCGGGCAGGATCCCATCGCCTTCCAGGTCGAGGCTCGCGAGCTTCGACAGGTGCTGGCCCACGCCGGGGCGGTGATCGACCTGAAAGTCGACGCCGGCCGCGCCACTCCGGTGGTCCTCAAGGACCTCGCGCGCCACCCCGTCAGCGGCGAGACGATGCACTTGGACCTGCTCCGCGTCCGGCTCGACGAGGTGATCCAGTCCACGGTGGTGCTCGAGCTGACCGGGGTCGAAGAGGCTCCCGGGGTCAAGGAGGGCGGCGTGCTGGAGCACGTCACCCGCGAGCTCACGGTCGAGGCGCTTCCCACCGACATCCCGGACACGCTCCAGCACGACGCCTCGGCGCTGCAGGTCGGCGACACCGTGACCCTGAGCGCGCTCAGCGCGCCGCGGGGGGTCACGCTGGTGGACGACCCCGAGACGGTGATCGCCACCGTCACTGCTCCCCGGCTCCAGCTCGAGGACGAGAACGAGATCGAGCAGGAGACCGAGGTGGTCGGCGAGGGTGAGGCGCCGGCCGAGGGTCAAGCCTCGCCGGACGGCGACCAAGGCGCCGAGTCCACCTCCGAGTAGCGCGAGCGCCCCGTGGCCTCACCGGCTCGCGCCGGCGCTCCCGTGGACTGGCTGCTCGTCGGACTCGGCAATCCGGGGGACGGATACCGGCGCACGCGCCACAACATCGGTTTCGAGATCGCCGAGCTGCTGCTCCGCCGCTGGGAGCTGCCGCGCCCCCGGACGAAGTTCCGCGGGCTGCTGAGCGAGGGCCGAACCCGACCGGGGGGCCCGCGGGTCGCGGTCCTGCTGCCCCAGACCTTCATGAACGACGCCGGTCAGTCCGCCGGTCCCGCCGCCGGCGCACTGAAGCTCGCCCCCGATCGTGTGCTGGTGCTCCACGACGAGATCGACCTCACCTTCGGCGAGGTCCGTGTTCGCCTCGGCGGTGGCCTGGCCGGCCACAACGGCCTCAAGTCGCTGCGGCGATCCCTCGGGTCGGCGGACTTCTGGCGGGTGCGCGCCGGCGTGGGCCGGCCTGCCGGCACCGATCCTGAGCTTGTCGCCGCCTTCGTGCTCGGCCGCTTTGCGCAGCCGCGCGAGGAGGTGCAGACGCTCACCGAGCGGGCTGCCGACGCCGCCGAGCGCCTGATCGAGGAGACCCCCGCGGCGACCTAGACTGGATCCCACCATGCTCCGCTCGCTGCTGGCCCACGCCGACCAGGATCCACAGACCGCCGCGCTCCTGCGCGACGGAGGTCGCGCCTTCGTTTCCCAGTCACTGCGGCCCTACCTGCTGGCGGCGCTGGTGGAGAGCGACCGCGATACGCCGGCGATCGTGGTCGCCGGCGACGATCGCGCCGCCCGAGACCTGGCTGCCGGACTGCGCTCGTGGCTGGCGCCGCGGCCGGTTCGCTACTACCCCAGCCGGGGGGTGACCTACGAATCCCACCTCGCTCCTCCGCCCCACCTGGTGGGCCTGCGGATCGCGGCGCTGGACGCGCTGCTGGCGGATTCGCCGGCGGCGGCGCCGGTGGTCGTGGCCAGCGCCGTTGCGCTCTCGGAGAAGGTTCCCGATCCCACGCTGCGCCCGCAGGGGTTCACGCTGCGCACCGGAGACCTGATGGACCTCGACGAGAGCGCCCGGGATCTGGTGGCCGCCGGCTACGAGCGCGTCGAGCAGGTCGAGGATCGCGGGCAGTTCGCGATCCGCGGGGGCCTGCTCGACCTGTTCCCCGCGACCGAGGATCGGGCGGTGCGCGTCGACCTGTTCGGCGACGAGATCGAACGCTTGAGCTGGTTCTCCACCTTCACGCAGCGCTCACTGGGGGACGCGGAGGCGGTGGAGGTGGCCCCGGCGGCGGAGCTGGCCGCCGAGCACCGTGAGCTGGCGGAGATCGCTGCGCTGGAGGAGGCGGCCGACCGGCCCGACATCGCCGAGCTGCTCCCGATCGAGGACTTCCACGCCTTTCTGGCGCTGGCGCCGGCCACGGCCTCGATCCTGATCGCCGCCGAGGAGGACGTGGCGCCGGCCCTGGCCGACCATTGGCAGGACGTGTGCGCGGCCTTCCACGACCAGGATGCGCACCGGCTGTATGTCGACCCCGCCAGCATCGAGGCCACCCTGGACCAGCGCGCCCGGATCCGGCTCTCGAGCATCGAGCAGGATCAGGAGTTCCTGTTCCGGGCCCAGACCGCCGACATCGCCGCCCGCGGGCTCAAGGAGGCAGAGCCCGAGCTGGAGAAGCTGGCCCGCTCGGGCTACCGCACCGTCGTTGCCTTTTCCCAGCGCGGCGAGGGCGAGCGAGCCGCCTACAACCTGGGGCGGCTGAAGGTCCGCTGGCTGGAGGAGGCCGACGGAACCGCCCCCGGAGCCGGTCAGCTCACGTTTGCGACGGCGCGCCTGGCCGGAGGCTTCATCGCGCCGCAGTTCCACCTGGCGGTTATTCCTCAGCACCGGCTCTTCCGCCGCCGGCGCCCGGGGGGAGCCGACCGTGGCCATCCGGATCGCTCCCGCCGGCGTGGCGTGCTGCGTAGCTTCACCGATCTGCGCAGCGGCGACATCGTCGTCCACGAAGACCACGGCATCGCCCGCTTCGCGGGCTTTGACACCAAGACGGTGGCCGGCGTCACCCGGGACTACCTGTACCTGGAGTACGCCGGTTCGGACAGGGTCTTCGTCCCCGTCGACCAGTTGGCCAAGATCAGCCGGTATGTCGGCGCCGGGGGCGCCCACCCGCCGCTGTCAAAGCTCGGCGGCAACCGCTGGGAGGCGATGAAGGCGCGGGCGCGGCGCGCGGCCCAGGAGCTCGCCGGCGAGCTGCTGAACCTCTACGCCGAGCGCAAGCGCCGTCAGGGCCACGCCTTCCCGCCCGACAGCGATTGGCAGCGTGACTTCGAGGACGCGTTCCCGTTCACCGAGACCCCCGATCAGCGTGACGCGATCGACTTCGTCAAGGCCGATATGGAGTCAGCCCGGCCGATGGACCGGCTGATCTGCGGCGACGTCGGCTACGGCAAGACCGAGGTTGCCCTGCGGGCCGCGTTCAAGGCGGTGCAGGACGACAAGCAGGTGATGTTGCTGGTGCCCACCACGATCCTCGCCCAGCAGCACTTCGGCACCTTCTCCGAGCGCTTGAAGGATTATCCGGTGCGGATCGAGCACGTGTCCCGCTTTCGCTCGGCCTCCGAGCAGCGCGAGGCGGTGGCCCGCTTTGCCGCCGGCCAGGTCGACATCCTCATCGGCACCCACCGTCTGCTCTCCCGCGACGTGCGCGCGCGGGAGCTGGGGCTGCTGATCCTCGATGAGGAGCAGCGCTTCGGGGTCAAGCAGAAGGAGCTCCTGCGCCAGCTGAAGCTGAAGGTCGACGTGATCTCGATGAGCGCCACCCCGATCCCGCGCACGCTGCAGATGTCCCTGGCCGGGGTACGGGACATCAGCGTGATCGAGACCCCGCCGGAGGGCCGGCGCCCGGTGAAGACCTACGTCGGGGAGTACGACGAGGAGCTCGTCAAGCAGGCGCTCCAGCGTGAGCACGGCCGCGGCGGCCAGGCCTTCTTCCTGCACAACCGCGTGGAGACGATCGACGAGACGGCCGAGCGGCTGCGGGGGCTGTGCCCCTCGATCCGTTTCGAGACCGCCCACGGGCAGATGGACGAGAAGACGCTGGAGGAGCGGATGATGCGCTTCCTCCGGGGCGAGGCCGACGTGCTCGTGTGCACCAGCATCATCGAGTCGGGGATCGACATCCCCCAGGCCAACACCCTGATCGTGGAGCGGGCCGACGTGTTCGGGCTGGCCCAGCTCTACCAGATCCGTGGTCGTGTGGGGCGCAGCCGCGAGCGCGCCTATGCCTACCTGCTCTACCCGAGCGCCGCGGCCCTGACCGGGGAGGCGGCCCAGCGGCTCTCGGCGCTCAGCGACTACACCGAGCTCGGCGCCGGTTTCAAGATCGCCATGCGGGATCTGGAGATCCGCGGGGCGGGCAACCTCCTGGGCGACGAGCAGTCCGGTCACGTGGCGGCGCTCGGCTTCGAGCTCTACATGCAGATGCTCGACGAGGCCGTGGAGGCGGCGGCGGCCGACGGCGAGGGCTCCCAGCAGGACTGGGAGCCGGTGCGCCTGGACGTCAACGTCGACGCCTACATCCCGCCGGCCTACATCCCTTACGAGCAGGCCAAGGTCGACGTCCACCGCCGGATCGCCGGCGCCCGCGAGGTCGCCGACCTGGCGCTGTTGCGTGAGGAGCTGGAGGACCGCTTCGGCGAGCTTCCCGACCCCCTGCGCAACCTGATCCTGCTCCAGCAGGCGCGGATCAAGCTGGGCCAGGCCGGTGCCCAGGCGGTGACCTTCCGGGGTGGCCGGCTGGCGGTGACGCCGGTGGAGCTGGACTCCGTGCGCGCCAAGCGCGTGCGGGCCGAGATCCCCGAGGCCCTGTACGAGTCCGGCAAGTCGCAGCTCTCCCTGCGCGTGCCCGAGGATCCGGCCCAGCGCTTCCCGGCCGTGGTCAGGGCGGCTGATGTGTTGCTGGCGGTCACGCGGGAGGCGGCGTAGCCGCTTGCTCCGGCCCCATGCTCTCGCAGTGCTGGGGCGAAAATGGTTGTAGAGGAACCCTAATGTGACAATGCCCCGTGAGCTCCCGCAGCGAGCGCCGCTGCGCCCCGGCGGGGTCGAAGTTCTCCGGTGCCAGCCACTCCCGGAACGCCGCCCTGACCGCCGGCCAGCGATCATCGGTGATGGCATACCAGGCGGTGTCGCGATTACGGCCCTTGACCACCTGGTGGTGGCGGAACACCCCCTCAAAGGCGAACCCGAAGCGCTCCGCCGCCCGCCGGGAGGCGGCGTTGAGCGCATTGCACTTCCACTCCAGTCGCCGGTAGCCGAGCCCGTCGAAGGCCTCGGCCGCCAGCAGCAGGATCGCCTCGGTGGCGGCGGTGGAGCGCTGCAGCGCGGGTCCGAACCAGATGTGCCCGATCTCGATGGAGCCGTGCACGGGGGTGATTCGCAGGTACGACGCCACCCCCCGGGCCTCGCCCCCCGCCACCGGTACGGCGGCGAAGAACAGCGGGTCGGCGGCGGCGGCGAAGCGCTCCAGCTCAGCTCGCAGCGCCTCGGGATCCGGATAGGGACCGTAGGGGAGGTAGCGCCAGATCTCGTCGTCCCCATGCGGCGGGTGTGAGGCGGCGAACAGCGACGGCGCATCGAGCGAGGGCTCCAGCGGGCGCAACAGCACGTGCGCGCCGCGCAGCGGCGCGCGGACGGGCAGCGTCGCGCCGTGGAAGTCGACGGGTGGGCCGAGCGGGGCCTCGGGCATCGCCAGAGCAGCATGCCACCGCGGGCCGCTACCATGCCGAACGTCTGATGCGAGTGAAGCGGATGATCCTGGCGCTCGGCGCCTTTTTTGTGCTCGCGCTGGGCGTGGCCGGCTGCGGCGGGTCAAGCTCGGTGGCCACCGTGGCCGGCAACCCCATCGCCACCAAGGCCTTCGACCACTGGCTGTATGTCGCCGCCCAGGGCAGCGCGTCGCAGAGCCCCGGCAGTCCGGTGATCGTCCCCAACGATCCGCCGAGCTTCAAGAACTGCCTCTCGCAGGTCCGCAAGCAGATCCCGAGGCTGGCCAAGACCCCCGACAAGCAGATCAAGAGCGACTGCGCACAGCTCTTCACCTCGCTCTCCAGCCAGGTGATGGACTTCCTCGTGCGCGCCTACTGGTACCAGGCCGAGGCCGCCAAGCGGAACATCAAGATCACCGACGCGCAGGTGCAACAGGCCTTTCAGTCAGACCGCAAGCAGCAGTTCCCCACCGCCGCCGCGTTCAACCAGTTCCTGGCCCAGAGCGGCGAGACGATGCAGGACGTCCTCTTCCGCGTGCGCATCAACCAGCTGCTCAAGAAGCTCATTGCCCAGCGCAGCGCCACCGTCACCCCGGCCACGATCGCGACGTACTACCGCGGCCACACCTCTCAGTTCGGCACGCCGGAGTCGCGCAACCTGCGAATCGTGCGCACCACCAGCGCCAAAGAGGCCGCAGCGGCCAAGGCGGCGCTGAAGAAGGGCCAGAGCTGGAAGATGGTGACCAGGCGGTACTCCGTGGACGCCACCACCAAGGCCAAGGGGGGACTGCTCACCGGCGTCACCCGGGGCCAGGAGGAGCAGGCACTTGACAAGGCGGCCTTCTCGGCACCGCAGCACAAGGTGCTCGGCCCGATCCACGGCACCTTCGGGTACTACGTGTTCGAGGTCCTCCGGGTCAAGCGCTCCACCCAGCAGTCGTTGACGCGGGCCACGCCCATGATCCTGCAGATCCTGCAGAGCCAGGGTCAGCAGAGCGCGCAGGTGACGCTCAATAGCCAGGTCAAGAAGGACTGGATGGGCAAGACGCAGTGCGAGTCGGCTTACAAGATGGCCGACTGCAGCGGCTACAAGGCGCCGAAGACCCCCAGCACGTCGCTTTCGCCCGGCTCGGCACCCAGCCAGGGCCAGCAGGCGCCCAGCCAGGGCCAGCAGGCGCCCAGCCAGGGCCAGGCGCCCAGTCAGGGCCAGCAGCAGGCGCCCAGCCAGGGCCAGCCGCAGACGCCCAGCCAGGGTCAGCCGCAGACGGTGACTCCCCCCACCCAGGCGCCGCCGAGCTCGGGCAAGAAGAAGTAACGGCGGTGAGCTCCGGAGCGCCGGAGGACTCCGGCTCCGACCGCCCGCCGGCCCGGACGCTGCACGCGCTCGCCCGCCTGGATGCCACCACCCGGCGGCTTCGGCGCGAGTGCCCCTGGGATCGGGAGCAGGACGAGCGCTCGATCGTGCCCCACACCGTCGAGGAGGCCTACGAGCTGGCCGACGCGGCGCAGCGCCGAGACGACGGCAAGCTGCTGGACGAGCTGGGGGATGTCCTCTTCCAGGTCCACTTCCTGGCGCTGTTGCTCTCCGAGCGGGACGCGGGGGACCTCGGTGAGGTCGCCGAGCACTGCACCGAGAAGCTGGTGCGGCGCCACCCGCACGTGTTCGGTCAGGCCCGGGCGGACAGCGCCCAGGAGGTGCTGCGCAACTGGGAGCAGATCAAGCAGGACGAGGCTGGACGGGAGCCCGGCATCTTCGGCGAGGTGCCGGAGAACCTTCCGGGGCTCCTGTACGCGCGCAAGGTGCAGCGGCGTGCTGCCAGCACCGGCTTCGACTTTCCGGGCGTAGCCGACCCGCTGCGCTCGGTGGCCGCCGAGCTTGAGGAACTGGAGCGGGCCCAGGGCCCGCAGGAGCGCTTTCACGAGATCGGCGACCTGCTGTTTGCGGCCGTGAACGTCGCCCGTAAGATGAAGCTCGACCCGGAGTTGGCGCTGCGCGCGGCGGCCAACCGCTTCCGGGACCGGGTGGCGACGGCGGCCGAGCTGGCCGCATCGGCGGGGGGAAACTGGAACGATCTCGCCTCCGAGGAGCAGCTCGCCCTCTACGCTCGTGCGCGCCTCTCCGAAGAAGCAGAGACCAGATGAGCCAGATCGAACACGTACACGCACGGCAGATCCTCGACAGCCGGGGCAATCCCACCGTGGAGGTGGAGCTGAGCGTGCGCTCCGGCGCCTGGGGAAGGGCGGCGGTGCCCTCGGGCGCCTCCACCGGCGAGTTCGAGGCCACCGAGTTGCGCGACGGCGGCTCGGACTGGCTGGGCAAGGGCGTCGGCCGGGCGGTGGACAACGTCAACGGCGAGATCTCCACCGAGATCCGCGGCCAGGATGCCTCGGGCCAGGCCGCCCTGGACCGGGCGCTGATCGAGCTCGACGGAACGCCGAACAAGTCACGTCTGGGGGCCAACGCCATCCTGGCCGTCTCGCTGGCAGCGGCGCACGCCGCCGCCGCCGAGGAGCGGCTGCCCCTGTGGCGCTACCTCGGGGGGGAGGGCGCCCGGGTGATGCCAGTGCCGATGATGAACGTGGTCAACGGGGGCGTCCACGCCGACAACCGTGTTGACTTCCAGGAGTTCATGATCGTCCCCGTGGGGGCCCGGAGCTTCGGCGAGGGGCTGCGGATGGGCGCTGAGGTCTTCCACCACCTCAAGCGCACGCTGAGCGAGCGCGGCTTGGCGACCGCCGTCGGGGACGAGGGCGGCTTCGCGCCTGACCTGCGCTCTAACGCGGAGGCACTGGAGGTGCTGATGGCCGGTATTCGCGCGGCGGGCTTCGTGCCCGGGGACCAGATCGCGATCGCGATGGATCCCGCCACCTCGGAGCTCTACCGTGACGGGACCTACCAGCTCGCCAGCGAGGACCGGAGCCTGAGTGCGGAGGGGATGGTCGACATGTGGGCCGAGCTGGCCGGGAGCTACCCGATCGTCTCGATCGAGGACGGGATGGCCGAGGAGGACTGGGAGGGGTGGAGCACGCTCACCGACCGGCTGGGCAACCGCATCCAGCTCGTGGGCGACGACCTGTTCGTGACCAACACCGAGCGGCTGCGACGGGGCATAGACAACGGCGTCGCCAACTCCATCCTGATCAAGGTCAACCAGATCGGGACTCTGACCGAGACGCTGTCGGCGGTGGCGATGGCGCGCGAGAGCGGCTACTCGGCGGTGATATCGCACCGCTCGGGCGAGACCGAGGACGTCACCATCGCCGATCTGGCGGTGGCGACCGGGTGCGGTCAGATCAAGACCGGGGCCCCCTCACGCACCGACCGGGTGGCGAAGTACAACCAGCTGCTGCGGATCGAGGAGGCGCTGGGAGCCGATGCCGAGTACCCCGGCCACCGCGCCTTCCGCGCCTTTCGCTGACCCCACCGCCGTCAGCTCCGCGCGGTCAGCGGTCACTGGCATGAGCGCGGTCTTGCAGCAGGAAGGAGAGCCGAGGCGGCGAACGAAGGGCTCACCGGATGCCGTCAGCCTCCTCCGCAGCCGCAGCCGCAGCCGCAGCTCGTCGGCGCTCTCGTCACCGAGAAAGGGCTCAAGTCCGTCCGAAAGGACTGGTATCACGCCGTGCCACCGTGCGGGTGCGATGGGATCGACTGGGTCGGACGGCGCTGCTGGTGGTGTTCCTGGCCGTGGCGGCGCTGTACCTCAAGCAGGGGCTGTCGCTGCTCTCCACCCATTCCCAGGCCCAGCAGCAGCTGGCCATCGTGCAGCGGCTCCAGCACCAGAACGCGCGGCTGATGCGCGAGCAGCGGTCGCTGGGCGACCCCGCGACGATCGAGCGCTACGCCCGCGCGCTGGGGATGGTGCGCCAGGGCGAGCGGCCCTACGTGATCACCGGCGCGCCCGCGCGCTAGCGGCGCCGCCTCCGGGTGGGGGGCCGTGAGCTTCGACGGCGTAGTCGGCCTGTGGCGAGAGGGCGAGCGCCGGCTGAGAGCCGCCGACCCCTCGCTGGTCCCGGTGCTGGAGCGCGTCGTCGAGGCGCTGGTGGGCGAGCTCCGCCGCCGGCTCGGCGGCCCGTTCACCGCCGAGGAGCTGACGCACCTCTACCTGGAGCAGGGCACCGACTGGTGCTTTGGCATCGCCACGCGGGAGGCGCCGGCCACCCCCGAGGCCTGGGACGTGACCACGGTCGCCGGAGCGGCCTTTGCTCGCTATCTCAGAGGTGCCAGTGACTACGGCGGCGGCCGGCGCCGCGAGGAGAGCGACTGACCCCGACACAAACCCGGGCGACCCGACGCTACCCGTCCTCCTCGGTGTCCTCCTCGCCTGTACGACGGATCACGATCTGCTCCTCCTCGATCGTGACCGCCACCGGGCGGTGACCGGCCCAGTACTCGGCGTAGACGGGATCGTCCTGAACCGCCGGGTCCAGCCACAGGCCGTAGCCCTCCTCGCCGTGGTCGAAGCTCCCTTCCAGCGGCTCGCCGGCCTTGGGACGAGCGCCCCGCCTGCCGCCTCGCCGGCTGCGGCGCTTGCGCGCCGGCCGTTCCTCGCCCTCGGCGGCCGCCTCGGCGGGCGCGGGC
>JALYYW010000087.1 GCA_030946085.1 Actinomycetota bacterium
GAGACAGCCGTTGAACTGGAACCCGATCGCTTGGAGCGCGTCCGCGTGCGCCTGCG
Source organism: Actinomycetota bacterium (assembly GCA_030946085.1). GTDB lineage: Bacteria > Actinomycetota > Thermoleophilia > Solirubrobacterales > Solirubrobacteraceae > Palsa-465. Next base: position 57 of record JALYYW010000087.1, read on the forward strand.
TGACCGGGACTGGCGCGAGGTCACGACCGAGGAGCTCGCGCAGGCCGTCGGCCTCTCGCGCATGACGCTCCACCGGCGCGGGATCGACAAGGACGTGCTGCTGGCTCAGCTCGGGCGGCTGCTGGAGGGCGAGTACCGCGACGCGATCCTGCCTGCGCTCGTATCCAGCGCTCCGGCGCCGGAGCGGCTGCGGCTGGCGCTGAGCGCGCTGTGCGCCGTCAACGAGCGCTACCTGGGGTTGCTCGACGCTCTGGGTCGCGCCAGCGCGTTCGTGTTCCACGAGGAGGGGGACGGTCCGGTCAACACCCGCGTGGACTTCACCGACGCTTTGCGGCGCATTCTGCGGGATGGCAGCGCCGAGGGCACGCTGAGGGCAGAGGATCCGCTCCAGCTGGCCACGCTGCTTTTCAACGCCACCGGCTGGACCTACCGGCACATGCGCGCCGGTCACCGCTGGCCGCCCGCGCGAGTGCGCGAGCAGCTCGTGGCGCTGCTGCTGGAGGGGGTCATGCTGTGAGCAGCGGCACGTTGACGCTCCCCACGCCGCGGGCGGCGGTCGATCGTCGCGGAATCGCCGTGCTGGCCTGCGGTCACGGGTGCGTGGACATCACCCAGGGCGCGGTCCCGGCGCTGCTGCCCTTCATGATCCACCACCGCGGCTACAGCTACGCGGAGGCCTCCGCGCTGGTGCTGGCGATGACGATCACCTCGTCGCTGATCCAGCCGCTGTTCGGACATCTCGCCGACCGCCGCTCGCTGCCGTGGTTGCTGCCCGGTGGTGTGGTGATCGCCGGGTTGGGAACGGCCCTGGCGGGGGTGGTGCATCCGTACTGGCTGACCTTCGCGACGATCGCCCTGGCGGGGGTGGGAGTCGGCGCCTACCACCCGGAGGCGGCGCGCTACGCCAACTACGTCTCCGGCAGTCGCCGCGCTAGCGGCATGAGCCTGTTCTCGGTGGGCGGCAACGTCGGGTTCGCCCTGGGCCCGGTGCTGGTGACGCCGCTGGTGTTGGCGCTCGGCCTCGGCGGCACGGTCTGGCTGGTCGTCCCGTCGGTCGTGGTCGCCGGGCTGCTGCTCTCCGGCATGGCGCATCTGCTCTCCTTCCGACCCCAGGCACCCGCATCGCCCGGCACCGGGCCCGCGGCGTCGCCGTCGACTGCCGAGGACCGCTGGGGACCGTTCTCACTGGTCGCGGCCATCGCCGCGTTCCGGTCCGGTGCCTACTTCGGGCTGCTGGCGTTCGTGCCCTTGTACTTCATCGCCCACTTCGCCGCCTCCGCGGGCGAGGGCAACGCCGCCCTGACGGTGATTCTCGTCAGCGGTGCCGTGGGAACGCTGGTCGGCGGACGACTGGCCGACCGCATCGGCCGTCGCCCCATCCTGGTGGGCTGCATGGCCGTGCTGCCGCCGCTGATCCTGCTGGTGCTCCTCAGCGGGCCGGCCGTGAGCTTCATCCTGCTCGGGCTGGTCGGGTTCTTCACGATCGGCAACTTCTCGATCACGGTGGTCCTGGGGCAGGAGCTCCTGCCCGGCCGGATCGGAATCGCCTCCGGGGTGACGCTGGGGGCCGCGATCGGCATCGGCGGGGTCACCGCGGCGCTGCTGGGCGTGCTCGCCGACCACGCCGGGTTGACGGCGGTGATGCTGGTGATCGCGGCGCTGCCGGTGCCGGCGCTGCTCTGCGCCCTGGCCCTGCCGCGGGGCGCCGTCGGCGGCTTGAAGGCGGCCTCGGCCGGGTAGCGAGCCGCTGATGCAGGAGATCCTTCCCGGCCTCTTTCACTGGAGCGCCTTCCACGAGCCGATCGGCGCTCGCGTCAGCTCGCTCTACGTGGCCCCGGCCGGTGTGGTGATCGATCCCAAGGAGCCCGAGGAGGGGCTCGAATCGCTCCCGGGCAAGCCCCAGCAGGTGCTGCTCACCAGCGGCCATCACCATCGCGACGCCGCTCGCTTCGCCGAGGCCTTCGGCATCCCGATCCGCGCCTCGCATCCGGCCGCCGAGCACATCGGCGACCGGTTGACGGTGGAGGTGTTCGCCGAGAACGAGGAGGTTGCGCCCGGGGTACGGGCGATCCACATCGGCAAGATCTCCGCGGACGAGGGCGCCTTTCACCTTTCGGTGGCCGAAGGTGTGATCGCCTTTGCCGATGGCCTCATCCGCTACGGGGAGACGCTCAGCTTCGTGCCCGACGAGCTCATCGGAGAGCACCCGGAGCGGGTCAAGGAGGGTCTGCGCGACGCCTTCCGGGGCCTGCTCACCCGTGACTTCGACCACCTCGTGTTCGCCCACGGGGACCCGCTCATCGGCGGGGGCAAGGCGTTGCTGCGGAAGTTCGCCGCGGCGGGGGAGGACCAGCTGCGCTCGGGCTGAGAACTGGGTTCCCCAATCGAGACTTGACGTAGTGATCTGCTCACGGGGTGGGCGCGGATCGTCGTGCAGGGGCTGGTGCTGGTGGCGGTCTTCGCGTTGAGCGTGGCTCCGCGGCGGCGCTCCGGAGTGGTCACGCGGCTGATGCGCCCGCCCGCCCGACCACTCCGGTGTGGATCGTCTTCGTGGTGGCCGTGGCCGGGGCGGTACAGCTCACGAATACGCGGCGCATGCGGGGATCGGCCCACTGGCCTTCTTCGTGCTGGCGGCGGTCATCGCCATCTTCGGTCCGCGCCCGCATGCGCTCGGGCGGCAACGGGAATGAGCAGCGCGGATCGCTTCGATGCCGTGATCCACGCGCCGCACCGGCTGCGGATCTGTGCGCTGCTGGCCGATGAAGGAGCTGGAGTTCGGGGTCCTCCGTGACACGCTCTCGGTCAGCGACTCGGTGCTCTCCAAGCAGTTGGCAGTGCTGGCTGGGGCCGGCTACCTGCGTTCGCGTCGCGCAGCGCGAGGCTCGCCAGCGGGTGTGGCTGGCGCTCACGCAGGAGGGCCGGGAGAGCTTTGCCGCCCACGTGAGCGCGTTGCGGGAGATCGTCGGGCACGGTGGCGGTGAGGGGGCTGGGGAGAGGGCAGCTCACGCGGTGATGAGGCATACCGCTCGCCCGTCAGCGGCCGGAGGCTGACCCGTGAGGATGGCAATGATTCGAAAAGGCACGACCCTGATTCAGAGGTACACGTCGCACACCGGGCTGGGCCCGGCGTGGAAGGCGGTGTAGACGGTCCAGGTGGGGCCGTGGGCCACGGACTAGCCCGGGACTGCGCCGGCGGCGGCGGCGGGGCACCAGTTCGTCGGCCGGTAGTGATCGCCCGCCCGGACGTGCGCGCGGGCCGCGGTCGCCCCCGACGATCACTCGCTGCCGACCTCGGAGAGCGCGGCTTCCACGGCAGTGCTCGGGCTACGAAGCCCGAGGCGCCACTCTCCTTCGCCCAGATACATGGCTGAGAATCACCAGGACAGGCAGTATATTCATCCAAAGCACGTGCCGTAGCGTACCTTCGTGACCGAAAAGACCCGCAAGAAGTGACCCGATAGGCACCAGCACATGGGGAACACCACGCGTCGCCACGAGCGCCGCAAGCGCAGCGATCAAAGACACTAGCCAGACCGCAAGCCAAACGCGGACCGAGAAGCTTGAAATCAGCATGAATGGAAGCGTGATCAGCAAGAGGCGATTGAAAGCGTCATCTGGGAGAAAGATGTAGCCAGCAAGTAGCGACCACGCCACGGCGTGGCGAATGTCGATCCGTTGTCTTGACAACATGAAGAGGATCACAACTGTGGCCAGAACTGGAAATAGCTTGGCCTCCAGAGGTGTGTAAAGCCCCAGCCGTGAGAGCAGGAGCGTAGGACTGGCATGAAACGGCGGAACGATGTCAAGCCGCAGATTTCTCCGGGAGAATGCATCGAGACTGTCTGGAAACCAGGGAAGATTGCTGGCGAGAAAGGCGACTGAGGTCGCCGCTATCGGCCATACCGCTCGCAACCGGTCTTTCTTCACCGAGTGATAAGCCATGGCCGGTAGAGCGAACACGCCAAGAAACTTAAAGACGGCCAACGCCGCGGCTGCTGCCCACGCATACCAATCACGAGCCCGCTCGAGGGCCAATAGCCACGCCACGACGCCCAGGAAGAGGATCGTCTTATCCTCAGCATAGACTGTCCATGAGAGGAGTACGAAAGGATTAACTGCGTAAAACGTAAGAAAAGCCACCTTCCACCGCTTTGGGCGCGGGTAATACCACCCGATGAGCCATATCACGGCTGAATCGGCCGCTGCGAACAGGACTCTTAGCGTGGTCGGTGAGTTATGAATTCCGAGGAGGGCACTAAACGCGGCGACCTCTGTTGGCGGGTTATTGCCGTCGATCGGAGGGAAGGTCCCGCCACGAGGTGACGCAAACGGGTTGACGCCATGGAGAGCGAGTCGGCTGAAGTAGGTATAGAGCTTGAGGTCTTCTCCCCCATGGGTGTGCGCAATGATGACCATGCGGACTATGAAAGCGGCGGCGGCCAGCAGTAAGACAGCGCCTCTCCAAGCCGCCTTGTCACGCAGCAGCGCTGCGGCCTCGTCTCGATTGAGCTGCCTCAGCATTAGCTCTTGCGACGCCAGGTCTCGGCCGAGAGGTTGAGGGCGACCGACTGGATTAGGGCCGGTAGAGATGTGTGGCTGCCACGGGTGAGTGAGGCGCTCCGACGAACAACACGCAAGCGCGTCGTCGCCGATCAGATCCTACCTGTCTCAAGGCGGCGTCCCGGGGTCGGACGATTGGCGGGATGATTCCTGTCGCAGGAGCCACACTCTTACGCGCGCGGGGCCAGGTCCCGTCTGGAGTCGATGCCGAGTTTGCGGAAGGCGTTGGTGAGGTGCTTCTCGACGGTCTTCAGCGTGGTGAACTGCGACTGGGCGATTTCGGCGTTGGTCATGCCGTCGGCAGCAAGTCCGCTGATGCGGCGTTCGGTGGCCGTCAACGCGTCGGGTCCACTGAGCGAGGTTCGCCGGGGCCGGGCGCCGCTGGTGATCAGGGCGGCCCGCGCGCGGGCCGAGAGGGCCAGCGCCCCGCACGAGTGCGCGTGATCGAGCGCCTCGCGCAGCGGACCGCGAGCCTGTCTGGGCTCGCCGCGGTCCAGTCGCAGACGTCCGAGCGCGTACTTCGCGTGCGCACACTCCAAGACCGCCGAGGTGTCCGCGAGCACCTCGATTGCCTCGTGCAGCAGAGGCTCGCCACTCGCTCCCGCGTGCGCGCCCGCGATGCGCAGCGCGCGCCCGATCGCGCGCGGAGCGCCGTGCGCGCGCGCCAGGTCGATCTCCTCCTCGATCAGCAGCTCGGCCTCGCGCGTCTCGCCCGTGGCGTTCAGGGGGGAGGCCAGGCTCGAGCGCCACGGCACGATGCTCGGCACGGTCCGGTGGCCGCGGTCAGCCCGTTCGCCGCACTGGCGTAGGTCGCTGATGGCGTCCGCATAGCGGCGCTGGGCAAAGCGCAGCTGGCCGCGGAGGACCAGCAGCAGAGTGGTGAAGCCGGTATCGGGCAGCGCTCCCGCCAGGCCGTGGTGCTCCAGCAGCGCTTCGGCCTCCTGCAGCTCCCCTCGCTCCATCAGTACCTGGACCAGGGAACCGATCACCGGGGGGATGAGCAACACGAGGCCCGCGCTCGTCAGCGTCTCGAGCGCCGCCCGAGCGTCGGCTTCGGACTCGTGGAGGGCGCCACGACGGAAGTGCGCGTCCGCCGCGCTTCCGCGCAGCATGCAGAAGCCCAGCACCGAGCCGACCTTCTCAGCCCTGGCCAGCCCCGCGCGATAAGCGGCCGCGACCTCATCGGAGCGGTCCGCCCAGAGCAGCGTGACGACCGGGAGGATCGGCAGCGGCGACTCGACGCCGATCTCGTCGAACAGCCGGCCCGCCGCCAGCGCCGTCCGCGCGAACGAGGCGGTCACCGACGCCGGTTCGCGGCCCTGGGCGCAGAGCAGAAAGGCGATCGTGCCGAGACGCAGTCGCTCGGTGGCCCCGACCGGTGGACCGTCGGCCAGCCGGCGGCGGGCGAGCTCATGCGCGCGGGCGGCAAGCTCAGGACGGAAGCAGGCGTTGAACAGCCAAGACGCCTCGAGCTCGGCCGCGAGCGGACGCTCGCGCTCGGCGAGGCTGGCCGCGGTCGTCTCGAGTCCCTCGAGGGCCTCGAGATCTCGCCCGATCAGAGGCAGGATCGTCGCCAGCTCGAGCGCTGCGGCGGCGCGAACCCCACCGTTGCGTGCCTCTCGGCAGGCGCTGAGCAGCCCCGCCACGCCGTCGGGACGTCCGCTGCGGATCTCGGCCCGCGCCGTCGCCAGCGACAGCGTCTCGCGCTCCTGCGGGGTTGGGTGCCACGCCAGGGCCGCCCGCAGGGCGAGGGCGGCCGCCTCCGGCGCACCGTCAGCGAGCGCGCGCCGCCCGCGGCTTGAGAGCACCTCCCGCGCCCAGGCGTAGGGCGGGGCGGGCGCGGTCCTGAGCAGATGCGACGAGCCATCCTCACCCGCCTGCTCGAGCAGCCGTGCAGCGAGCAGCTCGATCCGGGCCGCTTCCTCGTCGCCGAGCAGCGCCAGCGCCGCCTCGGCAACGAGCGGATGGGCGAGCTGCAACGTCGACCCGGGACGCAGCAGGTCGGCGTCCTGGAGCGCCCGACGTGCATCGGCGGCGCGGGCCGGATC
>JALYYW010000088.1 GCA_030946085.1 Actinomycetota bacterium
GGGCGGTGCTGGGCCTGAGCTGCCCGCGCGTGGCGCTCCTCTCCAATGGCGAGGAGCCCGGGAAGGGCACGTCGGAGCTCGTCGCCGTGCATCAGCAGCTCGCCGGGGAGGGGGGCACGGGCCTGAACTTCATCGGCAACATCGAGGGCACCCAGGTAACCGAGGGGGCCGCCGACGTGGTGGTGATGGATGGCTTCATCGGCAACATCACGCTGAAGCTGATCGAGGGCGTCTCCGCGCGGACGCTGCGCGCCATCCGCGACGCCGCCATGAGCTCGCCCCGGGGCAAGCTCGGGGGTCTGCTGCTGGCCCCGGCAGTGGCGCGCCTGCGCCGGGAGATCGATCCCGAGGGACCGGGGGGCGCGTACATGCTCGGCCTGCGCCGGCTCGGGGTGGTCGCCCACGGCCGCTTCACCCGCCGCGGCTTCCAGCGTGCCGTGGAGGTCGCCGCCCACGGCGTGCAGGAGGACCTCATCGCTCGTACGCGCGCGGCGTTGCAGGAGGCCGGGGCGCTGCGGCCGCCTCGGGTGGGGGCGCGCGTGTCCGACCCGGTGGCTACGGTGTCCGGGCAATGAACCGCGAGCAGGTCTTCTCGTTGATCCGCACCCACCTCGCCGAGGAGCTGGAGGTGTATCCGGACACGATCACCGAGTCCAGCCGCTTCCGCGAGGACCTCGATGCCGACTCGCTGGACCTGTACACACTGGTCCAGGAGCTGGAGGACAGCTACGGGGTGTCGATTTCCGACCGGGAGGCCGCGAAGATCCTCACCGTCGGGCAGGCGGTCGAGTTCGTGCTCGCGAGCGGCGCACCACCGCGCCCGCCGGCGACCGCGAGCCAGGGCCACGACCCTGAGTGACGAGCCCGCAGTCCGCCGGAAGCGGAGAGTCAGCGCTGCGAGAGCTGCTGGAAGGGCTGCCCGGCGAGCTGGCCAGCCCCGTCTTCATGCACTCCTCTTGGACCGCGCGGCGCTCGGACTCCTACGAGCGCCTGGCCTTTCTCGGCGACAGTGTGCTGTCGCTGGCCATCACCGCCCACCTGTATCCGCGGTTGCAGGCCGATCGCTTCGGTGCCGGCCAGCTGACGAAGATCCGCGCCCAGGCGGTCTCCGGTCGCTCCTGCCGGGAGGTGGCCGAGCGGCTCGGGGTGCCGGAGCGACTGCGCGCGGCGGCCCCCGCGATGGCCGTGCAGACGGTGCCGGCGCTGGTGGGCACCGAGCGCGTGCTGGCGTCGGTGATCGAGGCGGTGATCGGCGCCTGCTACCTGGCCTTTGGCTACGAGCGCACGGCGGCGGCGGTGGTGGAGGCCTTCCAGCCGGAGGTCGAGGGTGCGCTGGAGCATCCCGTGGATCACAAGTCGGCGCTGCAGGAGCGCCTGGCTCGCCGGGGCGCGCTGGTCAGCTACGCGGTTGTGCGCGAGCAGGGGCCGCCGCACGACCGCACGTTCGAGGTCAGCGCCAGAGTCGACGGGGTGGAGGTGAGCCGCGGCACCGGGCGCAGCAAGAAGGATGCCGAGCAACTGGCCGCGCAGGCGGCGCTCCAGGCGCTGCAGGGCTGAGCGTGGTGCCGGGGGTGAGCTCATCTACCTGAAGGCGATCACCCTGAAGGGCTTCAAGTCCTTTCCCGACCGCACCCGGCTGGAGTTCGGTCCCGGCGTCAGCGTGATCGTCGGCCCGAACGGCTCGGGCAAGTCCAACGTCACCGACGCCGTCCTCTGGGCGCTGGGCGAGCAGTCGCCGCTGGCGGTCCGCGGCCAGTCGATGCAGGACGTGATCTTCGGGGGCGCTCCCGGCCGGCAGGCTGCCCGGGGGGCGGAGGTGGAGCTGGTGCTCGACGACAGCGAGGGCACGCTGGGCCTCCCCAACCCGGAGGTTTCGATCGTCCGCCGCCTGGATCGAAGCGGCGACGGCGAGTACCGCCTGGCCGGCGCCCGCTGCCGTCTGGTCGACGTGCTGGAGGTGCTCTCGGACACGGGACTGGGCCGGGAGATGCACTCGGTCATCTCCCAAGGACGGGTCGAGGCCATCGTCACCTCCAAGCCGCGTGAGCGCAGGCTCCTGATCGAGGAGGCGGCCGGGCTCGGCAAGCACCGCAAGCGCCGCCGCCGCGCCCAGCTGAAGCTGGCCCGTACCCAGGACAACCTCGACAGAGCGCTGGACGTCGAGCGGGAGGCACGCTCGCGGCTGCGACCGCTCAAGCGCCAGGCGGAGGCGGCCGAGCTGCACGCCCGCATCGAGCGCCAGACACTCGAGGCCCGCTGGGAGCTGGGCCGCGACCGGCTGCGCGAGCAGCAGGCCGCGCTGGCCCGGGCCGAGTCCGACGTGGCCGCGCAGCGGCAGCGGCGCACCGAGGTGGAGGCCCAGCTGCGGGAGGTCTCCCATCAGCGCGAGCAGGCGGAGGAGGCACTCGCCTCGCGCAGCGCACGGAGGGAGGAGCTCTCCCGGCGCTGCTTTGCCGCGGGCTCGGCAGCAGATCTGCTCGGATTCCGCGCCGAGGCCGTCCGCGCCGCCGCGGACAACCTGGTCGGGCGGCTGGGGCGCCAGCGGGCAGCGCTGGAGCAACTGCTCGGCGAGCACACCGCCGACCGGGCCGATCCCGATGCACAGCTGCAAATCGAGGCCCTGCAGCGGGAGATCGCTGCTCTGGACCGGGATCGGGAGGCCGAGCTGGCCCGCCAGCTGGCCGAGCTGGAGCAACAGCACGCTGGCGCCGTGCGCGCCCGCCAGGAGCGCGAGGCGGCGACAGAGCAGACGCGCGTGGCGCGGGTGCAGGCCGACGGCCGGCTGGAGAAGGCCCGGCGGGCGGTGCGGGAGTCAGAGCGCGCAGTGGAGGCGGCCCGGCGTGAAGCGGCGCGTATCGGCGGTGAGCTCGCCGCGGTCAACCAGTTCCTGCGCGGTCAGGAATCGGCTTCCGAGGGCGCCGTGTCGCTATCGGCTCAGCTCCAAGTCGATCCCGGCTACGAGCACGCGGTGGCGGCCGCCCTCGACGGTCGCCTCGGGGCGGCGGTGGTGGAGGATCTGCACGCCGGAGGCCTGCTGCTCGATCGTGCCGGCGCCGATGGCGGGCGGACGCTGGTGGCCGGCGGACGCGGCGCGGCCAACGAGCGCCAGCAGGGCAGCGGGCGGGAGGGCGGGGTGCCCCATTCTCAGGAGCCTCCGGTGAGCGGGGCCGAGCGCCTGCTCGACCGGGTTCGCGGCCCCGAGGACTCGATGGCGCTGGCGCGGCTGCTGCTGCGCGACGCCTGGGTGGTGGAGGACCTGGCCGCGCTTCCCGTCTCCTTCGGCGGCCTGGCGGCGACCCGCGCCGGCCGCGTGTGGGCCCCCGCCACCCGCGAGCTGCGCCAGGCCAGCGCCCACGGGGAGGAGCGCGTGCTGGCCGAACGCAACCGCCGTCTGGGGTTGATCGGCGCCAGCGAGGACGCCGCCGGTGCCGAGCACCGGGCGCGAGCGGAGCTGAAGCGCCTCACCGAGCAGGTGGCTGAGTTCGATGCCGGCTGCGAGCGGGTGATCGAGGCCAACCGTGCTGCGGTACGAGCCCGGGACGAGGCGGCCGAGCAGGAGCGGCGGGTCGCGGCGCAGATCGGGCGCCGCCGGGC
>JALYYW010000090.1 GCA_030946085.1 Actinomycetota bacterium
CGCCTGCACGCCCTGGCCGACTTCGCCGCCGAGCACGGCAACCGCGGCCTGCGGGCGCTCGGCTCCCGCCGTGAGGCGGAGCGCTGGCTGGCCGAGCAGGAGCCGAGCCTCGACGTGCCGGCGCTGGTGCGCTCGCTGGAGCAGCGGGCCGGCACCCGCGGCTGAGACCTGGCGATCGGGCACAATCGCTGTAGTGTGCCGACGGTGCACTTAGTGCTCGTGGACCTCTCGATCATGCTCGCGGCGTTCGTGCTCGCCAGCGCGCTTGCGGGGCTGCTCGGAGCCGTGAACCTCGGCACCGCCCTAACCTTTGGCCAGGGGGCGTTCGCGCTGGCGGCGGTGCTGGTGGTGGTGCGGCGGCCCTAGGCAGGCGGATGTCATCAAATGGTTCACGGTGGACCCAAATCGCCCCCGGTCCCGCGCTCGTCGCGGCCCTAGCGCCCGAAGAGGCTCGTCTTCGACCCCGACCCGAGCGCACTGATGCGCCAGCCCCCGCTCTCCCGGCTCAAGTCGATCTCGGCCAGCGAGGCCCGCTGGCCCTTGGCGATTGAGAGCGTGATCACCGCGGCGGTGGCACCGGAGACCTTGATCCGGCCGATGCTCAACACCGGATTGCTGACGCCTCCGAGCGCCAACCGCATCGTCTCCTGGCAGCTGATCCCGGTGGCGGCCACGCGCTCCAGCAACGCGACAGAGAGGACCTGGGCGCAGATCTCGGTGTAGTCGCGGCGGGCCGCGGCGTGAGCGAACTGGTCGACCTTCGCCCTGACCTGGTCCTGGGGGCTGGCGGTCCCGCAGCCGCCGAGCAGGCCGGCCAACACCACCACGGTGACCGCTCTGGGGAGGCCCATGTGCTTGCAGAGTAGCCTGTGAACATGGCCCTTCAACCGCTGCGCGACGGCCACGGCCGCCTCATCGGCGACGTTCGCGTCTCGGTGACCGACCGCTGCAACTTCCGCTGCCAGTACTGCATGCCGGCCGAGGGGCTGCCCTGGCTGGAGCGGGCCGAGGTCCTTAGCTTTGAGGAGATCGCGCGGCTCGTGGCGCTGCTGGCCGCGATGGGCGTGCGGGACGTGCGGTTGACCGGCGGTGAGCCGCTGGTGCGGCGTGAGCTGCCCCGGCTGGTGCGGATGTTGAGCGAGATCGAAGATCTCGCGACTGTTTCCCTGACCACCAACGGCTTCCTGCTCGAGCGTGATGCCGAGGCGCTGGTGCGCGCCGGAGCGCAGCGGTTCAACGTGTCGATCGACTCGCTCCAGCGTGACCGATTCTACGCAATCACCCGCCGGGACGCACTGCCCCAGGTGCTGCGGGGCCTGGAGCAGCTGGCTGCGTTTCCGGAGGCGCATCCGATCAAGATCAATGCCGTGGCGATCCGCGGGTTCACCGAGGAGGAGGTGCTCCCGTTCGCGAGGCTGGCGCGCAGCTCGCCCTACCAGGTCCGCTTCATCGAGTTCATGCCGCTGGATGGCGACCACGCGTGGGAGCCCGGGCGGGTGCTGAGCGGCGAGGAGATCAGAGCCGCAATCGATACGACCTACCCGCTGGAGGCTGAGCCCCGCGAGCCGCACGCCACCGCGCGCATCTACCGCTTCGCCGACGGGCACGGGCGGATCGGGTTCATCAACCCCGTCTCCGAGCCCTTCTGCGGCGACTGCAACCGGATCCGGCTGACCGCCGACGGGCGGCTGCGCACCTGCCTGTTCTCGCTGCGGGAGACCGATTTGCGCGGGCCGCTGCGCGACGGGGCCTCCGACGCCGAGTTGGAGACGATGGTCCGGGAGGCCGTGTGGCGCAAGGAGCTCAAGCACGCCGTCGGCGAGCCCGGGTTCGTGCAGCCGGCGCGGACGATGTCGGCGATCGGCGGCTGACGCTCTCCGCCAGCGCGCCGGCGCGCCGAAGGTCCTCGGGGGTGTTGACGTTGAAGAGGACGGCGGGATCCGTCACCTCCACCAGCTCGGGGTCGAGCCGCGCCACCGCTTCCCGCAGGGGAGCTCGAGGGTCTTTCGCCAGCGCCGCCTCAAGGAGCTCCACCGCCGCCGGCTCGTAGCGCCCCAGCAGCGGCTGGACCTGCCCGTTGTAGGCGGCAAGCCGCGCCGAGGTCCCCGGCGCCGAGGCGGCGACCAGGCGGGTGATCAGCTCGGGCGTGATGAGAGGCAGGTCGGCGGCACACACGAGCACCGGACGACCGTCGGCTCGCCGCAGCGCGTAGATCAGGCCGAACAGAGGGTGCCGCGGCGCCACCGGCTCTCTCCAGACCGTGATCCCGGGCAGAGCCGGGAGGGGCGTGCCGGGTTTGGCCACCACGACCACTTCGGCCAGCACCGCACGCAACACACCCGCCGGGTAGCCGATCAGCGGCCGCCCGGCCAGCAGCGCCGTCGCCTTCCGACCGCCCATCCGCCGACCCTGCCCGCCGGCCAGGAGGGCCCCCACGGGACTACGTGCGCCGCCCTCGTGGTGCTCGCCCACCAGGGGATCGTAGAATCAACGTGATGGAGGGATCGACCGAGGTCAAGAGCTGGCTGCGCTGCTACCGGTGCTGGTCCCAGAACCTGGAGGTCCAAGTCCACTACGAGGGCATCCACCGGATCGATTCCGAGACCGGTGAGCGGGGCGAGGTCGTGGACGAGATGCAGGAGGCGGTCGTCCAGTGCCTGGAGTGCATGCACGACCAGCCCCACCTCGGCTTCCACAACGGCCGCGTGGAGCCGATCGAGGATCGCTGGGAGCGGATGATCGCCGGCACTCCCTGGGTGGCGTCCTGCACCGTCACCGTCGAGGCCGACGACGTGGAGACCTGCTCGGGCCCCGAGGCCGGCGACGCGCTCTCCTACGCCGCCTTCGGTGACCACGGAACACGGGAGTTCTTCACCCACGTGCGCTTTCACAAGCACGACGAGGATCGCATCGTCGTGCACCTGCTGGTGGAGCTCTACGCGCGTTCGCCCGAGGAGGCCAGCGAGGTGCTGGAGGAGGCTGCCCGCGGCACGCTGTCGATCACCTCACTGGCCGAGGAGTCACGCCCGCCGGCCTCCACCGGGGGGAGCGAGCACTGACACCTGCGCCGCGGTCGCCGCGGCGGCTCCAGAGCTCCACGACGATCAGCGCCAGCGCCACCGGTACCGTCGCCGGGAGCTCGTCGAGGACCAGGAACAGGAGATCGAAGAGCGCCGCCAGGACCAGGGTCAGCGCCGCCCCCCTCAGCTGACGTCGCGGCTGACGCGCCAGCGCCGCACCCAGCAGCGCGGCCACGAACAGGTCGCCATAGCCCATCGAGACGCTGCCGAAGAGCTCACTCTGCAGGCGCGGCAGGCCGGCAGCCGGGTGGGCGGCGATCAGCGCGGCGTTCGGCGCCTGGAGCAGGTCGGCAACCACCAGCCAGGTGTCGGCGAGGGCCATCAGGACGATCCCGATCTTGAGCCACCGGGTGGGCGTGACGGCGCCCAGCAGCACCCCCAGCGTCACGCAGCTGAGCGCCGAGAGCAGCGCCGCAGCCGCCTGACCGGACAGCGACGTTCGGGCCGCCCAGGCCAGGGCGAACAGGGGGATCGTAATCACCGCCGCTACCGGGCGGGCCCCGCGCATCGTCCATCCGAGGGCCACAGCCGCCAGCGGCGGCACTGTGAACAGCGCCAGGTAGGTCAACGCGGATGCGGTGTCCGACAGGTAGCGGATGGCGAAGACCACCACCACGATCGACCCGATCGGGACCAGTGCCCAGCCGGGGGCCCGCAACCGGCTCAGCCGGGTGATGTCTCCGACCGCGCGCGGCGCCGCCACCACGCCGGCCTGCAGGGCCAGCAGGCCTATGTCAGAGGGGATGAAGGGGAGCGGCATACGCTCAGATTACGGTCGTCGAGGAGCCTCGCGAATCACCCCACGCGGCCCCTCGGCCCCGCAATGGATTCAAGCCCGCTGCGGATCGTCGTCGCGCGTCCATGGGCGTGTAACCTGCGATCGTGGAGGACTTGAGGGCGAGCGATCTGCGCGCGGTGCTCGGCGCCTTGGGTGAGCTCCGGGACCTCGAGGACCCGGCTGAGTTCCCGGCTGCGGTGATCCGCGTCATGGAGAATGTCGTAGCCGCCGACGTTCCCTCTTACAACGCGGTCGACCTCCGCACCCGCACGGTGGTGGCGATGGCTCCGAGACGTTCGCTGTTCCCCGACGCCGAGGAGCTCGTGGGCCGCTATGCCCACCAGGATCCCACCGTGGCGTACTACACCAGCACCGCCGACGGCAGCGCCAGAAGGCTCTCGGATTTTCTCACCCGACGCTCGTTGCACAAACTTGACATCTACAACCTGGTCTACCGTCAGCTACAGCTAGAGCACATGATCAGCATTGTGCTCTCCGATCGCGGCCGTGGCACCAGGTCCTCGGCGACGCAGGTGCGACTCTCGTTTGGACGTAGGTCGCTCCGGTTCTCAGAGCGTGACCGCGCAGTGCTGAACACCATCAGGCCGTTCCTGCTGCGCGCGAAAAACAGCGTGGAAGAGGTTCACGAGTTGCGAGACGCGCTGCGCTACCTCGACGGGGCCGAGGCTGCTGCCGGGCGCATGGTCATCGTGCTTGATTCCGCGGGAGGTGTGGCGCACGCCACACCTCCCGCGGCAAAGCTGCTGCGCTCGCTCGGGTGGCGTCATAGCCTCGAGCTGCCCGAGCCGCTGCGGTCATGGGCCAGCCGACGCAGCGCCGGCTCGCTGATGGCCGAACCGCTCAGCCTCCGAGGCCGGGATGGGACGCTCACCGCGCGCCTGCTGCACGGCCGCGAGGGTGAGCCGAATCTGGTCACGCTCACGAGCACGCGCGACCCGACCAGCCTCAGCTCGCCGCTCGCGCGCGAAGTGACCGAGCGTGAGGCGCAAGTCCTGCGAGCGGTCGCCCGTGGCCTCAGCAACGGGGAAGTGGCGAGCGAGCTTGGCATCAGTACGCACACGGTGGCCAAGCACCTTCAGCACATCTACGCAAGACTCGGCGTCCGCAACCGCACCGCCGCGGTGCGGGCCGCTCAGGCGTCTGACAGGAAAATAGCCGTGGGCTCTGGATAGCCGTCTGGTTCAGGCGGCTTGCGGTAGTTCTTCGAGGGTGACGTGGTGGCCGAGGCTTTCGAGCTGGGCGATGAGTCGTTTGGTGATCCGTTCGGGGTCGCGTTTGCGGAAGTAGTCGCCGCCGAGGTCGGTGTAGAGCTCGCCGGTGCTGAGCATGTGCCAGCAGGCGAGGAGGATCGAGTGCTTGACCGCGCCGAGCGCTTTCTTGTGGCCACGGCGGGGTCTGAGCCTGGCGTATTGGGCGGCGAGGTAGACGTCCTTGGTGCGGATCGCCGCCATCGCGGCTTCTTCTAGTGCCCAGTCGAGCCATTTGGAGCCTTTGCGGGTCTTCCCGGAGCGTCGTTTGCCGGCGGATTGGTCGTTGCCGGGGCACATCCCCGCCCATGAGGCGAGTTGCTTGTCGGTCGGGAAGACGCTCATGTCGACGCCGATCTCGGCGATGATTACCTCGGCGGTGCGCCGTTGAACGCCGGGGATCGTGCGCAGCAGCTCAACGGCCTTCGCGAAAGGGGCGATCTGCTCCCCAATCGCCTCGGTCAACGACGCGATCTGCCCGTCCAGGAAGTCGATGTGCTCGAGAATCGCGCCGATCCAAACCGCGTGCAGGTGATCAAAGCGGCCCTCCAGCGCTTCCTTGAGCGCCGGGATCTTGGCGCGCATCCGGCCGCGGGCGAGCTCGGCGAGGATCTCGGGATCCCTGGTGCCATTCACGAGCGCGTCGAGCATCGCTCGACCGGACTTGCCGAGAATGTCCGAGGCGACACAATCGAGCTTGATGCCTGTGTCCTCCAGGGCCTTGTGCAGCCGGTTGGCCTCCCGGGCGCGCTCCTGAATCTGGGTCTTGCGATACCGGGTCAAGTTCCGCAGCGCCCGGATCGGCTTGGGCGGCACGAAGCTCGCGCGCAACAGTCCGGCCTCCGCGAGCTGGCACAACCACTCGGCATCCTTCACATCGGTCTTGCGTCCGGGGACCTGCTTGACGTGGCGAGCGTTTACCAGCACGCACTCGAATCCGTCCTCCAGGATCGCCCACACAGGCCGCCAAAACACTCCGGTCGCCTCCATCACGACCTGCGTGACCCCGAACGCCGCCAGCCAGTCAAACAACGTCAAGAGGCCCCCGACCGTGGTCGGGAACTCCGCCACGTGCTGCTCGCGCGAGCCGCCCGCCCCAGGCACCCGCACACACGCCGTCACCTGCTCCTTGTGCACATCCAGCGCCGCCGGACGCTCAACTACCGTCTCCATAGGACCTCCGAGGTCGCGATCGATGAGATCGTCGCCCAGGGGCCTCTGAGAACTAGCGAGTCTGACAAGCGTGCTCTTAGCAACAGTCCGGAACACCGGGGAGACCCACACGCCAAACTAAGCTCGGGCTCACCGGCACCAAGAACAGAAGCGGCGTCGCGGGCGACCACGACATGAAACCATTTTCATCCGCCCGCGACCGGCCGCCAGGCCAGCCCAACTAAGGGGGAAACCCGTCCGGCCACAAGCGACTCGCCACCCAGGAGCAGCGACGCCGGCACCAACCGCGTCCCATGACCTCTGGTTCGTACGCAGTAACGCGTATTGACGCGGTAACACGAAGGAGGTCTACTCCGTCGTGGAGGGAGATCAACCCTATGCTCGAAGAGCACAGAGAGCTGTTGTCGACATTGGACTAACAGGCACAAAGCGCCTCCACACCATCAGCCTCGACACCACCGGAAACCGCGTCACCCTCAGCTGCCAACCCGCGCCAGGCGCCCGCTGAGCGCCCGGCCTCAGCTCTCCAGGCTCTTCACCAGCTGCTGAAGCTGGGCGCGCAGCGCCGCCGGGAGGCGGTCGCCGAAGCGCGCGTAGTGCTCCTGCAGCTGGGGCAACTGCTGCTTCCAGTCCTGCGGATCGACGCTCAGCAGCTGCTCGAGCGCCGCGGCGTCGATCTCGAGGCCCTGGGTGTCGAGTGCCTGCGCGGTGGGCAGGAGCCCGACCGGGGTCTCCACTGCGTCGGCCGCGTCCTCGCAGCGCCGGAAGATCCACGCCAGCACGCGAGAGTTCTCGCCGAAGCCCGGCCACAGGAACTTGCCGTCCTCTCCACGCCCGAACCAGTTGACGTAGAAGATCCGCGGCAGCTTGGCGCCCTCACGCTCGCCGACCTTCAGCCAGTGCTGGAAGTAGTCGCTCATGTTGTAGCCCAGGAACGGCAGCATCGCCATCGGGTCGAAGCGCAGCTTGCCGACCTGGCCGGCCGCCGCAGCGGTCGTCTCCGAGGACATGATCGAGCCCAGGAAGACGCCGTGCTCCCAGTCGCTGGCCTCCACCACCAGGGGCACCGCCGTCGAGCGGCGCCCGCCGAACAGCATCGCGTCGATCGGTACGCCCCTGGGGTCCTCCCACTCCGCGGCGATCGACGGGCACTGGGCCGCAGGGGTGGTGAAGCGGGCGTTCGGATGCGCGGCGGGAACGTCGGCATCCGGCGTCCAGTCGTTGCCCTGCCAGTCGACGGCGTGCGCGGGCGGCTCGCCGGTGAGCCCCTCCCACCACACGTCACCGTCGTCGGTCCGGGCGCAGTTGGTGAAGATGGAGTTGCGCCCGAGCGTGTCGATGGCGTTGGGATTGGTCATCGCGCCCGTGCCGGGCGCCACGCCGAAGAAGCCGGCCTCGGGGTTGACGGCGTAGAGCCGGCCATCCTCGCCGAACTTCATCCACGCGATGTCGTCGCCGATCGTCTCGACCTTCCAGTCCGGCAGCGTCGGGATCAGCATCGCCAGGTTGGTCTTGCCGCAGGCGCTGGGGAAGGCGCCGGTGATGTACTTGACCGTGCCCTCGGGCGAGGTCAGCTTGAGGATCAGCATGTGCTCGGCCATCCAGCCCTCGTCGCGGGCCATGACCGAGGCGATCCGCAGCGCGAAGCACTTCTTGCCCAGCAGCGCGTTGCCGCCGTACCCCGACCCGAAGGACCAGATCTCCCGCGTCTCGGGGAAGTGGACGATGTACTTGTTCTCGGCGTTGCAGGGCCACGGGACGTCCTGTGCGCCAGCGGCCGAGTCCACGGGCATGCCCACCGAATGCAGGCAGGGCACGAAGCTCCCGTCCTCGCCCAGCACGTCGAGTGCCGCCTGGCCCATGCGGGTCATGATCCGCATCGAGCACGCCACGTAGGCCGAGTCGGTCAGCTGCACACCGATGTGGGCGATCGAAGATCCGATGGGGCCCATCGAGAACGGCACCACGTACATCGTGCGGCCGCGCATCGAGCCACGGAACAGCTCGGTGAGCGTATGACGCATCTCGTCGGGGTCACGCCAGTTGTTGGTGGGACCGGCGTCGACCTCCTCGGCCGAGCAGATGAAGGTGCGATCCTCCACCCGGGCCACGTCGGCGGGGTCCGAGAGGGCCAGGTAGGAGTTGGGCCGCTTGGCCTCGGAGAGCTTCTGGAACGTTCCCGCCGCGACGAGTGTGGCGGCGAGCTGGTCGTATTCCTGGGCAGAGCCATCGCACCAGTGGATCTCGTCGGGCTGGGTCAGGGAGGCCGTCTCTTCAACCCACGCCCGCAGGCGCGCGTGCTCGGTCGTGGCTTGATGCGTCGGTGCGGTGTGAGCCATTTGTTCTTCAGGGCCTCCTCGGGCGTCGGTGCCGGCGGCGGCAAGGGTAGCCGGAAAGGGCCCTGGCAGCCGCGCGGTGGTCATCTTCCAGACCTGGGATGGGAAGTTCTAGCTCGCCTCGCCCGGCTCCCGGCGCGGTACCAGCACCAGGCGCTTGAACTCGGCCACGAGCACACCGTCCTGGTTGAGCACCCGGGTGTGAACGCGCACAACCCCGCGATCGAGCTTCGACTTCGACGGCGTGACCTCCAGCACCTCGGTCTCGCAGAACAGCGTGTCGCCATGGAAGACCGGCGCGGGATGGCGGAGCTCCTCGGTGGCCAGGTTGGCGATCGCCTTGCCGCTGACGTCGGAGACGCTCATTCCCAGTGCCAGCGAGTAGACCAGGGGCCCGACGACGACATTGCGCCCCTGCTGGGATCGCTGGGCGTAGACGTCGTTGATGTGGAGGGGATGGTGGTTCATGGTGATCAGGCAGAACAGGTGGTCGTCGGCCTCGGTCACCGTCTTGGCGGGCCAGTGCTTGTAGACCGCCCCCACCTCAAACTCCTCGAGGTAACGGCCGTAGGCGTGGGCGCCGCTGGCCTCGCGGGCGGCCTGGTCGGTTTCGAATTGGCTCATGGAGCCGAGGATGCCAGGAAGAGCGGGCCGCATGCGGCCCGCTCCCGGCGG
>JALYYW010000108.1 GCA_030946085.1 Actinomycetota bacterium
GGGCAGGCCGGCCGGCAGGCGGGGCAGGGCCGGCAGCCCGGGCACGTTCGCCCTGGGGGACAGCGACCCCACCTTGTCCATCGCCGATCCGCCGCCGCTGCTCAGCAGCCCGTTGCCGGCGACGACCGTCACGACGTTGCCGTCGTTCGCAGAGCCCGCGAGCGAGCCTGCGCGGGTCGGCCCTCCAGGCGCCGGGGGACCGCCGGGGGAACGGTGTCCGCCAGCACGGTGGACGTACGGGCGCGCGGTCCCCGCCGATGGCCGGCGGGGCGAGAGCCCGATGGCTTCTCGGGCTCGGGTCGACGAAGCTCCACCCCGGCTGCTCGGTGCAGCCAGCAGAGGCCGCGCACGCGCTGGGGTGCTCCCTGGGTGGCTGTAGCCACCCACAGCGGCAACTGGAGGGTGCGGATTGCGAGGCGCGCTGAGGACGCCACCGACCCCGCCCACCAGTCCGGTCCCCGTCCCCACGAGCACCGCAGCCGTGGTCACGGCAGCCACGGCCTCCCGCCCGATCCCGCCCAGCGGACCGCTTGGATCCCCGAGCGCATGGATCGCCTGCAGCGCTCGCGCCCCCAGCGGTCGCGCCGCGAGTGGCAGCGAGCCGGTGACCGACGTGTCCGGCCCAGCGGCGCCGCGACGACCACGCAGCCATGGCAGCAGCGGCAGCAGCGCGGCGATCTTCGCCGGCAGCGTCGGGGCGCGGAAGAAGGACTCGTCCAGACCCGCCTGCCGGGCGACACGGCGGCAGGGCTCGCAATCGGCCAGGTGGCGCGTGAGCTTGCGGCGCCGGCGCACACCGAGCGACTTCCAGGAAGTGCTCTGCACCCGTGCGATCTCGGTCTGCACACTGCCACATCGCCGTCCGCTGCGAAGCTCGTCGAACTCCGCGCCGAGCTGTCGGCGGGCCCGGAACAGGGTGCTCTCCACCACCGGTTGAGACATCCCCAGCCG
This sequence comes from Actinomycetota bacterium, assembly GCA_030946085.1. GTDB lineage: Bacteria > Actinomycetota > Thermoleophilia > Solirubrobacterales > Solirubrobacteraceae > Palsa-465. Next base: position 952 of record JALYYW010000108.1, read on the forward strand.
CTCTCCGATCTGGCGGTAGGACAGGCCCTCCAGCTCGCGCATGACGATCACGCGATGGTGGTTGGGCGAAAGGACGCCGAAGGCGCTGCGAAGGTCAGAGAGCTGCTGCTTCTCATCCACGGCCACCTCCGGCGAAGGCACGGCAAGCAGCCATCGGGACGAGGTCAGTGCGTCGGATGGGTCGCCCTCCAAGGGCACCTCGTGTCCTCGCCGGCGGGTGCGGCGAGACTCGTCGATGCACGCGTTCTTGGCGATCCCGTAGATCCACGGCTTGAAAGCGATCCCGCCCTCGCTGCCGCGCAAGCCGCGCAACGCCGAGATGAACACCTCCTGGGTCACGTCCTCGGCCCGTGCGTGGTCACGCATCGTGCTCAGGACATACGCGCGGATCCTGGCGCTGTAGCGGCTGTAGAGCTCCTCGAAGGCCAGGTCGCTACCCCGCCGGACCGCGGCGATCAGCTCCTGGTCGGGATGCGAAGTGGCGAGTTGTGTCACGCGCTGGCGGGTGTCGTCTCAGGGAAGCTGATCCGGCGCCACTGAACTCTACCGTTCATCTGAACCCCTGTCCAGGGCCTGGGTTGGTGAGAATCGGTTGAGAGCGTCCGCGCCAGGGGGCATACTTCAATCATGTGATCCCGGCAAAGGAGGAGAACCATCGATGTCCAATCACCTAACGCCCAGCGAGCTGGCGCGAGAGTCGGGACTGGAGCGGCGCGAAGTGATCGTCAAATGCGTCGAGCTCGGGGTGCCCATCTTCAACGGTCGCATCGACAAGACCCTCTTCCTCACCAGCCTGCGGCAGCTTCCCGACGGAGCACCGCAGCCACAGGTTCAGGCCGCCACCGCCTGAGGCTGATCGGGCCCGCCGAACCGGCAGCGGCCGGCGCCGGTCAGCGTTGGGGAGCTAACTGGCGCAGCAAGGTCGAGGTCGTCTGCTCGAGGATCTTGCGCCAGGCGCGAGTCTCCTCGCGCTCGGCCGAGAAATGCTTGACGAGGTTCCGTACGCGGCTGGCGGAGATCTCGATCCCGTGCCGGGCGCAGATGCGCTTGATCCGCGCGTAGGCGTGCGCCAGCTTGAGCGTCACCGATTGACACCCGTGATGGGCGATGTCACCGCGATGGGTGTAGGTCATCATGCTGGTCTGGAACATCAGCTCGTCGTTGGACTCGGGCTCGATCAGGACGATATCCACCCCCGGGCAGCGCTCCTCCCACCGCCGGGCGACCTCGTTCAGGCGCTGGTGGGCCAGCAGCTTGAAGGCCTGGTAGCCGATCTGCGGGAAGCCCCCCTCCGGTGAACCCGCCACCACCCAGCACGAGCGCGGTCTTGGACCGGCGTGGGCGGCCCGCTGAACCTGCTCTCCTGCACCGTCGGCCGGTTGCTCCGCGCCGCCGGCGCTGTCGAGCTTGCCCATCCTGGGGCCGATTGTACGGCCGCTCCCTCCCCAGGCGGTGAACTTTTGTGTCGGTCGGACCGCAGCTTTCGCCGCTGCAAGCTGTTAGATATACCGATGCGCCGGTACCTGGTCCAGCTGGCGGCTGCGCTCGTGCTCCTGGCCGCCCCCGCGGCGGCGCCGGCACAGCCGAGCTCGCCGTCAACTCGCGCGCTGCGCACCTCGCTGGCGCGGGCGCTGGCCAATGCCGGCGGCGCGAGCGGGGCCGAGGTGCTCGACATGAGCACCGGCCAGATGCTCTTCTCCTCCGCGTCTGCGGTACCGCGTCTGCCGGCCTCGGTGGAGAAGGTCTACACGACCTCCACCGCGCTGTCGCGCTTCGGTGACGGCGGCACGCTCACCACGGCCGTGATGGGCTCGGGTAGTCTGGGCGCCGGCGGCATCTGGCGAGGAACGCTGTACCTCAGAGGTGGCGGCGATCCCACGTTCGGCTCGGCCGGCTACGACCGCTACGCCTATGGCACGGGCGCCACGATGCAGCGGCTGGTCTCCCGCCTGGTGCGCCAGACCGGCATGCGGTCCTTCCGGGGACGGGTGGTCGGCGACGAATCGATCTTCGATTCACGGCGCGGGACGCCGGCCACCGGCTTTGGCATCTCCTCCTACGTGGAGGGACTCCTGAGCGGCCTGGCCTACGACCGCGGCTTTGCCGACGAGGGTGGTAACACGTTCCAGTACCGCCCGGCGCTGTTCGCCGCACGACGCTTCGCCGACGCGCTGCGCGCTCACGGGGTGCGGGTGCTCGCCGGCACCCGAGTGTCCTCCGGACGCGTATCGGGCGGCACGCCGGTGCTGGCGCTGGTGCACTCTCCTGCGATGACGACGCTGGCGCGCCTGACCAACGCGCCCTCGGACAACTACCTCGCCGAGATGCTGCTCAAGGGGATCGGAGCCCGCTTTGGGGGCTCCGGCAGCACCGCCGGCGGCGCCCGGGTCGTGCGCGCGCAGCTCGCCAGTGCATTCGGGATCCACCCGCAGCTGAACGACGGCTCGGGGCTGTCCCGCAGCGACCACACCAGCCCCCGGGACGTCGTCACCACCCTGGACTCGCTGGCGAGCGCTCCGGCCTTCGTCGGTTCCCTGTCGGTGGCGGGTAAGACCGGGACGATGCGGGCGGGGCTGCTCGGCACTGTCGCCCAGGGACGCTGCCGCGGTAAGACGGGCACGCTGCACGATGTCGCCAACCTGGTTGGCTACTGCACCGCCCGCAACGGCGATCGGCTGGCCTTCGCCTTTTTGATGAACGCGCTGACCGACCCCGCCTACGGGCACGCGCTGGAGGACCGGATGGCGGTGGCGCTGGCCCGCTACAACGGCTGAGCGCAGGCGTCAGCTAGAGCTAGAGAAGCGCGCGCAGGCCGTCCTCGTCCAGCACCGGTACCTCCAGCCGCTCGGCTTGAGCCAGCTTGGTCCCGGCGGTGGCCCCAGCGATCACGTATGAGGTCCTGCGTGAGACCGAGCCGGTCACCCGGCCCCCCGCAGCGGTGATCATCTCGGTGGCCTGCTCGCGGGTCAGGTGGGGCAGGGTGCCGGTCAGCACGAGCGTCTTACCCGCCAGCGGCCCCTCGCCCGGCGGCGGCCCCGCCTCCTGCAGCTGGAGCCCCTCAGCACGCAGATCCTCGATCAGCTCCCGCATGAGCGGGTCGCTCAGCTGCTCGCGGATCGTATGCGCCATCTTCGGCCCCACCCCCGGCGTGCCCTCGATCTCCTCCGCCGAGGCGGCCAGCAGCGCATCGACCGTACGGAACTGCTGGGCCAGGTTGCGGCCCGTGACGTAACCCACCTCTTCGATTCCCAGGGCGTAGAGAAGGCGGCCGAACGGTTGCTGGGTGGACTGCGCCGCCGCGCCCACCAGCTTCTCGGCCGAAGTCTGTCCGAACCCCGGCTGACCGGCGATCTGCTCAGCTCCGAGGCGGTAGAAGTCAGCCGGTGTGCGAACCCAGCCAAGCTCCATGAAGAGGCTCACCTGCTTCTCGCCGAGGCCGTCGATGTCCATCGCGCCGACGAAGTGCTTGAGCAGCTGCCAACGGCGCCCGGGACAGTCGCGATTGGGGCAGCGGGTGAACACCGAGCCCTCCGGCTTGACTGTGACGGCGTTGCACACGGGGCAGCGCTCGGGGGGAGCCGGCGCCGGCGGGCGACTTCGATGCTCGGCCACGTGCGGGGCGGGCGAGAGAACCTGCGGGATCACGTCGCCTGCCCGCAGCACGATCACCTCCTCGCCCTCCCTGATGTCCTTGCGCGCCAGGTCCTCCTCGTTGTGCAGCGTCGCGAGCTTGATCGTCACCCCGCCGACGCGCACCGGCGCCAGCATCGCGTACGGGTGCAGGTCGCCGAACTTCCCCGGATTCCAGCCGACCCTCTGCAGGGTGGTGACGGCGGTGGTGGGCGGGAATTTCCACGCGATCGACCACCGCGGCTCGCGCCCCACCACGCCGAGCCGTCGCTGCAGCTCGGCCTCGTCGACCTTGACCACGACGCCATCGATCTCGAACTCCAGCGATCCCCGCCGCTCCTCCCAGGCGCGGCACTGGGCAACCACCTCGTCCTCGGTGCGCAGCCGCCTCACGTCAGGGTGGACGGGGAAGCGATGCTCCCGCAGCCACATCAGCGCATCCCAATGGGTCTTGAACGAGATCCCCTCGGTGGTCCCCACCGCGTAGGCCCAGAACGACAGCGGGCGTCCGGCGGCAAGCTTGGGGTCCAGCTGGCGGATCGTCCCCGCGGCGGAGTTGCGCGGGTTCATGAACGTGGACAGCCCCTCCTGCGCCCGGCGCTCGTTGAGCGCGGCGAAGTCCGGCAGCGACATGTACACCTCGCCGCGAACCTCGATCAGCTCCGGGGGGGGTCCCGTCATGTCCAGCCGCAGCGGAATCCCGGCGATCGTCCGCAGGTTGTGGCTGACGTCCTCGCCGACCTCACCGTTGCCGCGGGTGGCTCCGCGCTCGAAGGCCCCGTCGCGGTAGAGCAGGGAGATCGCCAGCCCGTCGATCTTGGGCTCGGCGACGTAGCAGAACTCGGGATCCTTAATCCCCTCCCGGGCCAGGTGGTTCTGCATCCGCTGGATCCAGGCGCGCAGCTCCTCGGCCGAGCGCGCGTTGGCCAGCGAAAGCATCGGCTGCGGGTGGCGGACCTTCTCCAGGTCGCTGACCGGCTCGCCGCCGACTCGCTGTGTGGGTGAGTCCGGCGTGATCAGCTCGGGATGCTCGGCCTCGATCCTGCGCAGCTCGTCCAGCAGCGCGTCGTAGCCCTCATCGCCGATCTCAGGGTCGTCGAGGACGTAGTAGCGGTAGCCGTGGTACTCCAGGACCCGGCGCAGCTCACTCGCGCGCCCGGCGGGGTCCAGGTCCGGCGACGCGCTCAGCTTTCCACCTCTTCGGCCCCGACCTCCTCCGCAGCCGGCTGTATCAGCCGCGCCAGGTCGTAGCGAGCCAGCGCGTCGAGACCGTCTCGGTCGGTGAGATCGAAGTGGATCGGGGTGATGGCGATCTTGCCTGCCGCCACCGCCGCCAGGTCCGTACCGGTCTCGTCGCGCTCATAGCTGGCGTCGCCGTAGATCCGGTACAGCCGCCGACCACCCGAGCCCTCGTCGACCAGCGAGAGCTCGTCGCGGTAGATCCGTTTCCCGAGCTTGGCCACCTCCACGCCGTGGGGATCCGCGCCGGGAACGTTGATGTTCAGCAGCGTCCCGCCGGGGAGCGGCACGTCCTCCAGCTCGGCGACCACGCGCGCGACGAAGGTGGCCGCGGCCGTGAACTCGAACCCCCTGCCGGAGGTGAAGTCGAGCTCCAGCGCACTGGACTGCTGGGAGACGGCGATTCCCGGCAGCCCGAGCACGATCGCCTCCAGCGCCGCGGCGACCGTCCCCGAATAGGTGATGTCGTCGCCGAGATTGGAGCCGTGGTTTATTCCACTGACGACCAGCTCGGCCTTGAAGCCTTCGATCAGGCCCAGGCGCGCCAGACGTACGCAGTCGACCGGGGTCCCGTCGGTGGCGTAGCCGACCGTGCCGTCCCCGAAGTCGACCTCCTTGACCCACAGTGGCCGCCGGGTGGTGATGGAGCGGGCCATGGCCGAGCGGTTGCCGTCTGGCGCTACCACCGCCAGCTCGACGCCCCGCACCCCCAGCAGCGCTCGGCGTAGCGCCTGAAGCCCCTCGGCCTCGATGCCGTCGTCGTTTGTCAGCAGCACGCGCATGTCCACGGTGATCCTATTGGGCCCCGCCGAGGGCGCGGGCCACGGCGGCGATAACTGCCAGCGGCTCGCCCCGAAGCTGGCGCCAGGTCACGCGGATCACCCGGTAGCCGGCGGCAACCAGCTCCATCTGCTTGCGCCGGTCGCGCTCAAAGGCGGCGCGGTGGCCGTGGGCGCTGTGACCGTCTACCTCGACGATCAGGCGCTGTCCTGGCCATAACAGGTCCACCTCGTAGCCGCACACGCGGACGTTGCAACGCGGCTCCGGCAGACGTGCCTGGCGGCATAGGCCTCGCACGAGCCGCTCGGCCTGCGAACGAGTGAACCCTTGCTCGTCTGTCCGGACGAGCGCCGCCAGTGCTGGCGTGCCCGGGCGTCCCGCCGCCCGGTCCACGGCGAGGTGCAGCTCCCGCTGCGAGATCAGTCGCTGGACCTGGGCCTCCGCCACCGCTTGCTCCAGTCCCGGGTCGCCGTCGGCGGCAAGGTCAAGCAACGTCCGAGCCGCGGAGGTCAGGGCCAGTCCGCGGTGGCGACGGCGATCTCGGGAAGGGAGCGAGGTCGTCCGGTGCACGCGGAGACCTGGCCGCGTCCGGGGGCCATCGGTCGTGACAGTCACGTGGACGGCATCGGGGTCGGGCGGGGCGAACCCCAGTAGTGCGGCGGCCGAGCGGTGGCTGAGCGCGGCGTGGGGCCCGCAGAGCAGCAGCGCGCCGACCTCGCGAGCACCCGGCGGCGGCACCGGATGGCCTAGCAGGTAGATCCCGCGGAACAGGCGGTGCAGTTGCCCGTGCTTCAGCCGGTGGGTGATGGCACCGCGGCCATTTCCGAGACCCTGGAGCTGCGCTGTGGAGATGGCACCGAGCTGGCGGGCGGCGACGTGCGCAGCGGCGCGCTCCCGGTCCCCTCCGGTCACCTGCAAAACCCGCCAGAGTTCCTCCAAGGCCACCAGGTCAGCGACATAAGCATGTGACACGTGCTTATGTCCCCGAGCCGAGTGTGTCTTGGTGCGGGTAGGCGAGTTGTGCAGGTCCGGCGGCCGTCGCCGAACCGTTCGCTCTCGCCGGTCGTCTGCGAGCCATGGCTTACAGAGCCGGCCACAGACTGACCTTCGCCCCCCGCTCAGCGGCCGTGCTCGCCGATCGAGGGGTCGAGCACCCGCTCGCCGCCGTAGCCCACCCCGACCAGGTACAACCCGTGGGCCGGCGCCGTCGGTCCGGCCTCAGCGCGCGGCTGGCCCTGCAGCAGCGACCGGAACGACTCGGGCGATCGGCTACCGGAGGCCACCTGCAGCATCGTCCCCACCAGCACCCGGTTCATGTGGCGCATGAACGTGTCAGCCTCGATCCAGAACTCCAGCACTGACGCTGCCTGTGGCGCGCGCCTCCAGCAGGCACCGAGCACGTTCCGGCTGAAGCGCACGTGCTTGGTCTCAGTGGGTGTGAAGGCGAGGAAGTCGTGGGTGCCGACGAGCTCCCGCGCGCACGCGTCCAGCGCCCCCGTGTCGAGCCGCCGCGGCCAGTGCAGCGCGCGGCCGCGCCATAGGGCGCTGCGCTCGGGCCGCGCCAGCACCCGGTAGCAGTAGGCACGGGAGGTGGCATCGTGGCGAGCATCGAAGCCCGCCGGCGCCGGTGCGCACGAGAGCACCGCCAGATCCTCGCCCAGCAGCGCGTTCAGGGCGGCGACGCGCGCGGGCGGCCCCTGGTAGGAGGCGACCTGGCCGCAGGCGTGAACACCGGTATCGGTGCGTCCCGCCACCGTCAGCGACCGCGACTCACGGCCGAGCACCACCGCCAGGGCGCGCTCCAGCTCGCCCTGCACGGTGCGCGCGCCCGGCTGGCGCGCCCAGCCGGAGAACCCGCGCCCGTCGTACTCGATCAGCAGCCGGGAGACGTCCTGGCCGCCGCCCACGCCCGCTAGACCAGCTCCAGCAATACCATCTCGGTGGAGTCCGAGCGGCGCGGACCGAGCTTGAGGATGCGCGTGTACCCGCCCGGACGCTCCGAGTACCGCGGCGCGATCTCCTCGAAGAGCTTGTACACCGCGAACTTGTCCTGGCCCAGCGCCGACAGGGCCTGGCGGCGGGCATGGAGGTCGCCGCGCTTGGCGAGGGTGATCAGCTTCTCGACCTCGGGCTTGACCGCCTTGGCCTTGGCCTCGGTGGTCTGGATCCGCTCGTGGTCGATCACCTCCTTGCTCAGGTTCATCAGCAACGCCTTGCGGTGCGCAGAGTCACGGCTGAGCTGATATCGCTGGCGCTGATGGCGCATGAACTCGGACCTTACTCGTTCCGCAGCGAAAGTCCGCGGGCGTGCAGGGTCTCGATCACCTCGTCGATCGACTTCTTGCCGAAGTTCGGGATCGCCCCCAACTCCGACTCGCTCTTGGTCACGAGGTCGCCGACGGTCTGAATCCCGGCGCGCTTGAGGCAGTTGTATGACCGCACCCCCAGCTCGAGCTCCTCGATCAGGATGTCGTCCATCGCATTGGGCTGCCGCGCACCCGGGCCGGAGTTGTTGCCGCCAGCCAGCCCGGGCTCGAGCACGCCGGGGCCACCCGCCTCGCGGAGCTCGACCACGCGGTCGGCGTCGGTGAAGATCGCCAGCTGCGAGATCAGGATCTCGGCGGCCTCACGCAGGGCCGCGTGGGGGTCGATGGAGCCGTCGGTCTCGATGTCCAGCGTGAGCTTGTCGAAGTCGGTCTTCTGCCCTACGCGCGCCTGCTCGACGTTGTAGGCCACCCGGCGCACGGGCGAGAAGATCGAGTCGATTGGGATCACGCCGATCGGCTGATCGGGGGACTTGTTCTCCTCGGCCGGACGGTAGCCGCGACCGCGGCCGACGGTCAGGTAGACCTCCAGCTTGGTCTTCTGCTCCAGCGTGGCGATGTGCGCATCCGGGTTGAGGATCTCCACGCCTGAGGGCAGGTCGATGTCCTTGGCGGTGATCTCGCCCGGGCCCGTTACGACCAGCGGCGCCTCGATCTCGGTGGCGTCGGAGTGCATGCGGCAGACGATCCCCTTGAGGTTGAGGACGATGTCGGTCACGTCCTCCTTGACTCCGCGGATCGTCGAGAACTCGTGCGCGACCCCTTCGATCCGCACGCTCGTAACCGCGGCGCCCGCCAGCGACGAGAGCAGCACTCGGCGCAGGGAGTTTCCGAACGTGTATCCGAAGCCCCGGTCGAGCGGCTCGATCGTGAACGAGCCACGATTGTCCTCGACGGCCTCGCTGGAAATTCGGGGGACTTGGAAGTCAAGCATCAGAGGGTCCTAACGTCGTGGGTTACTGCCGCCACCTCGGCGGGTGTCGCTGCCACGCGCACCTCGCGGGCGCGCAGCGGAAGAAAATCCGTACTACTTCGAGTAGAGCTCGACGATGAGCTGCTCCATCACCGGCGCGGCGATCTCCCGCCGCTCCGGCTTACGCAGCACCTTCGCCGTCAACGAATCGTGATCGGCCTGCAGCCACGCCGGCACCTGACCGGTCAGTTCGGTGGCGTCGCGGATCACCTGTCCCGCGGTGGAGCGCTGGTGGATCGCTATCACGTCGTCGTCCCGCAGCTGGTAGCTGGGGATGTTGACCCGGCGGCCGTTGATGGTCCAGTGGCCGTGCAGGATGAGCTGGCGGGCCTGGCGGCGGGAGGCGGCGAAGCCGAGGCGCACGAGCACGTTGTCGAAGCGACATTCAAGCGTGCGCAGCAGGTTCTCGCCCGTGATGCCGGGCTGGCGCGAGGCCTTCTCGTAGTAGATCCGGAACTGCCGCTCCAGCACGCCGTAGTAGCGCTTGGCCTTCTGCTTCTCACGCAGCTGCACGCGGTACTCGCTCTGCTTCTGACGTCCGCGCCCGTGCTCGCCGGGCGGGTAGGAGCGGCGCTCGACGCCGCATTTGTCGGTCAGGCAGCGCTCGCCCTTGAGGAACAGCTTCTGCCCCTCTCGCCGGCACTGCTTGCACTGTGCTCCGGTGTCACGGGCCACGACTAGACGCGCCTCCTCTTGCGAGGCCGGCAGCCGTTGTGCGCCTGCGGGCTCACGTCCTTGACGCCGGTGACCTCGAGGCCGGCAGCCTGTAGCGAGCGAATCGCCGTCTCACGGCCCGAGCCCGGGCCCTTGACGAAGACCTCGACCTTCTGCAGCCCGTTCTCGATGCCCTTGCGGGCAGCGGCATCGGCCGTCACCTGCGCGGCGAAGGGCGTGGACTTGCGTGAGCCCTTGAAACCCGCAGCACCAGCTGACTCCCACGCGATCACATTGCCCTCGCGATCGGTGAGGGAGACGATGGTGTTGTTGAACGAGGTCTTGATGTGCGCCTGGCCGACGGGGATGTTCTTGCGAACACGCCGGCGGCCGCGCTGTGGTCTACGAGGTGCGGGACTCACTTCTTGCCCACCTTCTTCTTGCCGGCCACCTGCATGCGCTTGGGGCCCTTGCGGGTGCGGGCGTTGGTCTTGGTGTTCTGGCCGTGCACCGGCAGCCCCCGGCGGTGACGCAGTCCCCGGTAGCAGCCGATCTCCTGCAGGCGCTTGATGTTCTGCGAGCGCTCACGCCGCAGGTCGCCCTCGACCGTCATGCCCGCGTCGATCGCCTCCCGCAGCTTGATGACCTCCGCCTCGGTGAGATCGCGGACCTTGCGGTCGGGCTCGACGCCGACCTCCACCAAGAGCTTGTTGGAGGTGGAGCGGCCGATCCCATAGATGTAGGTCAGGCCGATCTCGACGCGCTTGTTGAGGGGGATGTTGACCCCTGAGATTCGTGCCATCTCCGAACCCCTCGCCTCAGCCCTGCCGCTGCTTGTGGCGGGGGTTTGAGCAGATCACCAGCACTCGGCCGTCGCGGCGGATGATCTTGCACTTCTCGCACATGGGCCTGACCGAGGGTCGTACTTTCACGTCGTTTCGCTCTCGTCGTGAGTGATTGGGGTGAATACCTTCGGTACGGCTCTGGCGACCGGGACGGTCGCCGCTACCCCGCCGAGGCGCAGCGAGCACAGCGCGCAGAAGTCGCGCTACAAACGCAACGGCGGATGGTAGCACTGACGTAGTCGACGTTCTCTGCGGTCTCGCTCAGGCGGCGGCCCGGCCCTTCTTGGCCTCGTGCCAGGGTGTCAGCACCCGTGGGCCCGCGGCGGTCACGGCGATGGTGAACTCGAAGTGGGCGGCCAGGGAGCCGTCCGCGGAGTAGATCGACCAGTGATCCTCGGCGACCCGGATGCCATGTCTGCCCGCGGTCACCATCGGCTCCACGGCCAGCACCATTCCCTCCTCCAGGACCACGCCGGTGCCGGAAGTCCCGTAGTTGGGGATCTGCGGCTCCTCGTGCATGCTGCGACCGATTCCGTGGCCCACCAGCGTCCGCACGATCGAGAATCCCTCCGCTTCCACGTGGTCCTGGATCGCGTGGGAGACGTCTCCGAGCCGGTTGCCCGACCGGCACTGGGGCACGGCCAGATGGAGCGCCTGCTCGGTCACGCTCAAGAGCTTGCGCGCCACCGGTGAGACGGGGCCGACGGGAAAGGTTCGAGCCGCGTCGGCAACCCAGCCGTCGAGGATCACGCCGATGTCGATCGAGAGGATGTCCCCGCGTCCGAGCTTGTAGGAACCGGGGATCCCGTGGACGATCATGGAGTTGGGCGAGGCGCAGATGGAACCCGGAAACCCGCGGTAGCCCTTGAAGGCCGGCTCGGCCCCCTGCGAGAGGATGAACTTCTCGGCGGCGCGATCGAGCTCGCCCGTGGTCACCCCCGGTCTGATCTTGCCCGCGAGCAGGTTCATCGTCTTGACCAGGACCTCGCCGGCGGCGGCCATCCGGTCGATCTCCTCGGGGCGCTTCTTGATGATCACTGCGGCTGTCTCACACGTTCTCCTCGAGCCGCAGGGTGGCGATCACCGCCCGGATGTGGTCGTGGACATCGGCGGGGTCACGGGTGCCGTCGATGCGGCGCAGCAGGCCGTGCTCGTCGTAATAGTCCGCCAGCGGAGCGGTCTTCTCCTGGTAAACGCCCAGGCGGTTGCCGATCACGTCCGGCTGGTCGTCATCACGCTGGACCAGCCGCGAGCCGTCCTGGTCGCAGACGCCCTCGTGCTTGGGGGGATCGAACTCGACGTGGTAGTTGTGACCGGCCTTGACGCAGACCCGCCGGCCTGACAGGCGCCGGATCACCTCATCGTCGGGCACCTTGATCAGCAGCGCGGCGGTGACGCGACGGCCCAGCTCCCCGAGCTGCTTGTCGAGCGCCTCCGCCTGCGCCACGTTACGCGGAAAGCCGTCGAGGATGAAGCCGTCCTGGGCATCCTCCTCCTGGAGGCGCTCGGCGGCCATCTTGAGGATCAGCTCATCGGGCACCAGATCGCCGGCGTCCATGTAGCGCTGTGCCTCCTGCCCCAGCTCGGTCCCCTCCTTGACGTTTGCGCGCAGCATGTCGCCAGTGGAGATGAACGGCAGCCCGAAGTCCTGGCGCAGGCGGTCGGCTTGCGTTCCCTTGCCGGCACCGGGCGGACCGAACAGGATCAGGTTGAGCTCTGGCACGGCCGCCGAAACTCTACCGCCGCCGGGTCAGCCCTGCACGCCGGTTCGCTGGGCCAAGAAGGCGAACTGTCCGCAGAACAGGAGCTTGTTGGCGTTCACCGCAGCGGCATCCAGCCTCAGCGCCCGCCCGTGGAGGTCGATCACGCGGTTGAGCGGAGACTGGCCGCCCCACCACCTGGCCCAGAGCCGTTGCGTGAACCGCCCGCGCGTCACGAGGCGACGCGTGATCAGGGCCAGGGCGTCGATCCCCGGGCGCAGCTCGACCAGCCGCAGGCCCACCTCGTCGATCAGCTCAGCGAATCCGACCGGGGTGTAGTTCCACATGCTCAGCGAGTGGAAGGGCTCCAGCTGCGAGGTCGAGCCGGCGAAGAAGGCGCCGGGAGCCAGCACCCGCCCGACATCGGCCAGCAGCGTCCGCGGGTCCCGGACGTGCTCGAGCACCTGCTTGCAGTAGACGAGGTCAAAGCTCCGGTCTGCGAACGGGAGCGAGACGCCGTCGAAGGTCTCAAAGCGGGCGTCGGTGCGTACGCGCGTACCGGCCTCCCGCGAGCCGGGGACGTCGACCCCGACCCAGTCCACGGCAGGGTCGCGGCGGCGGAAGCAGTCGACCGAGCTCCCGGATCCGCACCCCAGGTCCAGCACCCGCCAGGGGCCACCTCCGGGCGGCCGGCCGACAGCGAGCTCGATGTAGCTCTCGGCCAGCGTCTGCCGGGCGTGATCGGCGGGCAGCGCCGGTGCCAGCAGGCCCTGAAGCTCGCGCCCGGGCAGCCTTATTTGAGGAAGCCCTCGTAGTTGCGCATCATCAGCTGCGCCTCGAGCTGCTTCATCGTGTCCAGGGCGACGCCGATGACGATCAGGATCGAGGTGCCGCCGAAGAAGAAGTTGGCGCCGGTCTGGTTGATCAGCACCGTGGGCAACGCGGCGATGGCGGCCAGGAACAGCGCCCCCGGGAAGGTCAGGCGGGCCAGGATGCGATCCAGGAACTCCGCGGTCGGTCGTCCAGGGCGTACGCCGGGGATGAAGCCGCCGTACTTCTTGAGGTTGTCGGCCTGATCGACGGGGTTGAAGGTGACCGCGGTGTAGAAGTAGGTGAAGAGGATGATGAAGAGGCTCTCGCCGACAATGTAGTGCCAGCCCTGCGGGTTGAAGAAGGACTGGATCTGGTAGGCGATGCTGTGGGTGTGGTTCTGGCCGATGAGCTGACCCAGCGTCGGCGGGATCGCCATCACGCTGGCGGCGAAAATGACCGGAATCACACCGGCCATGTTGACCCGCAGCGGCAGGTAGGTCTGCCCCCCCTGGGTCATCCGGCGCCCGATCACGCGCTTGGCGTACTGAATCGGGATGCGCCTCTGACCCTCCTGGACGAACACCACGGCGGCCACGACGCCGATGGCGATGAACGGCATGATCACCCTGAACACCTGGTCCGGGCTCGTCCACCAGCTGTGCACGCCGCTGGGCATCCGGGCCACGATGCTGGCGAAGATCATCAGTGAGATGCCGTTGCCGATGCCCCGCTGGGTGATCAGCTCCCCCATCCACATCAGCAGCACCGTCCCCGCGGTGAGCGAGATCACGATCAGGAACACCTTGGCCAGGGTGAAGTTGGAGATCACCGTGGTCCCCGCCGACTTCTCGAAGCTGCGGAACAGGAACACGTAGCCGATCGACTGCGCAAAGGCCAGGCCCACGGTCAGGTAGCGCGTGTACTGCGTGATCCGCTGCTGCCCCACCTCGCCCTCCTTGGAGAGCTTCTCCAGCGAGGGGACCACGACCTGGAGCAGCTGGAGGATGATGGAGGCCGTGATGTAGGGCATGATCCCCAGCGCGAAGATCGCGATTCGGCCCAGCCCGCCACCGGAGAACAGGTTGAGCAGCCCGAGGATGCTGTTGCCGCCGAAGTTCTTCTGGATCGCGTTGACCGCAGCGGAGTTGATCCCCGGCGCGGGGAGATGCGTTCCGAGCCGGTAGAGGGCCAGCACCAGGGCGGTGAACAGGACCTTGTTGCGGATCTCGCCGACCCTGAACGCACCGAGGATCGTGGCGATCATCGGTGGCCCTAGCTTTCGCTGACCGGGCTCAGAACCACGCCGGCGCCATCCTGCACCACCTCGCAGGTCCCGCCCGCAGCCTCGATCTGCTCACGCGCGGCCCTGCTGAACGCGTGCACCTGGATCGTCAGCGCCTTGCTGATCTCGCCCTTGGCCAGCAGCTTGACCGGAACGTTCCGGCGCGTGGCCAGACCCTTGGCTCTTAGCGCCTGGGGCGTCACCGTGTCGCCGGTCTGAAAGCGCGCCTCCAGGTCGAGCAGATTCACGGGCTGGGTATGCGTGCGGAAGGGCTCGAAGGGCATCGACTTCTTCATGTGCGGACCGCGCAGCTTGCGCATCCGCATGTGGATCGGGTTCTGACCGCCCTCGAAGCGAGCTCGGCGCTTGGAGCCCGAGCGTGAGCCCGCGCCCTTCTGGCCCCGGCCCGAGGTCTTGCCGGTGCCCGAGCCCTCGCCGCGGCCAATGCGCTTGCGCGGCCTGCGCGATCCCGGGGCGGGCTTTAGGTTGTGCAGGCCGATCCGCTCTTCGTTCTCAGGCATCCTTGACCTCCACCAGGTGGCGCACCTTGTGCACCATCCCGCGCAGCTGGGGTGAATCGGCCTGCTCGACGGTGTGGCCGATGCGCCGCAGCCCCAGCGAGCGCAGCGTGTCCAGCTGGCGCTTGTCGGCGCCGTTGGAGGACTTCCGCTGGGTGATGACCAGGCCGCTCATCACGACGCCTGCGCAGCGGCGGTCGAGGCCGCGTCCTGCGCCCCCGACGCCTCAGGGTCGGTCGCAGTCGAAGTTCCACCTGCGCGAGGGGACGCAGGCGCAGCCTCGCCGCCTTTGCCGTCCGCGGACGCCTCGCCATTCGTAAGCCCAAGCACCTGGTTGATCGACAGTCCCCGGAGCGTGGCCACCTCGTCGGGCGTTCGCAGCGACTCCAGCCCCGCCATCGTGGCCTTCACCAGGTTGATCGGGTTCTGTGAGCCGAGGCTCTTGGAGAGGATGTCGTGGATTCCGGCCAGCTCCAGCACCGCGCGCACGCCCCCGCCGGCGATGACCCCGGTTCCGGGGGAGGCGGGCTTGAGCAGCACGCGGCCCGCGCCGAATATCCCGAGGGTCTGATGGGTGATCGTCGACCCGTGCCGGGGGACCCGGTAGAGGTTCTTCTTGGCCCGCTCCACACCCTTCTGGATCGCCACCGGGACCTCGTTGGCCTTGCCGTAGCCGATGCCGACGACCTCTCGCTCGTCACCGACGACCACGAGGGCGGTGAACGAGAAGCGGCGGCCACCCTTGACGACCTTCGCTACGCGGTTGATCTCGACGACCCGTTCCTGTAGGTCCAGCCCGGAGGGCGAAGCTGTGCGCTCACGTGAAGCCATGCGTGAAACCAGGGTAGCGAGCCTAGAAGGCCAGCCCGCCCTCCCGGGCGGCATCGGCCAGGGCCTTGACTGCACCGTGGTATTGGTAGCCGCCGCGATCGAACACGGCGCTCTGCACGTCGGTGGCCAGAGCGCGCTCGGCCAGCAGCGCGCCGACCCGACGCGCCTGCTCCATCGGAGCCAGCCCCCGCAGGTCTGTCTCCGTCCAGTTGACGGCGGTCAGCGTGAGGCCGGCGTCGTCGTCGATCAGCTGGGCGGAGATACCCCGGTTGGAGCGGAACACGGAGATCCTGGGCCGTGAGGCGCTGCCTCGGACCTTGGCTCTGACCCGCCGTCGGCGCTTGAGCCGCCGCTGCGGTGGGGTCATCACGGTCATGCGCGCTTGCCGACCTTGCGAGCTACGTACTCGCCTTCGTAGCGGATCCCCTTGCCCTTGTAGGGCTCGGGCTTGCGCTGCTTGCGGATGAACGCGGCCACCTCGCCGACGAGCTGCTTGGAGGCGCCACGCACGACGATCCGGGTGGGCTGGGGAACCTCGAACTCGATTCCCTCCGGCGCCTTCACCGAGACGGGATGGGAATAGCCCAGAGCCAGCTCCAGGTCACGCCCGCGCAGGGCCGCGCGATAGCCCACGCCCTGGATCTCCAGGCGCTTCTCGAAGCCGTCGGTGACACCCTGCACCATGTTGGCCACCAGCGTGCGCGTGAGGCCGTGCAGCGCCCGGTGCTCGCCGCGGTCGGTGGGACGCCTCACCACCAGCTGCTCGCCTGAGTGCTCCACCGTGATGTCCCGATGCACGCGCTCATAGAGCTCTCCCTTGGGCCCGTTGACGGTGACGCGCTCGGGCTCGATGGCGATCGTCACGCCGGAGGGAAGGGGGATGGGTTGTCTGCCGATTCGGGACATGGTCTCGCCGGAGGGTCTACCAGACCTTGGCCACGACCTCGCCGCCGACGCCCTCGCGGCGGGCGTCGTGGCCGGTCATCACGCCACGGGAGGTGGAGATGATCGCGGTGCCCATCCCGCCCTGGATCCTGGGGATGCGGGCGTGATCGACATAGGTGCGCTGGCCGGGACGGGAAACGCGCTGGATCCCGCTGATCACCGGCTTGCGCTGCTCGGTGTACTTGAGCGTGACCAGGATCTCCTCGCCGGGGCGCTCCGAGGTCGACAAGCGGACCTCGTAGGCGTCGATGTACCCCTGCTCCTTGAGGATCCGGGCCAGCTCACGTCCGAGCTTGAACGCGGGGATGGCCACGTCCTGGTGCTGCGCCGCCGCGGCGTTGCGCAGGCGAGTGAGGAAATCGGCGACGGGGTCTGTCATCGACATGCGGCGCTCACCAACTCGACTTCGTCATGCCGGGGATGTAGCCGTTGTGTGCCAGCTCCCGCAGGCAGATACGGCAGACGCCGAACTTGCGGTAGACCGCGCGGGCGCGCCCGCAACGGCGGCAGCGGGTGTATCCCCTGGTCTTGTACTTGGGCGTCCGCGCCTGGCGGACGCGCTGGGAGGTCTTAGCCATGTGCTCCTCTAACCCTGCGTCGCGGCCGCCGGCGGGCGGCCCTCCTTGGAGAACGGCATCCCGAGCGCCTCCAGGAGCGCGAAGCACTCCTCGTTGCTGCGGGCGGTCGTGGTGATGGTGATGTCGAGGCCGCGCACCTGATCGATCTCGTCGTAGTCGACCTCGGGGAAGATGATCTGCTCGCGGACGCCCAGCGAGTAGTTCCCGCGCCCGTCGAAGGACCGGGGGTTGAGCCCGCGGAAGTCTCGGATCCGTGGGATGGCCACCGACATGAGGCGGTCCAGGAACTCGTAGGAGCGCTCGCCGCGCAGCGTCACCGCGACGCCTACCGGCATCCCCTCACGCACCTTGAACTGCGCGATCGACTTGCGCGCCCGGCGCACGTTCGGACGCTGCCCGGTGATCGTGGCCAGCTGCTCGGCGGCGGCATCGAGCACCTTGGAGTCCTGCTTGGCCTCGCCGACGCCCATGTTCACGGTCACCTTCTGAACGCGCGGAGCCCGCATCGGCGTCGAGTAGCCGAAGCGATCCACCAGCGCCGGTCGGATCTCATCGTTGTACCTGGTCTTGAGCCGAGCCGCGGGCATCAGTCGAGCCTCGCACCGCTGCGCCGGGCCACCCGGACGCGCTTGCCATCCTGGACCGCGAAACCGACGCGCGTCGGCCTACCGTCCTTGGGATCCAGCAGCATCACGTTGGAGACGTGGATCGGACCCTCCCGCTCGATCACGCCGCCGGCCTGATCGGGACGCCCGCCCTGCTGGGGGCGCTGGTGGCGCTTGACGATGTTGAGCCCCTCGACGTAGACCTTCTGCCGCTTGGGCTCGACGCGGAGGATCTTGCCGCGCTTGCCGCGGTCCTTACCTCCGATCACGATCACCTCGTCGTCTGTCTTGATCCTGGCGGGCATGGCGTCAGAGGACCTCCGGGGCCAGCGAGACGATCTTCATGAAGTTGCGCTCGCGCAGCTCGCGAGCCACCGGGCCGAAGATGCGTGTCCCGCGTGGGTTGTTCTGGGCGTCGATCAGCACGGCGGCGTTCTCGTCGAAGCCGATGTAGGTGCCGTCGTCACGCCCGTAGGACTTCTTCGTGCGCACCACCACCGCGGTGACGACCTCGCCCTTCTTGACCGCCCCCTGCGGGGTGGCCTGCTTGACGGTGGCGACGATCACGTCGCCGACGCCGGCGTAGCGCCGCCGTGAGCCACCGCGGACACGGATCACCAGGATCTCCCGGGCACCGGTGTTGTCGGCCACCCGCAGGCGGGTCTCGTTCTGTATCAATGCGTACTCGCTTCGCTCGTACTGCACAAGGGGTTGCGGAAACCGTTCGCTGCGCTCACTTTGCACGCTCCACCACTTCGACCAGGCGCCAGCGCTTGGTCCGGGACAGCGGCCGAGCCTCACGCACGACCACGGTGTCCCCGGTGTGGGCGTCGTTGCGCTCGTCGTGAACGTGCAGGTTCGTCGAGGTGCGGACGATCTTCGAGTAGCGCCGGTGGCGGCGGGCGACGTCGATGCGCACCGTGATCGTCTTGTCTGCCTTGTCGGAGGTGACCACACCCTGGCGGGTCTTCTGCGAGCCCGGCTGGTGCTCCCGCGGGGGGGTCGGCTGGCCCGAGCTGCCGGCGGCCCGCGCCTTCTCCCGCTCCTGGCGGCGGCGCAGGCTCCGCGCGGCCGCCTTCTGGCGCCGCTGGACCGTCCGCTCCGCCTGCCGCTCCTCCGGCGTGCGAGCGCCGCGGGGGTCGCCCTGCGCCGACTTTTGGGCACGAGCGCGCGCGCGCCGCTCCTTGGGCGCGATGTCCTCCTGAGGCCCGCCCCCGCTCCCAGCGGCGGCAGCCCCGCCCGACGAGGCCTCGGGCGCAGCAGTTGCGCCGGAGGGACTCGAGGAGGGTGCCTTCGGCGCAACTGCTGCGTCGGTGGCCTCGTTCACGGTCTCGTCGTGCTGTTCCATTAGCTGCTCCGAGTCTCCACGCCCCGCTCACGGGCGATCGTCAGTGCCCGCGCGATCTCTCGCTTGGCGCGCGAGAGGCCGGCGGTGTTGTCAAGCTCGCCGGTGGCGTTCTGAAAGCGCAGCCCCACGAGCTCGCGCCGCGAGGTCTGGACGTGCTCGCGCAGCTCGGTCTCGGAGAGGTCGCGCAGCTCAGCCGGCTTCATCGCTAACCATCCTCCCGCAGCACGAACTTCGTCTTGACGGGCAGCTTGTGGCCGGCCAGGCGCATCGCCTCGCGGGCCAGCGGCTCGGGAACGCCCGCCAGCTCGAACATAACGCGTCCGGGCTTGACCACTGCCACCCATCCCTCGGGCGAGCCCTTGCCAGAGCCCATCCGCGTCTCGGCGGGCTTCTTGGTGAACGGCTTGTCGGGATAGACGTTGATCCAGACCTTGCCGCCGCGCTTGATCTTGCGGGTCATGGCGATACGAGCGGCCTCGATCTGGCGGTTGGTGAGCCAGCCGGCGTCGAGGGACTTGAGTCCGTACTCGCCGAACTGGACCCTGACCTGGCCACGGGAGAGGCCTGCCCGACGTCCACGATGCTGCTTGCGGTGCTTGACACGCTTGGGTGAGAGCATCAGCGACCACCTCCGCCGCCACCGCGCGAACCGCCGGGGCCACCCGGACCGCCGCCGCGACCACCAGGCCCGCCACCGCGACCACCAGGCCCGCCACCGCGACCACCAGGCC
>JALYYW010000116.1 GCA_030946085.1 Actinomycetota bacterium
CCCCGGGGCGGGGCCGCATGCGGCCCCGCCTTACGCCGCCTCGACTGCCTCGGCCTCCGGAGGCTTGGCGCCCTCCTTCGCCCACGGCTCGTCGAACTCCACGCGCCACTTGCCCTCTTCGGTCTGCTGCAGGGCCAGCCGGGCCCGGAAGCCCTTGCCCGAGCGGCCCTTGAAGCCGGTGACCGGCTTCTCGGTCCGTCCGGTCCTGATCAGCTCCCGCGCCACCGCCAGCGGCAGCTGCTTGCCGGCCTTGGACTTCCAGATCACGAAGCCGCAGCCAGGATCCTCGCGTGACCAGCAGGAGTAGCCCTTGCGGTTCTCCACGATGTCGTGGCCGCAGACCGGGCACGGGCCCAGGTTGGCCCGCGGGATCCGCACGTCCTTGAGCTTGGTGTCCAGCTCGGTCACGGTCGCCTGGGTGAACTTGACGATGTCGTCCATGAACGCCTTGCGGCTGTCGGCGCCGGTCTCGATATTCGCCAGCCGGTGCTCCCACTCGCCGGTCATGGTGGGCGAGGTCAGGGAATGCTCGCCGAGCAGACGGATCACGTTCAGCCCCTTCTCGGTCACCACCAGCGCCCGGCCGTCGCGCTCGATGTAGCCCACCTGGAGGAGGCGCTCGATGATCGCCGCGCGGGTGGCGGGGGTCCCGATGCCCGACTCCTTCATCGCCTCGCGCAGCTCCTCCTCCTCCACCAGCTTGCCGGCGGTCTCCATCGCCGCCAGCAGGGCGCCCTCGGTGAAGCGCCGCGGCGGCTTGGTCTCCTTGGCCTCGGAGGCGATCCTCCGGACCGAGACCCCCTCGCCGCGCTCCAGCTTGGGGAGTTGCTGCTCGCGACCCTCGTCCTCATCGGGGCTCGAGGCTCCGTCGACGTCGGCCGACTCGCCGTACACGCCCCGCCACCCGGAGACGAGCATCACCTTGCCGCGGGTGCGGAAGACGTGCTCGGCGACGGTCGTCTCCACGCGGGTGTTCTCGAACACCGCGTCGGGATGGAAGATGGCCAGGAAGCGGCGAACCACGAGGTCGTAGATGCGCCGGTCGTCGTCGGAGAACTTCTCGACCGGGTGGCGCTCGCCGCGGGTGGGGATGATGGCGTGGTGGTCTGTGACCTTGGCGTCGTTGACCACGCGCGCCAGCGGCAGGACGTCGAGGCCGAGCACGTACTCGGAGGCCTTGGCGTACTCCCGCTGCCCACCCACGAGTCCCGCGATCGGCTTAATTTCGCTAATCATGTCGCCGGTGATGAAGCGCGAGTTGGTCCGCGGGTAGGTGAGCGCCTTGTGGTCCTCGTAGAGCCGCTGGGCGGCGGCCAGGGTCCGCCGCGCCGAAAACCCGAAGCGGCTGTTGGCGTCGCGCTGCAGCGAGGTGAGGTCATAGAGCAGCGGCGAGCGCTCCTTGCGCTGTGACTTCTCCAGCTTGGTGATCTCGCCGCTCCCGCCCTCGCAGGCGGAGACGACATCGGCCGCCTCCTCGGCGGTCTTCAGCCGGGGGTGGGGACCGGCGTGGAAGCGGCCCTCGTAGAGCCGGCCGGCGGGCTCCAGGGTGTCGAAGCTGGCGTCGACGATCCAGTAGGGCTCGGGCGTGAAGTCACGGATCTCCTGCTCGCGGCGGGCCAGGATGGCCAGCGTCGGCGTCTGCACGCGCCCGAGCGACACCGCACCGTCAAAGGAGGATCGCAACCGGATGGTGGCGGCCCGGGTGGCGTTCATGCCCACGATCCAGTCGGCCTCGGAGCGGGAGCGCGCCGCCGCCTCCAGTGAGGCCAGCTCCTCCGCCGGGCGCAGCGCGGCGAAGGCGTCCTTGATCGCGCCGGTGGTCATCGAGTTCAGCCACAGGCGCTGCACCGGCTTCCGGGACCCCGCCTTCTCGTAGAGGTAGGCGAAGATCAGCTCGCCCTCGCGCCCCGCGTCGCAGGCGTTGACGACGTCCTGTACCTCGGAGCTCCCCAGCAGCCGCTTGACGACGTTCATCTGCTTCTTGGAGCGCTCGTCGCGGACCACCAGCTTGAACTGGTCGGGGACGATCGGCAGGTCGGCCATCCGCCACTTCTTGAAGCGCTCCTCGTACTCGTCGGGATCGGCCAGCTGGACCAGGTGCCCGACGGCCCAGCTGACGATGTGCTCGGGTCCCTCCAGGTAGCCCTCGTGCTTGGCGAAGGCGCCCGGCAGCACGCGCACGAGGTCGCGCCCCACGGAGGGCTTCTCAGCGATGACCAGGGTCTTGCTCATGGATCGCCGAGCCTATCGCCCGTGTCCAGGCCGCCTCCCCGCACCGGAGCGGCTAGCCGACTCGGCTGCAAGAGCGAGGAGGCGCCTGGCTCGTCCGCGCATGGCTCGCTCCACGCTACCCCGCGCAGGGGCCGGTGGACACGACGTTGCTCCGGGCCCTCGCCCGCGCCAGCTGCCGCGCGACGAGCACATTCGGGACGGCGAAGCCGCCGGGGCCGCGCGACGCACCGCTTCCGGTGACCGCGGCGAAGATCGTCGCCAGGACCTCGCCCGAGCCGCCCAGCAGCGGGCCGCCGGAGTTGCCGGGCCGCACCCGTCCCCGGAGGGAGACGATCGTCCGCAGAACCGGACCGTTTCCGTAGGCATCCTGGGTGCTGAGGCGCTGGGTGTGGCCCAGACGGGCAGGCTGGACGTTGAAGGGGCCGTCGAGCGGGTAACCGAGGATCGCCGCGCCCGTCCCCGGCACGGTCTGCGAGCTGAGGCGCAGCGGACGGCCCACCAAGCCCGGAACGTGCAGCACGGCGACGTCGTTGTGCGGGTCAAAGCCCAGCACCTGCGCTGGCAGGGAGGGCGGATGGCCGCCGAGCTCCACCGAGGTGTCGGTCTCCCCCGCCACCACGTGGGCGTTGGTGACCACGGTGCCGGGCGCCGCGATCCAGCCGCTGCCCTCGATCCCCAGGCCGCATGCGGAGCCGAGGACTCGGACTACGCTCCGCGCCCCGCCGCGCACCCCTCCGGCGGCCAGGATCTGGCGTTTGGGCGGCCGCACGTCGGCGAGCGGGCCCCGCACGGCCGGAAGCGGATCAAACCGCGCCAGCGCGTTCAGGATCGGGCCCGACGAGGGCAGCACGCTGTTCAGTGAGCGCAGGATGGCGCTGCGCTGGATGTCATGGCGCAGCGGTAACGAGCCGGCGGCCTGCAGGGCGATCGCTCCGACGATCCACGAGATCCCGAGTCCCACGCAAGCCGTGAGCGCGGCCCCGGCCAGGCCATCCACGGCGCGCACTCCCGGCACCCTCAGCGCCGCCGTCCGGGCGCGCGAACCGAGGCCCTCGAAGCCGGTGGCCAGCACCCCGCCCGCCAGCAGCGCCCCCACCAACCCGAACAGCGGGGCGTTGGGCGAGTGGGACCCGCCGGGGATCAGCAGAGGCCCGATCCTCGTGCCGAGGAAGGCACCGAGCCCGAACCCCAGCAGCGACAGCACGCCGACGATGAACCCCTGGAGGTAGCCATACAGGGCGAGCAGCCCGCTGAAGGCGACGATCACCCAATCGATCGAGGTCACGACTTGAGATTAGGCTCTCCGCGCCTCCGCCGTGCAGGGCTCGTCAGCCGCCAGAAGTTCCCTGCATCTTCTACCGTTCCCCTTAGGTGGCATTCCCGGAAGCAACCGTGAAAGGCGTCAGGCCGTCCGGGGACGACGGCAGGCGGCGCCAGCGGTTGCTGCGGCGCTCAGCGCCGGTCGTCGCCCTGGCGGTGGTGGCCTTCGCCGTCGGTGCGCTGATGGCCGCCGGACCGAGTGGCGACGAGCAGGCGCTGGTCAGGAAGTACGTGCGCGATTGGGCCCGTGGGAACCTCGCCGGAATGTACGCGCTGCTCGATCACCCCTCGCGGCGCCACATCTCCGAACGTCGCTTCGCCGCTTCCCTGCGGGCGGCGGCGGCGACCGCGACGCTCCAATCCCTGACCTCGCTGAGCGTGGGCGAACGCACGGGCGGGGCCATCCCGGTGCGGATGGACGTTCGCACGCGCGTGTTCGGCAGGCTGCGTGCGGTGCTGCTGGTGCCGTTGAGCGGCAGCGGCTCCGACGCTCGCGTGGCCTACGGCCGGTCCCTGCTGTTCCCGGGGCTGCAGGTGGGCGAGCGGCTGGGGCGGGTCGTCCAGCTGGCGGCGCGAGGCGACCTGCTCGCCGCCGACGGGACGCCGTTGGCCCAGGGCGCCGCGCGCTCGTCCCCGATCCCCGCCGTCGCCAGCGAGATCGTCGGGACCCTCGGCCCAATCCCGGCGGCGCAGACCCAGGCCTACGTCGCGCAGGGCTACCCCGCGGGCGCCAAGGTGGGAGTGAACGGGCTGGAGCGGATCTTTCAGGACCGCCTGGCGGGGGCTCCGGGGGGGACGCTGTTGGCCGGCCGGCGCGTGCTGGCGCAGGTGCCGGCGCAGGCCGGGACGACGGTCCGGACGACGATCAGCCCATCGCTCGAGCGTGCCGCGATGGCCGCCAAGGGCGGCAACTATGCCGGCATCGCCGCGATCGACCCGCGCACCGGCGGGCTGCTGGCGCTGGCCGGGGTTGCGTTCTCGGCGCTGCAGCCGCCGGGATCGACGATGAAGATCATCACCGTGAGCGGCGCGCTGCAGGCGGGCATCGTGAAGCTCGGCGACACCTTCCCGATCCAGACCTCGGCGACGCTTGACGGCTTCACGATGCAGAACGCCAACGGCGAGTCGTGTGGCGGTACCCTGCTGAACGCCTTTGCGGTCTCCTGCAACTCGGTCTTCGCCCCGCTGGGGGCCAAGCTCGGAGCTCAGCGGCTGGTGGACGTCGCGGAGCGCTTTGGCTTCAACCAGCCATCCTCGATCCCCGGCGCGGCCGAGTCGACGATCCCGCCGGCACGGTCGATGACCGACAGCCTGGCGGTGGGATCATCGGCTATCGGCCAGGGGATGGTGCAGAGCACGGCACTGGAGATGACCGACGTGGCCGCGACGATCGCGATGGGCGGGCGGCGGCCGATCCCGACCCTGGTCGCCGGTGATCCCCCCAGATTCGTCCCTGTCCTCAGCCACCATGTCGCGGGCCTGGTGCAGCGGATGATGGTGGCGGTGGTGCAATTCGGGACCGGCACCTCGGCCCAAATCCCCGGCGTCAAGGTGGCGGGCAAGACGGGGACCGCCGAGCTGAAGAACACCGCCAACCCCAACGACCCCACCGCCGGATCCCCGCAGAACACCGACGCCTGGTTCGTCGGCTATGCCCCGGTGGGAGCGCCGCGGATCGTCGTCGGAGCCCTGTTTCCCCAGCAGGGAGCGGGGGGCGGGACGGCCGCGCCGGCGGTGCGCGCGGTGCTGGAGGCCGGCCTCAAGGGGCGTTGAGCCTGGGCGGCTACGGCTTGGCGCCGGACCCGATCTTCTGGGTCGGGGCCCGCTGCGCCGGCAGCCCGCCGCCCTGCGTGACCGACGCCGAGCCTCCGGATCCGCCCCCCGACTGCGATCCACCCGACCCCGAGGTGGAGGGCGCCGACGGGGCTGGGTTGGGAGTGGGTGAGGCGCTCGGGGTCGTGCCGCTCTGCGTCGACACCGATGTCGTGGTGCTCGTCGTGGTGGAGGGGGTGGTCGCCGGCGTCGAGCGCGCGGCGGGCTTGCGGGCTTTGTGGCGCGCGTGGCGACGGGGCGCCCGG
>JALYYW010000132.1 GCA_030946085.1 Actinomycetota bacterium
CCGCCGGCCACCGGACGCGTGGCGGGGGCGCACGCGAACACATCGCTGCCCAGGGTGCGCTCGCCGGGCAGCGCGGCGTAGCCGATGTGGCCCAGGGCGAACAGGTCCTCGATGCTGCGCAGCACCGAGTAGTGGTTGTAGGGCGCGCGCGAGAGGGTGCCGGGGGCGATGTAGGGGGACAGCAGGACCGCGCCGACGTCTCCCCCACCCGGCCCGGTGGCTCCCGGCAGAGGGCTTCCCGGTCCGGGGATCTCACCGCAGCAGGCGCGCGAATCGCTCGTCGCGGCCTCGTCGAAGGTGATGATCAGCAACCCGCCGTTTCGCCGGAAGGCCGCGGCGCCCGTGATCTGCGGGACCCACCGCCGCAGGAAGGCATCGGCAGCGGCGAGGCCACCGGGGCCGCCACGGGCGCAGGTGGCGTCGTGGCCGTCGTCACACAGGTCGGGCGTGATGAAGGTGAAGTTCGGCGCGTCGGGATTGGCCAGGTCCTGGGGCAGCGCGTCGAGGTTGACGACGTGGGTGTCGCACAGCGCCGTGTCGTCGATCACGGAACGGAAGTACACGAACGGGTTGTGGCGGGTGGCG
This sequence comes from Actinomycetota bacterium, assembly GCA_030946085.1. Lineage (GTDB taxonomy): Bacteria > Actinomycetota > Thermoleophilia > Solirubrobacterales > Solirubrobacteraceae > Palsa-465. The sequence goes on from JALYYW010000132.1 coordinate 586, forward strand.
TACGCATCGGTGGCGGTTGCGCTCTGGGTGTTGTCACGCCCGCCGGGAGCCGGATGGCCGCACACGGAGCTCTCCCGCGCCGGGTCGGCGCCCATGCCCTCGTTGTAGTCACGCCACACGAGTCCGGCTCTGTCGAACTGGCTGGCGATCGTGGGCACCGACGCCGGATACAGGCAACCCTCCCCCTGCATCTGCCCGTAGGCCCCGACCCCGCCGAAGAGGAAGTCGCTGAAGAGCTGGCAATCGCTCTGGGTCTCGATGTTCGGCGCCTGCCCGGAGATCATCGCGATGTAGTTGTCGTTGCTCTGATGGCCGATGGCGTAGAGGTTCGGGAGGTAGGCCCCCTGCGAGCGCAGCGTCCGCGACAGGTACGGCGCCGCGGAGCCGGCGGCGAACGTGGTGGCGGCGCTCTCGTTCTCCAGCACGATCTCGTAGACGTGGTAGATCGGCGGCAGGGACGCGGCCAAGGCGGGGACGGCACTTGCGGCCAGGCCGGCGAGGACGGACAGCGCGATCACCAGCCAGCGGGTCATCAGGTGCTCGCACAGGTCGTGAGTGCACGGCGCAGCAGCGTCCTGCTCTGGGAGCGCCGCTGGGCGACAAGGCGGCCGAGGCGACGGCGCGCCGCGCTCCCGCGGGCGCGGTGCAGCGCGGCCAGCGCCCGCGTCAGCAGGCGGTCGTCGCGGGCCCAGCGATCAAACGCCGTGACGCAGGCGCGGGTGAGGCTCACCTGCTGGGAGGTGTCGGTGGCGAACTGCTTGAAGTCGTCCTGGATGTACACGCAAACCGTATAGCGGCCGGGGCGCAGGGAACGGGCGCTGCCGGTGGCCTGCCCCTGAAAGGCCTCGCCGGGATCCGGCTGCGGGCGCAGCACGCGGTCCAGGAGCACCGTTCCGGAGGTGTGGTCAAAGTCGCCGCCGCACTCGCTGGGGGTGAGCTTCACCCGTGCGCGCAGGGGTCCGGTGCGGGGGTCGAGGACCCCGGGATCGGCGGCCACGGAGACCGCGATGTGCAGGGCGGGGTGTGGGGTCACCTCCCAGGAGAAGGCGTAGCTCACGGTCACGGGGGTGAAGCTGTCGGCGGCGGCGCTCGACGGGAGGAGCGAGAGGGCGGCGCCGGCGAGCGCCAGGATCAGCGCCCGTCTCAAGTCCGGTGGCCCATCGAGGATGGATGGCGGAACATCGTCGCCGGCGTGGCCGGTCGGTACTTGAACCCCAGGCGCTCCAGGTATCCGCTGGTGTGCAGGTCGGCCAGATCGTGGGGCTTTGACCGTGTCTGCGTGCCGCGCAGCAGGCCGGCGAGGGGCGTGCCGAGCAGGCCTCCGGCGTCGAGCCCGGTCCCCCCGGCGCTGAGGAGCGGCGTCCCGGCGCAGGCCGTGGAGGTGATGTGGGCCGGGGTGGGCAGGTCCGGGGGGTCGTAGTGCGGGTGCTTGAAGTCGAAGGCGGTGGCGATGTTGTTGGCGTAGAGGTCCCGCGGGGTCAGCGATGGCAGGCCGAAGCGGTAGCGGATCATCTTCAGGATCGACTCGAAGCCGTAGACCGAGTGGTCGACGTGGCCGCGGCGGGCGTAGGGGGAGACGACGGTGGCGGGGATCCGCAGGCCCATCTGGCCGAAGTCGCGGTTGATGTCACGGCTGGAGCGCAGATCTGGCACGCGGGGCGGGGCGACGTGGTCGAAGAAGCCCCCCCACTCGTCGTAGAGGATGAAGAGCGCACCGCGCTTCCACTGGGGGGACTGCATGAAGGCATGGACGACGTCGGCGATGAACGCCTGTCCGACGCGCACGTCGCCGAGCGGATGCTCGTCCCCGGAGGTACCCTGCTCCTCGCCCTGGAAGGAGGGGTCCACGTAGGAGACCGCGGGGAGGGTGCCGGCGGCACAGCGCTCGTAGTACTCCTGAACCTGACCGGATCGCGCCAGGCCCGGCGCGCCCCACAGGGCGGAGACGGGTATGTCGGTGAAGAAGTAGCGGTGGGAGACCCCGGCGCGCGCCAGCGCCCTGAAGATCGTCGAGTCCGGGAAGCCGGCGGAGCTGAGCGGCAGTGAGTTGTCGGCCTTGCCGTAGGACTGCGCGGCGTGCATGTACTCACGGTTGGGGTAGGTGGAGGCCAGCAGCGAGCAGAAGAAGCGGTCAAAGGCGGTGAAGGTCTGCGCGAGGTGCGGCGTGAAGCCGAGATCCGCCTGGGTGTAGTAGCCAATCGAGAACACGTCGCTCGCAGCACGCAGGAAGCCGTCCATGCGCCCGCCGTCGAGCTCGGTCCGGCCTCCTTCCCACGAGTGGTCGGGGTCCAGGAAGCCGCAGCCCTGGAAGGTCCCAGCCAGGCGATGGGTGCTGTGGACGCGGCCGGCGGGGTCGCTGTAGCGCAGCCCGGCCTGGCGTCCGTCGGCACCGGGGAGCCAGCCCAGGTAGTGGTCGAAGGATCTGTTCTCCATCATCAGCACGACGAACGTGTCGATCGGCAGGTTGCGCGGCGATGGCAGCTCGACGGCCCGCTGGCGCCGGGCGGCGTGGGCGATCACCGCGTCCGGATGCAGCAACAGGCCCGTGCCCGACGCCAGTCCCGCGTAGGACGCAGTGCGCTGCAGGAATTCACGGCGCGTGTGGAGCGCCTCCGGAGCCTCGTGCGCCAGGCGCTCGGACTCGTGTGGATCGCGGATGTCGGAGATCGGGCGATCTTAGTCCCGCGCCGGGGGGGGGACGGGGTCGATTCTGTGAAGTGGCAGCGGCTCAGCCGCGCTGCACCAGCGCCGCGTACAGCGCGTTGGGTGAGAGCGAGGTCAGCTCGCCGACCACGGCCGCCGCGGTCCGGGGCTTGGCCCCCGCTTGCACCAGCCGCGCCACGGCGTCCACCGCCGGCCCCGTGTCGGCGCCTCGCGGTCGGGCGGCGCCGACGACGAGCACCACCTCCCCCCGGGGCGGCTC
>JALYYW010000156.1 GCA_030946085.1 Actinomycetota bacterium
GGGCGGGACCGGCGGCGGTGGTGGCGCCCCCGGCGGTGGGGGCGGGAGCGGCGGCGGCGGTGCCACCGGGGGCGCCGGACTCGGCGGGCATTAGCGACGGTCTCAGCCGCGCCGCTCAGCGGCGGTCACAGGGCGGGAGAGGAAGCGGCTGCCGGCGGCGCAGAAGCGCCAGGGCAGCTCGACGGCCCGGGTGATTCCGATCCGGCGATCGGTGGCGATCTCGACGCTCGGCCACGAGGCCGGGCGCGGCGAGATCGCAATCGGCCCGTCGACGAGGTCGCTGCCGTTGCACTCCAGGCCGATCCCGAGGGCCTGGGTCAGCTTGCCGGGCCCCGAGCACAGGCTCCGCGCCGTCCCCGTGCCGCGCCGGGCGCGCATCGGCTCGACTCCCTCCAGCGGCTCCAGCGCCCGGATCAGGACCGCGGCCCCGACTCCCTCCGGCTCGCAGACGGCGTTCAGCAGCGCATGGATCCCGTAGGAGCGGTAGACGTAAGCGAGCCCCGGAGCACCGAACAGAGTCGCGGTGCGCCGCGTGAGGCCCGCGTAGGCGTGACAGGCCGGCTCGGTGTGATGGTAGGCCTCGGTCTCGACGACAACCCCCGAGCTGCCCCCGTAGCTGATCACGCACCCGACCAGCTCGCGCGCCACCTCCAGCACGGGCCGGCGGTAGAACTCCCGCCTCATCCCAGCGCGGCGCGAGCGCGCTCCAGCTGCTCGCGCACGCGCACCAGCGCGGTCCCTCCGCGGGAGACCTTGGACTCCAGCCACCCACCGTCGCTGAGCACAACGTAGAACTCCTCGTCGAGCAGGGCAGACGCCGTGGCCAGCTCCTCGCGGGTCAGCTCCGAGAGCTCCCGCTCGCTCTCCACCGCCAGGCGCACGAGCGAGGCGACCACTCCGTGAGCCTGGCGGAACGGGAGGCCGCGGCGGACGAGCAGGTCGGTGATGTCGGTGGCGGCGAGGAACTCATCCCCGGCGGCGCTGGCCAGCCGGGCGCGGTCGAAGGCGATCGACTCCAGCATCCCCTGGGCCGCCGCCAGCGATAGCTCCAGCGTGTCGACGGCGTCGAACAGGTGCTCCTTGTCCTCCTGCATGTCCTTGTTGTAGGTCAGCGGGAGAGCGTGGAGGGTGCCCTGCAGCGCGATCAGGTGGCCTGCGATCCGGGGCGCCTTGGCGCGCAGTAGCTCGGCGGCGTCCGGGTTCTTCTTCTGGGGCATGATCGAGGAGCCTGAGGCCCAGGCGTCGGCGACTTCGCAGAAGCCGAACTCCTGGCTTGACCACAGCACGATCTCGGCCCCCAGCCGGGAGAGGTGGGTGGCGCAGGTGGCTGCCGCGGCCAGATAGTCCAGGACGAAGTCACGGTTGGAGACGGCGTCGATGGAGTTCTCGGCCAGGCGCGTGAAGCCGAGCTCAGAGGCCACGAGCTCTCGATCGGTGTCGAAGTTCACCCCCGCCAGGGCGCCGGCCCCCAGCGGCAACGTCGCCGTCTCCCGCGCCACGGCCTCAAAGCGACGGCGGTCACGCACGAGCATCCACACGTAGGCCAGCAGGTGGTGGCTGAGGTACACGGGCTGGGCACGCTGCAGGTGCGTGTAGCCGGGCATCGGCCAGTCCAGGTGTCGCTCCGCCAGCCCCGTCAGCGTGTGGGCCAGCCGACTAAGCGCCGCCACCGCCTCGGCGGCGTGCGCGCGGGTGAACATGGCCATGTCGGTGGCGACCTGGTCGTTGCGCGAGCGGGCGGTGTGCAGGCGCCCTCCCGCCTCCGGCGCGAGCTCGGTCACGCGCCGCTCGATTGCCATGTGGATGTCCTCGTCGCCCTCGGCAAAGCGGAAGGCCCCGGCGCCCAGCTCCTCCTCCACCTGGGCAAGCGCGCGGTGCAGCGCGTCCCGGTCGGATTCGGAGACGATGCCGCTGGCGGCCAGCATCGTCGCGTGCGCACGGGACTGCTGCACGTCGTAGGGCCCGAGCCGCCAGTCGAAGCCGATCGAGTCGTTCAGGCGTCTAAAGACGGCGTGCTGAGGCTCGGCGAAGCGCGACATGGGGCAGGCGATGTTACGGCGCGCCCGCACGCAGCACGGCGCGCAGCGCCGTTGCCACTCGCTCCACCTGCCCTTCGCTCATCTCCGGAAAGAACGGCAGCGCGACAGAGCGGGCGGCGACGTCCTCGCACACCGGAAACTCACCCTCGCGGTGTCCGAAGCGCTGGCGATAGAAGCTCATCAGGTGCACGGCCGGAAAGTACGGCTTGCTGGGAATCCCGTGCTGAGCTAGCGCGCGAATGGTGCCGTCGCGCTGGACCCGCCGGGGCAGTTGGACGACGAACACGAACCAGCCGCGGCGATTGCCATCCGCGTCGGGGCAAGGCAGTTCCAGCTCCTCTATCTCCGCCAGCGCCCGGCGGTAGCACTCGGCCACCCGAGCCCGGCCGGCGAGCATCGCCTCCAGCCGCTCCAGCTGGGCCAGCCCCAGCGCGCAGGCGATGTCCGAGAGGCGGTAGTTGAAGCCGAGCCGGTCGTGGTCCAGCCAGTCCATGTTCGGCGCCCGCCCCTGGTTGCGCTCGGAGTCGATCCGCTCTTTGATGGCCGGCTCGCTGGTCGTGACCATGCCGCCCTCCCCGGTGGTCAGCTGCTTGTTGGCGTAGAAACCGAACACCGCCGGGTGGCCCCTCCCCCCCACCCTCACCCCATCTCCGTGCACCGCCCCCAGCGCCTCGCAGGCATCCTCGACGATCGGCGCTCCCAGGCGTTCCAGTGCCGGGATATCGGCGGGGTAGCCGAATACGTGCACCGGCAGGATTGCCGCGGTGCGTTCGCTCATCGCCGCCGCGGCCGCCTGCGGATCCAGGTTGAGCGTCACGGGATCGATGTCGGCGAACACGGGACGAGCGCGTTCGTAGAGCGCGACGTTGGCGCTGGCCACGAACGAGAAGGGGCTGGTGAGCACCTCCGCGCCGTCGCTCACGCCCACCGCGCGCAGCGCCAGATGCAGCCCGGCGGTGCCGCTGGAGACGGCACTGGCGCAGCGTGCCCCCACCCGCGCGGCGAACTCTCGCTCGAACTCGGGCCCGCGCGGTCCCAGCGACAGCTGGCCGGAGCGGAGCACCTCCAGCACGCCCTGCTCCTCGGGTTGACCGAGGACCGGCTGGGCCAGTGGAATCCCCGGATCGCTCACGATCCGCCCGCGGGCGCGGGCGCGACGCCCAGGCGGCGGGTGACCTGCATGCCGTACTCCAGCGAATCCACCAGCGCCTCCCAGGAGGCCTCGATCACGTTCTCCGAGACGCCGATCGAACCCCAGACGGCATCACCGTCGGAGGCATCGAGCAATACGCGTGTGACCGCGCCGGTGCCCTTGTTCTCGTCGAGGATGCGCACGCGGAAGTTCACGAGGTCGATGTCGTACAGATGGGGATGGATATCGCCAATCGCCGCGCGCAGGGCCTTGTCAAGCGCGTTCACTGGGCCATTACCCTCGGCGGTGCGCACGTGGCGCTCGTCGCCGACCCAGATCTTGATCGTCGCTTCGGTCTCGGCGCGGCCGTCGGCGCGCTTCTCGACGATCGCCCGCCAGGACTCGAGCCGGAACAGCGGCTCATAGGTGCCCGTCTCCTTGCGAAGCAGCAGCTCGAATGAGCCGTCGGCGGCTTCGAAGTGATACCCCAGGTGCTCCAGCGCCTTGAGCCGCTCGACCGCACGCGAGGCGGCCGCGTCGTCCAACTCGAGGCCTGCGGCGGCCGCCTTCTCCTTGACGGTCGCGCGACCGGCCAGCTCTGAGACGAGCACGTCGCGCTGGTTGCCCACTAGCTCGGGATCGACGTTTTCGAATGCTGCGGCCTCCATCCGCACACCCGCCGCATGCAAGCCGGCCTTGTGGGCGAACGCGCTCTTGCCCACATAAGGCTGGGCGGCGACGGGTGTCCGGTTGAGCAGCTCATCGACGAAGTGCGCGGTCTCGGTGAGCCGCGCGAGCTGCTCATCGGAGACCACGCGGCGCCCCGCCTTGAGCTGGAGGTTGGCGATGATCGAGACCAGATTGGCGTTCCCGGTGCGCTCGCCGATCCCGTTCATCGTGCCCTGCACCTGCGTGGCGCCCGCTTCCACGGCTACCAGCGAGTTGGCCACCGCGCATTCGGCATCGTTGTGACAGTGGATCCCTAGGGCTGCGCCCGGCAGCGCGCTCCTGACATCGACCATCGCCGCAGTGATCTGCGAGGGCAAGGAGCCCCCGTTCGTGTCACATAGCACGAGCCGCTCGGCACCGGCGTCGATCGCCGCCCGCAGGCAATCCAGCGCGTACCTCCGATCGACACACCAGCCGTCGAAGAAGTGCTCGGCGTCGAACAGCACACGCTTGCCGTGCCGCACGAGGAACCCCACCGAGTCGCCGATCATGGCCAGGTTCTCCTCCCGCGTTACGCGCACCACCTTCTCCACGTGCAGCGTCGAGGACTTGCCTACGAGCGTGCACACGGGCGCGAAGCACTCGGCGAGCACCCGCAGCCCGTCGTCCTCCTCCGCCGCGACCTCGCGTCGACGGGTCATCCCAAACGCGGCGACCTCAGCGTGGCGAAGCTCCTGTCCGGCGAGCCGGTCGAAGAGCTCGGCCTCCTTAGGGTTGGAAGCGGGGAACCCGGCCTCAATCAGGTGCACACCGAGCTCGTCGAGCTTGTGCACGACGCGAACCTTCTCCTCGGCGGTGAGCGTGATGCCCGCGCCCCCCATCCCGTCGCGAAGGGTGGCATCGTAGAGTTCGATCTTGGTCACTAAACCGCCTGGCTTGGCACCTTCACGTGGTCGAGCCACTCGGCGTAGCGCGGATCGCGCCCATGCAGCGCGTCGTCGAAGATCCGTCCCAGCTCGCGGGTGAGGGGCCCCGGCTCGCCATCACCGATGGCGTGGTCATCGACTTCCCTCACCGGGACGAGCTCCGCCGCGGTGCCGGACATGAAGACCTCCTCGGCGAGGTACAGCTCGGCGCGGGCGATGTCCCGCTCCACCACCTCCACGCCGAGGTCACCGGCGATCCTGATGATCGACTTGCGGTTGATCCCGTCGAGGATTCCGGCTGTCTGTGGCGGGGTCAGGATCCGGCCCTCGCGAACGATGTAGATGTTCTCGCCCGAGCCCTCGCACACGAACCCACGGGAATCAAGCAGGATCGCCTCCTGGTAGCCGGCCTTGGAGGCCTCGATCTTGGCCAGCACGCTGTTGAGGTACTGCCCCGAGGCCTTGGCTTGGGGGATCAGCGCGTCGTGGGGGATGCGCCGCCAGCTGGAGACCTTGGCGCGGATCCCGCCCTGCTTGCCCTCCTCGCCGAGGTAGGCGCCCCAGGACCAGGCGGCGATCGAGACCGCCACCGGTGAGTCGAGGGGGTACAGGCCCATCTGCCCGTAGCCGCGGTAGGCGATCGGCCGGATATAGCACTCGCGCAGATCGTTGGCGACGAGAAGCTCGTGGGTGGCGCTGCGCAGCTCCTCCAGCGAGAAGGGGATCGGCATGTAGTACAGCTCGGCCGACTGGAACAGGCGCCGCAGGTGATCGTGGTGGCGGAAGATCGCCGGGCCGCTCGGGGTCTCGTACGCGCGCACGCCCTCGAACACGGCGGTGCCGTAGTGCAGGCCGTGCGTCAGGACGTGGATCTTGGCGTCCTCCCAGGCGACGAGCTCTCCGTTGTGCCAGATGAGGTCCGCTTGTTCCACGGTTGCTCCCTTGGATCCCTAGAGGTGTTGGAGGACTGCCTGGGTGGCCTGCGCGGTGCTGGCGCTGCCCCCCAGGTCGGCCGTGCGCAGCCCCTCGGCCAGCGCACGGTCAACGGCCGATTCTACCGCCGCCGCCTGCTCCTCCAGAGACAGTCCGTGGCGCAGCATCATCGCCGCCGAGAGGAACATCGCCAGCGGGTTGGCGGTTCCGGTGCCGGCGATGTCCGGGGCGGAGCCGTGAACGGGCTCGAACAGGCCCGGGGTGGGCGGGTCCTGTGTCCCCAGCGAGGCGCTCGGCAGCATGCCGATCGACCCCGTCAGCATCGCGGCCTCGTCGGAGAGGATGTCTCCGAACATGTTCTCGGTGAGGATCACCTCGAAGTGGCGCGGCGCGCTGATCAGCTTCATCGCCGCGTTGTCGACGAGCAGATGCTCCAGCTCGATGTTCGGGAACTCGTTGGCGTGGAGCTCGCGCACCACCTCGCGCCACAGCCGGCTGGTCTCCAGCACGTTGGCCTTGTTGACGCTGGTCACGCGTGAGCGCGCGGCGCCAAAGGCCACGCGGGCGATCCGCTCGATCTCGGCGCGCGTGTAGACACAGTCGTCGGAGGCCCGGTCGGGGGTGCGTGTCTTCTCGCCGAAGTAGATGCCGCCGGTCAGCTCGCGCACCACCAGCATGTCGGTGCGCTCGATCAGCTCGCGCTTGAGCGGGCTGGCGTCGAGCAGCGCGGTGGCCGGGCGCACGGGGCGCAGGTTGGCGAACAGCCCAAGCCCCTTGCGGATGCCGAGCAGCCCCTGCTCGGGCCGCGGCCGCGCCGGG
>JALYYW010000007.1 GCA_030946085.1 Actinomycetota bacterium
GTCCGTCGAGGCGCTCCTGCACCTGGGCGGCGGAGAGCTCGTCGTAGCCGAGGATCGGAAACGAGGAGCCGACGCCGACGGTGCGACGGGCCCGGTCGGCGCCGCGCACGATGCGGTCCACGGAATCTGTATTGCGCGCGCGGCGGGTGGCGGACTCCAGCTGGCCGCGCCCACGCCCGATCAGCTCCTCGACGTCCTTGACGAGGTCGTCGGTCTGCTGGCGGCCCCGCTTGACCAGCTCGGCGACCAGCATGTTGGCGTCGCTGCGCGTAACCCGCCCGCGCTCGGCGGCCTCGTCCAGGGTCTCCTGGATGCGGCCGCGGGTGAGCATCACCAGGTCGAGCTGCCTGGAGACCCGCGTGAGCAGCTGCTGGGTAAGTCTGGCGTCCGCGGCCGAGGGCTGGGCGGGTGTCCTGCTCCTGGCCTTGGTGCCCGCCCGGCGCGAGCCCTTGGCGGCGGGCTTGCTCGTGGCCTTGCCGGGGCTCCTGCCGGTGGCCTTGGTGGCCGAACCTTTCGCGGGCTTGGTCGCCGTGGACTTCTTCGCCGCTCCGGACCCGGAGGCTGCGGGCGTGGCCCCGCGGCCCGATCCTGACGACGAGCTGCGGGACGATTTAGGGGCGGGCAAGGCAGTACCTCCTCTGGGCGGTTCCCTCAGAGACGAGCGTACTCCAAGCCGGCGGCCTTGAGCTAGTAGTCCGACTTGGTCTGCAGAAGTCGTGACCTTGTGACGAGTCTAGGTTGTGGGCATGAGGCGGGCGCTTTGGATGTATTCGGCGACTGCGTGGTCGAGTGCTGTGAGCGCGCGGCGGATCTCGTCTGGGCGGGTGGCTGGTTCGCCTCCACCAGGGCCGCAGCAGCCCGGTTTTGCAGCTTGGTGTAGAAGACCGCGACGCGGATGCCTTCTTAGGGGAGCGCCGCGTCGGCGGTCACCTAACAGATTTGAGCACTACCGCGTCCGGCCCGGCGCCGGGGGTGTTGTCACACGCCTCGTCACCGTAATGGGCGTAGATCAGACTGAGGCATTTCCCTAGGGCCCGCTGGGCGTAGGAGTTCGGGTGGAACGTCTCCTGGAGCTGGCCCTGGGTCTCGACCGCCGAGAGGTTGAGGAACCGCGCCCAGTCGCTCGTAGTGGCGGATGGCGGATGGGTCGGGTCGGCCAGCCGGGTCGAGACCGAACACATCTCCCGGCCTTGGAGAAGGTCGCGCAGATCTAGGAACTGCGCGCTTCTGCTCGCCGCGACCGAATTCAGACCGTTGGAGATCTGGCTAACGACAGAATCCCGTGCCCAGGTGGCGTCGCTGTTGTACACCGGGCAGCCGTCGATGTTCGTCCGAGCGTTGTGGTCGATCTCCGGGACGCGGATTTCGGAACCCCGCGGAAGCGCCGAGGGGTAGCTCTGCAGAACCATGCGGTAGGCCGACCGGCTGTACCCGGCACTCTGCATGACCGCCCGAATCTCGTCGATGGCCTTGCCCACATTGGCCATCGCTGTCGGGAACTTGGCGTCGATGGCTGCCTGCTGCGAGGGCTGACAGGGTGCACCGAACGTCTCGTAGGCCTGCAGGCACGCGTTCACGATCGATGAGAAGCCAAGGTCATTGCCGCCGATTGACAGCACCACGAGTCTGACTTTCGTCTGCCGAGCGACCATGGAAAGCTGATCGGCCTGGGGAAGCTCTCCGTTTTGCCCCACCCCGCCGCTAGAAGTGCGGAAGATGTTCTTGGTCACCGCACCCGAGCAGGCGATGTTGACCCTCTGATCGACCTTGAGCTGACCGCTGCGGATCTCGGCCACGTCAGACCGATGGCAGCCGTTGGCGTCTGACGGCGGTAGGTACACCTTGCTCAGGTCATAGCCCGTCCCCGTGAAAGCCCGATCGGTCCCGTCCCGGCTGGCGAGGGGGTCGATGCTGTTTCCCTGCCACCGACCGGCCTCCCCGGAAATGTAGGAGTCCCCCATTGACACTGCGGAGGTCGGCACGCGCGCCAGAGCCGGTCTAGTGCTCACCGAGAGGGCGCCCACAAGCACCACCGCGACGAGCGTGACCGCGCGCACAACGTGGCTGTGAATCTTCATGGGCGTTTGCCTCTCTCTCTTAAGCGCATGCGCGCGTAACCGCGAGCAGGGCGACTGTAGCCCTGTGCCAACCCTACTCCATTTTCAGGAGTAGAGGGGCCGACCGCCACCCGGTCCCCAAGCTCCTCGGGACCCCGTCCCGACCTCGCAGCGAACAGAAATCAACAACAACCCTTGACACGCGCGTCCATCTCAGTCGGTCTCGCCGGAACGTTCCGGTGGGCCCGACTGGTCGATCAACATCGAGAGCAGCGCTTTCTGGGCGTGCCGACGGTTCTCCGCCTGCTCCCAAATCCGTTGGCGATCGCCGTAGAGGATCTCGGCGGTGATCTCCTCGCCAGGATGCGCCGGCAGGCAGTGCAGCGCGATCGCGTGGGGAGCGGCCAGGTCCAGCAGCTCGTGGTCGATCCGGTAGGGCGACAGCGCTCGCCGGCGCTCCTGAGCGGAGGTGGGATCGTCACCCATGCTCACCCACACGTCGGTGTAGAGCGCGTCGGCGCCCGCGGCGGCCGCTCGCGGGTCCCGCAGCAGCTCGGCGCCCGCCACCGGCGCCAGCTCGTACCCCGGCGGCGAGGCGACTCTGACCCGCACCCCGCTCAGCTCCCCGGCGATCGCCAGCGAACGCGCCACGTTGTTGCCGTCTCCGACGTAGGCCAGGATGAGGCCGTCCAGGCGCCCGAAGCTCTCCTGCAGCGTGAGCAGGTCGGCCAGGGCCTGGCAGGGGTGGTGCTGGGGGGTCAGCATGTTGATGACCGGCACGGTGGCGTTCGCGGCGAGCTCGGCCACGAGCTCGTCCGAGCCAGTGCGGATCCCGATCGCGGCCACGTGGCGGGAGAGGACGTAGGCGGTGTCGCGGACCGACTCGCCCCGGCTCAGCTGCATCTCGTCGCTGCGCAGGACCATCGGGTGGCCGCCAAGCTCCACCACCCCGGTCTCGAACGACACCCGGGTGCGGGTGGAGGGCTTCTGGAAGATCAGCGCCACGGTGCGCCCGCTCAGCACCTCCGGAGCGTGCGGAGCGGCCTTGAGCGCCTGCGCCCGCTCCAGCAGGGCACGCAACTCATCGGCGGTGAGCTCTTGGCCTGTGAGGAGATGGCGGGTCATGGGGGGCGGGGAGTGTACGTTCCCGGGCGGTGGCGCTGCGGATCCTCACCTGGAACCTCCTCCACGGCCGAGCGGTGCCCGGAGCCGGTCGTGACCTGCTGGAGGAGTTTGTCGCCGGGCTCGCCGCCTGGAGCTGGGACGTGGCGCTGCTCCAGGAGGTCCCGCCGTGGTGGCCGCCGCAGCTGGGCGAGCGCCTGCACGCCGATGCACGCCTCGTGCTCACCTCGCGCAACGCGCTGCTCCCCCTGCGCCGAGCCGTGGCGGTGCGCTGGCCCGACCTGATCAAGTCAAACGGCGGCGGGTGCAACGCCATCCTGGCCCGGGACCGGGAGATCGTCGCGCACCGCACGCTGTGCCTGGCCCGGACACCCGAGCGGCGGTGGCTGCAGGCCGCCGCCCTGCCTGAAGGGGTGTGGGTGGGCAACCTGCACGCGAGCGTGCGCGACGACGCCGGAGCCCGCGCCGAGGCGGCGCTGGCAGCGCGGACGCTGACGCAGTGGGCCGGCGAGGCTCCCGCGGTGCTAGGCGGGGACTTCAACGTCCGGGGTCTGACGCTGCCGGGCTTCGGGCTCGCCGCCTGCCACGATGTCGACATGGTCTTTACACGGGAACTTGCGTCCGTCTCCGAGGCGGAGGTGCTGGAGCGCGGCCGGCTCTCCGATCACGCTCCCGTGGCGATCACGCTCGGCGGCGACCGGCGCTCAGTGTCAGGCCGACCCTGAGCCCCGGCGCACCAGCGCCACGATCTCCTCACCGGCGCTCTGGACCGAGCCGCTGTCAAACGGTGGCCGCGGGTCGTACTCGATCTCCAGCTGGATCGCCCGGGCGATCTGCTCGCCGGCGATCCGCGCGGCCAGCGTGAGCGCCATGTCGATCCCGGCCGAGACGCCGGCGGCGGTGATCACCTTGCCCTGTTCCACGACGCGCTCGGAGACTGGGGTGGCGCCCAGGCCCGAAAGGCGATCCAGCGCCGCCCAGTGCGTGGTGGCCTCCAGGCCCTCCAGGATGCCCGCGGCGCCCAGCAGCAGCGCGCCGGTGCACACCGACGTCGTCCACACCGAGCCCTCGTGCGCGTGGCGCAGCCAGGCCAGGATCGTCTCGTCCTCCATCAGCGCCCGGGTCCCGGGACCGCCGGGAACGAGGATCACCTCCGGTTCGGGAAGTTCGGTGAGGCTGCCGTCGGCCAGCAGCGCCAGCATCCCGGTGTCGGTCCGCTTGGGCCCCGGCTCGGTGGCCAGGAAGTGCACCCGGGCGTCCGGCAGACGGGAGAGCACCTCGTAGGGACCCACGGCGTCCAGCGCCGTGATCCGATCGAAGATCGGGATGGCGACGTTTACGGTCATGGCCTCCTATCCCCGCCCCGCCCGCAGCCCGAAGCCGCGGAGCACCAGCAGCGCCTTCTCCCCGAGCGTCCCGCGCGAGGGCAGCACCCCCAGCTGGGTGGCGGCGTCGTAGAGGTCAAAGAACCCGCGCACACGCAGCAAGCGGTCGCCCCGCAGCTCGCAGTAGAAGATGCAGTGCACCACGACGAAGCGGTTGGTGGCCGGCAGCCCCTCCAGCGCCTCGCGGTGGGTGGCCAGCAGCTTGCTCGGGGCGGCGACGAAGCGGCCGTCGCTCAGGCGGGCGCCGGTCCGCTCCAGGCGGGCGTCAGGAAAGCCGTTCCACAGCCGTTCGGCGTGGCGGCCGAGGTCCTGCAGGCCCTCCAGCGGCTCGGCGGTGAGCGGATCCTCGTAGTGGACCTCCGGGGCGCAGACGGGCGTAAAGGCATCCGGATCACGCCCGGACCAGGCCGCCTCCCAGCCATCGATCACGCGGTCGACGCTCATCGCGCGGCGCCCGGCCGCTCGAACACCGCGACGCCCTCCTGCGGAGTGGAGGCCTGCGCGTAGCGCCGGCGCGGGATCCGCCCGGCGCCCCGAGCCAGCGCCCCGGCCTCCACGCCCAGGCGGATCGCGCGGGCCATGGCCACCGGATCGTGGGCGCGGGAGATGGCGCTGGCGCACAGCACGGCGTCACAGCCGAGCTCGATGGAGAGCGCCGCGTCGGAGGCGGTGCCGACACCGGCGTCGAGGATCACAGGCACCCCGGCATGCTCCACGATGATGGCGATGTTGTAGGGATTGCAGATGCCCATGCCGCTGCCGATCGGCGAGCCCAGCGGCATCACCGCGGCGCAGCCGGCGTCCTCCAGGCGACGGGCCAGCACGGGATCGTCGGTGGTGTAGGGCAGCACGACGAAGCCGTCGTCGACGAGCGCCTCGGCGGCGCTCATCAGCTCCACCGCGTCGGGCAGCAGCGTGCGCTCGTCGCCGATGACCTCCAACTTGATCCAGTCGGTCTGAAACGCGTCGCGGGCCAGCTGCGCGGTGAGGATGGCATCACGGGCGGTGTAGCAGCCGGCCGTGTTGGGGAGGACCTGGACTCCGGCGCGGTCGAGCACCTCCAGGATGGAGCCGCGCGCCCCGGGGTCCAGCCGCCGCAACGCCACCGTGCACAGCTCCACACCCGAGGCCTCCAGCGCCGCCGCCAGCACGTCGTGGTTGGAGAACCCCCCCGTACCGAGGATCAGCCGCGAGCGCAGGCGGCGACCGGCGATCTGAAGCCCTTCGACGGCCACCGCCTCAGCCACCCTGCACCGCGCTCAGCACCTCGATCGCGGCGCCGTCGCGGAGCTCGGTGTGAGGCCACGCTGTGCGCGGCACCACCTCGCCGCTGACGGCCACCGCCACGCCGCGTCCCTCGGGGACCGCCTTCAGGGAGGCCACGAGCGCGGCCACCGTCGTGCCGCTCTGAAGCTCTCGTCGCTGGCCGTTCACGGTGACGATCATCGCGCAGCTCCGAGCGCGCTGCCTGCGAAGCGCCCCGCCGCGAACGGGGACAGGTCGATCTCCGGCTCCGCGCCGGCGAGCATCCCGGCCACGAGCGTCGCCGTCACCGGGGCCAGCAGGACGCCGGCTCGGTAGTGGCCCGTGGCCCAGTGCAGGCCGCTCACAGCACCGGGGCCGATGATTGGGGCGTTGTCCGGGGTGCCGGGCCGCAGGCCGGCGGCGAGCTCGTCGATGACCAGCTCGCTGAGGCCCGGAAGCAGCTCGGTGGCCTCCCGCAGCAGCCCCGCCACCGCGCCCGCGGTAACGCTGAGGTCAAAGCCCCGCTCCTCCACCGTGGCCCCGAGAACGTAGCGGCCGTCTCCGCGCGGCACCACGTAGGCATCCTCCAGACGCAGCACCCGTGAGAGCAGCCCCGGCCCGGAGGGATCGTGCAGGCGCAGGATCTGGCCCTTGACCGGCCGCAGCGGAACCTGGGCACCGGGCGGCAGTCCGGCGATCTGCCTCGACCACGCTCCCGCGGCCATCACCACCTGCTCGCAGGCGACCCGCCGGCCACCGGCCAGCGCCACCGCCCTGACGCGATCGTTCCCGCACTCCACGCGGGCCACCTCCGCCCCCTCGCACAACGCTCCACCCGCGCGCACGACCGCGTCGGCCAGGGTCGCGGTGAGCGCCCGCGGGTCGACGGCGTGGTCGCCAGGAAGCTCCAGCGCCAGCCGCAGGCCCGGCGACAGCGCGGGCTCCAGCGCGCGAGCCTGACG
>JALYYW010000015.1 GCA_030946085.1 Actinomycetota bacterium
TCCCGCTGCAGGACTTCGCCGCGCGCCCGGGATGGGCGGGCGGAGACCCTCTGGGTCTGCCGCCATACGTGCAGAAGGGGGCCTACGCCCCGTACGGCAACGCCAAGCCGGTGGCCTCGGTGCTCTCGGCGATCTACACGCCACGGTGCAGATCGCCCCTGCCTCCGGCGCCCGCTGAACCTCCGTAGACCGCGCTGTTCGGCTCTGTCCGGTGCTGCTGAGGGGCGTTGTAGGCTGAGGGCGTGTCCTCGCTCGCCGGAACCGTGCTGCGGCACACGCCGCTGCTCGAACGCCACCGCGCCGCCGGCGCCAAGCTCGTGCCCTTCGCCGGCTGGGAGATGGCGATCCAGTACGCGGGCATACGTCAGGAGCACCTGGCCGTACGGCGCCACGCCGGCGTGTTCGACGTCTCCCACATGGGCCAGATCGAGACCCGCGGCCCGCAGGCGCTGGAGCTCCTGCAGCGGATGAGCACCAACGACGTCCGCCGGATACCCGAGGGGGGCGCCCAGTACAGCCTGTTGTGCCGCGAGGACGGCGGTGTGCTCGACGACCTCTTCACCTACCGCCTGGCCGAGCAGCACTTCCTCACCGTGGCCAACGCCGCCAACCACGACGCCGATCTGGCGCGCCTCCAAGCTCATTCGCGGGACTTTGAGGTCGACGTGATCGACCGCAGCGCCGACTTCGCCATGCTCGCCGTCCAGGGGCCCGCCGCGCCGGAGCTGGTGCAGGGCCTGGCCGACGGCCCGCTGCCGCCGCGGATGCACTGTGGAGAGGCCGTGGTGGCGGGCGCGCCGGCGCTGGTGTGCGGCACCGGATACACCGGCGAAGACGGCTATGAGCTGCTGCTTTCACCCCGGGAGGCGCCGGCGGTGTGGGATGCGCTGCTCGGCGCCGGTGCCGCCCCCACCGGCTTGGGGGCGCGGGACACGCTGCGCCTGGAGGTCTGCTTTCACCTCCACGGCAACGACCTCGGCCCCGACCGCGGACCGATCGAGGCCGGGCTGGGCTGGTGCTGCCGGGAGGAGACCGGCTTCCTCGGTGCCGAGGCGGTCGCCGCGGCCCGGGAACAGGGGCCGGCGGAGCGGTTGGTGGCGTTCGTGATGCCGGAGGGTGGAATCGCACGCGCGGGCAATGCCGTGGTGGGCGGGGGCATCGTCACCAGCGGCACGTTTTCGCCGTGCCTGGAACGGGGCATCGGGATGGCGTACGTTTCCGCCGATCGGGCTGAGCCCGGCACGAGCATCGAGATCGACGTGCGGGGAAAGCTTCGCGCCGCCCGCGTCGAGCAGAAGCCTCTGTACCGAAAGGGATGACACCGAACATGGCCGACGCCAGCTATCCGTCCGACCTCCTCTACCACCCCGAGCACGACTGGGCCCGCGTGCAGGACGACGCCGCCACGTTCGGGATCACCTGGTACGCGCAGGACGCGCTCGGCGAGGTGGTGTTCTTCGAGGCGCCGAAGGTGGGGACCCAGCTCAAGCAGGGCGAGTCCTACACCGAGGTCGAATCGGTCAAGGCGGTCTCTGACGTCTACGCCCCGCTGTCCGGCGAGATCGTCGAGGTCAACGAGGCGCTCGCGGAGAAGCCCGAGGCGATCAACGACGACCCCTACGGAGAGGGGTGGCTGGTGAAGGTCACGCTCTCCGACCGGGGCGAGCTGCACTCGCTGATGGACGCCGCCGCCTACGAGGGGTCGCTTTCGTGACTCGCTACGTCTCCGCCACCGAGGCCGACCGCCGGGAGATGCTGGCGCAGATCGGCGCCAGCTCTCTGGAGGACCTGTTCGCCGACATTCCCGAGCACCTGCGCTGCCGGGCCGGGCTGGAGCTCGGCGAGGGCCTCTCCGAGCAGGAGGTCTTCGGCGAGCTGCGGGCGCTGGCGGCGCGCAACGTGAGCGCCGAGGACGAGATCTCCTTTCTGGGCGGGGGGATGTACGACCACTACGTTCCGGCGCTGATCGACTCCATCCTCCAGCGCTCGGAGTTCCTGACGCCCTACACGCCCTACCAGCCCGAGATCTCCCAAGGCGGCCTGCAGGCGATGTTCGAGTACCAGACGGCGATTTCCGAGCTCACCGGCCTGCCGGTGTCAAACGCCTCCGTCTACGAGGGGCCGAGCGCCGTGGGCGCCGCCGCATACGTGGCCAAGCTCGCCAACGGGCGCCGGAAGCTGGTCGTCTCCCGCGGCGTGCACCCGCACTCGCTGGAGACGGTGCGCACCCTGGCCCGCGGCTGGGGCATGGAGGTGGTGGAGGCGCCGCTGCGCGACGGCCTCACCGAGCTGCCCGGGCTCGACGCGGACCTCAGCGCCATCATCGTCCAGCAGCCGAACTTCCTCGGGGCCGTCGAGGACGTGACGGCGCTGTCGGCGGCCGCCCACGAGGTCGGGGCGCTGTCGATCTGCGCCTGCGACCCTCTGCCGCTGGCGCTGCTGCGCCCGCCGGGGCAGTGTGGGGTGGACGTCGCCGTCGGGGAGGGACAGACGCTCGGCAACCGCCTGGACTTCGGCGGGCCCTCGTTTGGCTTCTTCGCCGTCACCGAGGCCCTGATGCGCCGGCTGCCGGGCCGGATCGCCGGCGAGACGCGCGACGTCGACGGCAAGCGCGGGTTCGTGCTGACCCTGCAGACGCGCGAGCAGCACATCCGCCGCGAGCGCGCCACCTCCAACATCTGCACCGCGCAGGCGCTGAACGCGCTCGCCGGGGTCATCTACCTGAGCTGGTTGGGGCGCCAGGGAATCGTCGAGCTCGCTGAGCTGATGCTCCAGCGCACCGCCTACGCGCGGGACCGGCTGCAGGCCGTCGACGGGATCTCGCTGGTGCACGAGCAGCCCGTGGTCAGAGAGTTCGGGATCCGCCTGGAGGCGCCGGTGGAGGAGGTTCTCGCCGCCTGCCGCCGGCGCGGGATCAACCCTGGCTATCCGCTCGGCCGCGACTTCCCCGAGCTCTCGGACTGCCTGCTGGTGGCGATCACCGAGCTGCGCACCCGAGCCCACATCGACGCCCTCGTCGAGGCGCTCGCTGCAGCGGTGCAGAGCTCCTCGCTGGCCGTGGCGGAGGTGGGATCGTGATCCGCGCCGCCGATGACGAGCTGACGATCTACGAGCGCTCCAAGCCGGGCCGGCGCGCCTTTGTGGCGCCCGCCGCGGGCGTCCCCGAGCGCCCGCTGGAGCAGCTACTGCCCCAGGCGCTGCGCCGGGAGGCGCCGCCGCGCTTGCCCGAGGTCGCCGAGCCTGAGATCGTGCGTCATTTCAACCGTCTCTCCAAGCGCAACTTCGACCTGGACACCGGCTTCTATCCGCTGGGCTCCTGCACGATGAAGCACAACCCCAAGCTGCACGAGCGGATCGCGGCGCTGCCCGGCCACGCCCGCCTTCACCCCCTTCAGGACCCCGCCCACGCGCAGGGGGCGCTCGAGCTGATGTGGCGCCTGCAGGACGCGCTGGGGGAGATCGCGGGCCTGCCCCACGTCTCGCTGCAGCCCTCGGCCGGCTCGCACGGAGAGCTGGCGGGCGTGCTGCTGACGCGGGCCTTCCACGAGGATCGTGGAGAGCACCGCACCAAGGTGCTGACGCCCGACACCGCCCACGGGACCAATCCCGCGACGGTGACGATGGCCGGCTACGAGGTCGTCAAGGTGGGCACCGACGAGCACGGCAATGTCGACGTGGAGGACCTCCGGGCCAAGGCCACCGATGAGGTGGCCTGCCTGATGCTGACCAACCCCTCGACGCTGGGGCTGTTCGAGCCCAGGATCGAGGAGATCGCTCAGATCGTGCACGACGTCGGTGCCACCCTGTATTACGACGGCGCCAACCTCAACGCGATCATGGGGATCTGCCGCCCCGGGGACATGGGCTTCGACATCGTGCACTTCAACTTGCACAAGTCCTTCACCCAGCCCCACGGTGGCGGTGGCCCCGGCGCCGGCCCGATCGCGGTCTCGCAGCGGATCGAGCCCTTCCTCCCGCGGCCCCAGGTGGTCCGGCGCGATGACGGCGCCTCGACCAACGGACGCGGCGAGCCGCCGGTCTATGACCTTGACTTCGACCGCCCCAAGTCGATCGGCCGCCTGCGCGGCTTCCAGGGCAACTACGGCGTGTTCGTGCGCTCCTACGCCTACATCCGCTCCCTCGGCGCGGCGGGGCTGCGTGAGGTCTCCGAGGTCGCCGTGCTCAACGCCAACTACCTACTGGCGCGGCTGCGGGCCGAGGGCGTCCTGGAGCACCTGCCGGTGGCCTACGAGCGTGTGTGCATGCACGAGTTCGTGCTCTCCGGCGGCCCGATGAAACGGGAGCTGAAGATCAAGACGCTCGATCTGGCCAAGCGCCTGCTCGATCATGGGGTGCATCCGCCGACGGTGTACTTCCCCCTGCTCGTCGACGAGGCGCTGCTGATAGAGCCCACCGAGACCGAGACCCGGGAGACGCTGGACCACTTCGCCAGCACGGTCGCCGAGATCCTCCGCGAGGCGCGTGAGGACCCGGAGGTGGCCCGGGCCGCGCCCTACACGACCCCGGTGCGCCGGCTCGACGAGGCCGGTGCCGTGCGCCGCCCCGTTGTTCGGCAGCCGCTTTAGCGCTAACATCGCCCGTCCTGCGGGTTGAAGACCCGCTGCTCGATGCCGATAGGGAAGGTAATGGAGCGCAGGACGAAGTCCGGCCGTCAGGCCGGGGAAGGAGCGCGACGGATCGTGCCTCTCGATGCGGTGCATCGAGAGCAGGGGGGGCTGTTCGGACGGATCAGCGGCCTGCTCTACCTGCTCGGGGGCGCGAGCTTCGCCCTCTCGCTGCTGCTCCCTGGGGCCCCGCGAGCGCATCCGGGCGTGGTGCTGGGGCTCTCCGGGGTCGCCGTCCTCTGCGGCGCGGTGTCGCTGTGGGTGGTCGACTGGACGCGCTCGCGCGTGTGGCTGATGCACGCCTCGGTCAACGCGTCGCTCGTGATGATCGCCATCGCCATGGCTGCCACCGGCGGTGCCCGATCGCTGGCGTGGATGTACCTGCTGTTCGTGATCGTGTTCGCGGCCTGCTTCTACCGCCGCCCGGTGGCGGTGAGCTACGTGACGGCATGCGTGATCGTCCAGGCGCTTCCGTTGCTCTACGACGGCCGCGCGCTGCACGACCAGTTCCTCGCCGAGGTGGTGATCGCCGCCTCCTCCTACGTCGCGCTCGGCGTGGCGATCATGGCCGGCACGGCCATCACCGGGCGACTGCGCACCCGCGCCGAGCTGCTCGCCGCCGAGCAGGGCGCGCTGCGCCGCGTTGCCACCGCGGTCGTCGACGGCCAGTCGGCGGAGCAGATCTATGCGCTGGTCTCCCTGGAGACCGCCACCCTGGTGGGGGCCAGCGGCGCTGGCGTCCTGCGGATCGAGGGCCCGGACTCGATGCGAGTCGCCGGCTCCTGGTCCCGGGAGCCGGGCGGCCGCTACGAGGCGGGCCGGCTCGTGCCGGTCCGCCCTGGCAGCGACATCGACGAGGCGCTCAGGACCGGCTCGCCGGTGCGGGTGGAGCGTCATCCCGCGGACGACGACGCCGGACGGCTCGGCTACCGCTCCACCGTCGTCTGCCCGATCCGTGTGGCGGGGCGGATCTGGGGCGTGCTGGCGGTGGCCACGGTGGAGGGCACTCAGCTGAGCACAGAGGACGAGCAGCTGCTGGGGGAGGTCGGGGAGCTGCTGGCCACCGCCATCGCCAGCATCGAGGACCGGGACAAGCTCGCCGCCCAGGCCCGGACCGACCCGCTCACCGGACTCTCCAACCACCGCGCCCTGCACGAGCGGCTGACCGCGGAGCTGGCGCGGTCCCGCCGCCACGACGGAATCCTCTCGGTGGCGGTGCTGGACATCGACAACTTCAAGCAGCTGAACGTCATCGGCGGCCACGTCGCCGGCGACGAGCTGCTCGTCTCGGTGGCCGAGTGCCTGCAGGAGCTGGCGCGGGCGGAGGACACGCTCGGCCGCGTCGGCGGGGACGAGTTCGCCTGGATCCTGCCGCAGACCTCGCGTGAGGCGGCGCTGGTGGCGGTGGAGCGCGTCCGCCAGCTCGTGGCCGCACGCGTCCGGGAGCCCTTCGCGATGACGATCTCGGCGGGGATCTGCGACACCACCGTGACCGACGAGCCGAGCGAGCTGATGCGCCTGGCCAACGGCGCGCTCTACTGGAGCAAGGCCCACGGCCGCAACCAGTGCTGGATCTACGACCCCGACGTGGTCGCCGAGCTCTCCGACCAGGAGCGGGCCGAGCGGCTGGCTCGCTCGCAGGCGCTGCTGGGGCTGCGGGCGCTGGCGCACGCGATCGACGCCAAGGATCCCGCCACCCGCCAGCACTCCGAGCGGGTCTCGATCCTGGCCGGCCGGCTGGCCCGTATCGCCGGCTGGAGCCACGACCAGGCGCTGATGCTCAGCGAGGCGGCGCTGGTCCACGACGTGGGCAAGATCGGGGTTCCGGACGCCACGCTGACAAAGATGACGCCGCTGAACGCCGAGGAACGGGCGGAGATCCGCGGCCACGCGGAGCTCTCGGCACGGATCGTGGAGGGGGTGCTGGCCGAGAAGCAGGTGGAGTGGATCCGCACCCACCACGAGCGCCCGGACGGGGCCGGCTACCCGCGCGGGCTGGCCGAGCGCGAGATCCCCGAGGGAGCGAGGCTGCTGGCGCTGGCCGACGCCTGGGACGTGATGACAGTGAGCCGGCCCTACAGCCTGCCCAAGACCGTGCCGGAGGCG
>JALYYW010000018.1 GCA_030946085.1 Actinomycetota bacterium
AGCTGATGCGCCGCGAGGGGTTCGAGCTCACCGTGGGCAAGCCCCGCGTGGTCACGCGGGAGATCGAGGGCCGCCTCCATGAGCCGGTGGAGCGGATGAGCGTCGACGTGCCCGAGGATTACGTGGGGGTGGTGACGCAGCTGCTGGCGCTGCGCAAGGGCCGCCTGGAGCAGATGGTCAACCACGGCAGCGGCTGGGTGCGGATGGAGTACCTGGTGCCTGCGCGGGGGCTGATCGGCTTTCGCACCGAGTTCCTCACCGAGACCCGCGGCACCGGGCTCGTGCACCACGTCTTCGACCGCTGGGAGGCCTGGCACGGCGAGCTGCGCACCCGGCCCACGGGATCGCTCGTCTCCGACCGGCGCGGCGCCGTGGCCGCCTTTGCCCTGTTCAACCTCCAGGAGCGGGGCACGCTGTTCGTGGAGCCCGGCGACCGGGTCTACGAGGGAATGATCGTCGGCGAGAACGCCCGGGCCGAGGATCTCGACGTCAACGCCTGCAAGGAGAAGCACCTGACCAACATCCGCTCCTCCACCGCCGACGAGCTCGTGCGTCTGGTCCCCAAGCGCGAGCTCTCACTCGACCAGGCGCTGGAGTTCCTGCGCGAGGACGAGTGCGTGGAGGTCACCCCGGCGGCCGTGCGATTGCGCAAGGTGGCCCTGGAAGCCGGTGCCCGGCGCAAGCTGGCGCGGGTGGCCGCCGCACGGGCCTGATCTGAGAGCCCGCGGCTGCCACGAGACCGCTTGAGCTCTACCGCGGGTAGCTCAGCGCCAGCTGGCAGCGATCTGGGAACGGTGCCCCCCGGCCTCGGGGCCGCGCACCGGAAGGCGGGGCACCACCTGCCCGATCGGCACCCGCTGTGCTGCGCTTCCGCGCTGGCCCAAGCGCTCCCGCAGCGCGCCGCTGATAACCGGTAGCGCGGCCAGGGTGGCGCGCACGTGCACCCGCAGCCGGCGCTCGCGCAGGGCGTGCCAGGCCCAGCCCAGCTGACGATAGGCCACCAGCGGCAGCCAGCGCAGGGGAAAGAACCTGGCCACCAGCAGCAGCGTGTTGCGCTGGACCAGCGGCAGATGCCCGCCGGAGAGCTGATGGGAGGAGCCCCCGCCGGCGTGGAGCGCCACCGCCGGCTCGTAGCGGCAGCCCCAACCGGTCAGACGCAACCGCAGCGCCAGGTCGACATCCTCCAGGTAGGCGAAGTAGCGCTCGTCGAAGCCGCCCACGGCCAGCAGGGCCTCCCGGCGGTAGAGCGCGGCGCCGGCGCACGCCCCGAACACCTCTCCCGGCTGATCGAAGCTGCCGTCGTCGCGATGAAAGCGGCCGCGCTGCTCGCAGGCGCCGTCACGGCGCAGCACGTCACCGGCGTCGTAGACCTCCGCGGGGTCGTGCAGCCAGAGCATCTTGCAGGCCACCCCGGCGGCCTGTGAGTCCTCGTCCAGGACCACCACCAGACGCTCCAGCCAGTCCGCGGCCGGCACCACGTCGGTGTTGAGCATGGCCACGTACTCGTAACGGGCCGCCTGGACGCCGCGGTTGGCGGCGTGGGCGAAACCGCTGTTGCGCCCGAGCGCCAGCACCCGCACCTCCGGGTGCTCGGCGGCGAGGTAGGCCAGCGAGCCGTCGGTGGACCCGTTGTCGACCACCACAACCTCCGCCGCGGCCAGCGTCTGGGCGGCGATCGCCTGCAGGCAGCCGGGCAGCCAGCGGAGCCCGTTCCAGTTGGGGATCACGATCGCGGCGCGCGGCTGCTGGTCGGACATGCCCGGCGATATTGTCGGATGGGTGAGCCGCGGGGATGCGAGGGTGCTGCCGGGGCTGCTGTTCGCGCTCGGCGCGGCACTCTCCGGCTTCACGATCCTCCAGGGCGTCGGGCCCCACGACGAGGGGCTGATGCTCCAGGCCGGTGCGCGGATCGCCTCCGGGCAATGGCCCTACCGGGACTTCTGGATGAACTACCCCCCCGGCCAGCCGCTGGTGCTGGCGGCGCTTCAGGAGCTGTTCGGGGCATCACTGCTCGCCTGGCGGGTGGTGCGGACGCTGACCGATGCCGGCGTGGGGGTGCTGGTCTTCCTGCTGGTGCGCGACCGGGCCCCGCGGTGGGTGGCGCTGCTGGGGTGGTTGGCAGCCGCGGGGGCGTTGGCATGGCCGACCGGGCCGGGGCCGAACCCGCCGGCGCTGCTGCTCTGCCTGGGTGCGCTGCTGGCCGCGGCGCGCAAGCGACCACTGCTCGCCGGGGCGCTGGCGGGGCTGGCGTTCGGCTTCCGCTTTGAGCTGGGGCTGGCGGCGATCTTGGGGGTGCTGGTGTTGGCGACGCCAGCGAGCCGCCGCCGCTGCGCGGCCTGCGCCGCGGCCGGCGCGCTGATCCCGATCGTGTCCTTTCTCGCGGTCGGGCCCGGCGCGTTGTGGCAGGACACCTTCGGCTTCTACGGGATCCAAGCCCTCCAGCGGCTGCCGTTCCCGCTTACATATCACGGCTCGTTCAAGCCCGACAAGCTGCTGGAGCTCTACGCCCCGGCGATCCTGGTGGCGGGGGTGGCGGTATGGGCCGCGGGGGTGGTGCGGAGGCGAGACCGGCTGCAGCTGGCCCTGGCTCCGATCCTGCTCGTCTCGCTGGCCTACCTGCTGGGGCGCACGGACGAGTTCCATCTGGTGCCGCTGGCGGCGGTGCTGCCGCTCGCCCTGGGAAGTTTGGTTCCGCATGGCAACCTAACTTCCACCGGGGTGACGGCCCTGCTGGCACTGGCGCTGATCGCGCTCCACGGCGTCGATCGCCGCGCCGAGGCGCTCCTGCATCCGTTCGCCGGAGCCGCCGTACCGGGGCCGGCCGGCGACGGAGTGCAAACCACCCCCGCCGACGCCACCGCGCTGCGCGGCCTGGAGCAGGCGCTGGGTACGCTCACGCGCCCCGGCGAGGCGATCTTCGTCGCCAACCCGCATCACGATCTGGTCCATGCCGGGGACCCGCTGCTGTACGTGGTCCTCGGGCATCCGAACGCCACCCGCTACGACGTGATGCAGCCGGGCCTCCTCACCACGGCCCCGGTGCAGCGGGAGATCGTCGGCGAGCTGGCGCACACCCGCGTCGTGATCCGCTGGCTGGACCCGCGCGCGAGCCTCGTCGAGGCAAACGACGCCGGGCGCTCGAGCGGTGTCCACATCCTCGACCGCTACCTGGCGGCCAACTTCACCCCGCGCGCCCGTTACGGGTACTACGCGCTGCTGACCCGCACCGCGCGATGAGCGAGCGCCTTCCCTTCCCCCGCGCCGAGCTGCGGCGTCGCACCCTCAGGGGAGCGGTCGTGACCGGCGGCTTCCTGGCGCTGATCGACGGGCTCGTGCTGGTGCAGGGGCTGGTCGTGACGCGGCTGCTGGGCCCGCGGCAGATCGGGCTCTACGGCGTCGTGTCCACCACCGTGATCTCGCTGATCGCGCTGAAGCGGGTCGGCATCGACGAGGCCTTTGTGCAGCAGTCAGAGGCCGACCAGGAGAAGGAATTTCAGTACGCGTTCACGCTGGAGCTGACGCTCTCGCTGGCGATGGCGATGGCGATCCTGGCGCTCGCACCGCTGGTGGCGACCGTCTACCGGGACCACCGCCTGCTCGGGCTGATGGCCAGCCTCGCCTACCTGCCGCTGGCCTTTGCCCTACAGAGCCCGATGTGGGTGTTCTTCCGCCGCATGGACTTCCGCCGCCAGCGCTCGCTCCAGGCGATCCAGCCGCTGGTGGGATTCGTCATCACCGTGCCGCTGGCGGCGGCCACCAGCCTCGGCGTGTGGAGCCTCGTGATCGGCCAGGTCGCGGGCTATGTAGTCGCGGTCGCGGCCGCCGTGGCCGTCTCCCCCTACCGACTGGCGCTGCGCTATGACCGCCGCGTCGCGGCGCGCTACCTGCGCTTCTCGGCGCCGATCCTGCTCGCGGTGATCGCCGCAATGGTGATCGCCCAGGGGCAGGTCCTGAGCATCAAGCTCCACGACGGGCTCGCCGGTGCGGGCTTCATCACCCTGGCGGTCACGCTCACCCGCTACATCGACCGCGCCGACCAGATCGTCACCGCCACCATCTACCCCGCGATCTGCGCGATTCAGGGTCAACGCCCGGCGCTGCAAGAGCTCTACCTGAAGTCCAACCGCGCCACGCTGATGTGGGTCCTGCCCTACGCCGCGAGCATCGCGCTGTTCGCCCCGGACCTGGTGCAGTTCGTGCTGGGGCAAGACTGGAAGCCCGCCGTGGTGCTGCTCCAGGGCCTGGCGCTGGTGGGAGTGGTCACGCAGCTGGGGTTCAACTGGTTCTCGTTCTTCCGCGCCCACGGCCAGACCGGACCGCCCGCCGTGGAGGCCCTGGCCGGCGCCGGGGCGTTTCTGGTGCTCGGTCTCGCCGGATTGCTGCTCGATGGCTTCGAGGGCTTCGCCATCGGCCGCGTGGGGGCGGCGCTGATTGCCCTGGGCGTGCGCAGCGTCTACGTGCGCCGCCTGCTGCCCGATGTGCGGCTGCGCCAGCTGATCGGGCCCACCGTGATCCCGATCTCGCTGGCCTGCCTCGTGGTGCTGGCGCTGCGGCTGGCGCTGTGGGGCGGTGCTCGCCCGCTGGTTCAGGCGATCGCTGAGCTGGCGCTGTTCGTGGCCATCTACTCGAGCTTGGCGCTGCGCCGGGAGCGCACGCTGATGGTGGAGCTACTGGGCGCGCTGCGATTCCGCGGCCAGACGCCGGCCCAGAACCCATCAGCCCCGGTCGGCGATGACCACGTCCTGCCAGCTGGTGCCGGCCCCGCCGCGCCAGGCGCCGGGATGGAGGCCTCGCAGGGCTAGCCCACGGGCGCCGAGGCGCTCACGCAGCCACCCCTCCGGGTAGGCGACGGCGGCCTCGGGAGCCGCGGGATCGGCCACCACCGCCGGCGGCGCGACATCGGGGAAGCGAAAGCGCTCCGGCCCCGGG
>JALYYW010000073.1 GCA_030946085.1 Actinomycetota bacterium
CCAGCTCGGCGCGCTTGCGCGGCAGGAACCCGGCGAAGCGCCACCGGTCGGCCGGCAGCGCCGAGGCCACGAGCGCCGCCAGCGGCGCGGAGGGGCCGGGGAGCACCTCCACGGCCATGCCGGCCGCCACGCAGGCGCGCACGAGCACGAAGCCGGGGTCGGAAATCAGCGGCATGCCGGCGTCGGAGACGAGCGCCACGACCTCGTCCGCTCGCATCCGCTTCACCAGCTCCGGCGCGCGCTCGGCCTCGTTGTGCTCGTGGAGGCTGAGGAGCTTGGCGCTGACCCCGTAGCGTTGGAGCAGCACCCCGGTGCGGCGGGTGTCCTCGCAGGCCACGACGTCAGCCTCACGCAGGGCGGCCAGCACGCGCAGGGTCACGTCCTGGAGGTTGCCGATCGGGGTCGGGCAGACGATCAGCCTGCCGCTGGTCACCCGAGGCCCCCGCTCAGGCCGTCGAAGGCCAGCGTGGCCGCGCCCACCATCCCGGCCTCGATCCCGAAGTGGGCGGGCACGACCTCCACCTCGTCACGGGAGGGCGGAAGCGCGCGCTCGGCCACCGCCGCCCGCGCGGGGGTCAGGAGCAGCTCTCCCGCGGCGATGACGCCCCCGCCGACGACCACCACCTGGGGGTTGAAGATGTTGACGTAGCTGGCGATCGCCACCCCCAGCCGGCTGCCGATCAGCCTGATCGCCTCCACCGCGGCCTCGTCACCGTCGTGGGCCAGCTCGGTGACCAGCGGGCCGAGCAGGGCCTGGCCGCGCGCCAGCGCTCTGCCCAGGGCCGACTGCGGGCGCTCCCCGGCCAGGCGAGCGGCCTCCCGAGCCAGCGCCGTGCCCGAGGCGAGCGCCTCGACGCATCCGCGATTGGGACAGTTGCCCTGGCAGCGCGGGCCGTCCAGGTCGATGACCATGTGACCGAGCTCAGCGGCGGCGCCGACAGTGCCGCGGTAGAGCTCGCCGCGCAGGATCAGCCCACCCCCGATTCCGGTGCCGATCGTGAGCATGACCGCCTCGGTGGCGCCGCGCGCGGCGCCGGCGCGATGCTCGGCCAGCGCTGCGACGTTGGCGTCGTTGTCGACAAACACGGGCAGGCCCAGGCGCTCGGTCATGACGTCGGCGAAGGGGATCCCCGCCAGCGGCAGGTTCACGGCGATCACGCTCTGCCTCGTGCGGCGGTCCATCAGGCTGGGGATCCCGAAGCCCACCGCCGCCACCTCGCCCCCCGCCCGGGTCCGAGCCTCCTGGACCGCCTCCACGGAGACATCGAGCAGCGCCGCCTGGTCGAGACCGACCACGTTGCGCTGCGCGCGGTAGTGCACCGCGAGCGCCTGGTCCACCGCTCCGGCCAGGAGCTTGGTCCCGCCCATGTCGACGCCGATGGTGCGCCGGCCGGGCATGTCGTCACTATATGCAGTGCCCGATGTCCGATCGTCGCCGCAATCCGACACCGTCCGAGGACCCTCCCTACCGCCTGTACTCAGGCGCGCGATCCTCTGGCGGGGGGTCCGAAGAGCGCCCCTACACGACCTACCGAGCGGGGCCGCGAGGGCTGCGGGCGCTGCTGCGCGGACAGGAGGACGCGGCGGTGCCCGGCGCGGGCGGCCGACGCGATCACCGGCCTGGCCGGAGCGGCGGCGGGCCGCGACGGGCGTGGGGGCCCCGGAGGATCCTGAAGTATCTCGCGCTTGCGGTCGTCGCGTGGCTGCTGCTGTCGCTGGTGCTCTTCGTCATCAGCGCGCAGAACGAGAAGGGGAACCTGCCAGGCTCGGTGGGGACGGCGCTGGCCTCCGGCTCCAACATGCTGACCTCCACCGACACGGTGCTGATCCTGGGTACCGATCAGCGGCCCGTGGGCTCCAAGGAACCGGGCGCCAACACCAACGACGCCGGCAGCCGCTCGGACACGATCATGCTGTGGCGCATCGGCGGCGGCACCTCGCGGCGGCTTTCGATCCCCCGGGACACGACGGCGGCGATCCCCGGCCATGGCACCAGCAAGATCAACGCCGCCTACGCCTTCGGGGGACCGGCGCTGGCGATCCGCACGATCCAGCAGTTCACCGGTGTGCCGATCAACCACCTGATCGTCGTCAACCTGGCCGCGTTTCCAAAGTTCATCGACGCCGTGGGCGGCGTCGACGTGACCACCGGACGCGTCTGCTCGGACATCAGCGGGGGTACCCGCAACGGCGGCTTCTCGCTGTACCTGCGTCCTGGCGACCACCACCTCGACGGGATCCAGGCCCTGACCCTGGCGCGTACGCGGGAGAACAAGTGCAATCCGGCCGAGAACGACCTCACTCGCGTCAGGCGCCAGCAGCTCATCCTCAACGCCGTCAAGTCGAGGCTGACCTCGCCGAGCACCTTCCCGCGCCTGCCCTGGGCCTCCTGGGCCGCGCCCAAGGTGCTGCGCACGGACATGGGCGGCTTCACCCTGCTCAGCCTGTTCGCCGCCGCGGAGATCGGCGGTTCGGCGCCCGTACAGGTGCTCAAGCCGACGGGGGCAGCGACGCTGCCCGACGGGGAGAGCGCGCTGACCGTGTCCTCGGCGGCGGTCCACCGAGCAGTGGCGCGGCTGCTGAACGGCTGACTCGTGCTCGGGCGCTCTTGCCTGAGCGCTCGTGCCGCGCGCTAGGAGGAGGCGGGCGTCTTGGCCTTTGAGTCCGAGGATCCCTTGGAGTCCGAGCCGGACCTGCCGGCCTCGCCCCCACCCTTGCTCGACTCGCTGCCGGACTTCTTCTCGGAGCCCGAGGAGGACTCCGCCTTGCTCTTGCTCTCGGCGTGCTCCTTCTGCTCCCGCGCGCGCTTGCGCGTGCCGTAGTCGGTGTTGTAGAAGCCCGAGCCCTTGAAGTGCACGGCGACGGGATGCATGACCCGCTGAACGGGAGCTGAGCAGGTGGTGCAGATGGAGACGGGATCGTCGGCGATCCGCTGCATCACCTCAAAGGTGTGACCCCGCTCGCACCGGTATTCGTAGGTCGGCATCCCGCCGGCAATTATAACCGTCGGGGCTTGGCACTCCCGTGGGCCGAGTGCCAATCCCGGGAACCGGAACCGGGGAGCCCGACCCCGGAGAGCCCTCTAGGATCACCGGCGCGATGGCACCGGACACCGTGACCATGGACAAGATCGTCTCGCTGTGCAAGCGCCGGGGCTTCGTGTTTCCCAGCAGCGAGATCTACGGGGGCCTGGGCTCGAGCTACGACTACGGGCACTACGGCGTCCTGCTCAAGACGAACGTCAAGAGCCGGTGGTGGGAGGCGATGCTGCAGGAGCGCGACGACATCGTGGCGCTCGACTCGGCGATCATCCAGCACCCGAAGACGTGGCGGGCCAGCGGTCACCTCTCCGGGTTCACCGACCCGATGGTGGACTGCCGGACCTGCAAGCTGCGCTTCCGCGCCGACCACATCGAACAGGGGCACTGCGGGCGCAAGCCCTCACGCAGGCCGGGCGAGACCTCCGACTGCGACCTCACCGAGGCCAGGGACTTCAACCTCATGTTCGAGACCACCGTCGGTCCGGTCAAGGAGCAGGGCTCGACGGTCTACCTGCGCCCCGAGACCGCCCAGGGCATCTTCCTGAACTTCAAGAACTACTTGCAGTTCTCCCGCAAGAAGCCACCCTTCGGGATCGCGCAGATCGGCAAGAGCTTTCGCAACGAGATCACGCCGGGCAACTTCGTCTTTCGCATGCGTGAGTTCGAGCAGATGGAGATGGAGTTCTTCGTCCCGCCCGCCGAGGCCGAGCGGTGGTTCAAGCACTGGACCGAGCAGCGGATGAACTGGTACACCGAGCTCGGCATCCGGCCCGACCACCTCCAGCTCCGCGCCCACGAGCGCGACGAGCTCTCGCACTACTCCAGCGCCACCAGCGACATCGAGTACCTGTTCCCGATCGGCTGGTCCGAGCTGGAGGGAATCGCCAACCGTGGTGACTTCGACCTGCGCGCGCACGCCGAGCACTCCGGCCAGAAGCTGGAGTACGTCGACAGCGCCAGCGGCGAGCGCTACGTCCCGCACGTGATAGAGCCCGCCGCCGGCGCCGACCGGGCACTGCTGGCGTTCCTCGTCGACGCCTACGACGAGGATGAGATCGACGGCGAGAAGCGCACGGTGCTGCGCCTCCATCCGCGGTTGGCGCCGGTTAAGGTCGCGGTCCTGCCGCTGGTGCGTAAAGACGGCCAGCCGGAGCTGGCGGCCGAGGTCCACCGCGCCCTGCGCCGGGACGTCCACGCCGAGTACGACGAGGGCGGGGCGATCGGCCGCCGCTACCGCCGCCAGGACGAGATCGGCACCCCGTGGGCGGTCACCGTCGACCACCAGTCGGTGGAGGACCGCACGGTTACCCTGCGTGACCGTGACAGCCTGGCCCAGGAGCGCATCGCCATCGACGCCCTGGGCGAGGAGGTGCAGCGGCGGCTGCGGACGCCTTGGCGCTCGCCGAAGTTGTCCTGAGGCTCACCGCAGCCGAGCGGTGACGGTGGTCGTGAAGCCACCGGACCTCGGCTGGGCGGAGAGGGACCGGAAGTCCAGATGGGGATTGGAGAACACGGTGACGGTGGCCAGTCCCCCGAAGGGCACGTCCGGAGCGACGCGGATCTCTCCGGCCGCGGCGGTGACCGTGGCGTCGACGGTGGCCGTGATGCCCAGTAGCGTGGCGGTGCCCCGAAGGACCAGCTGAGAGCCGTCTTGGGCCACGGGCTGCACGCTCTGCAGGAACGGCACCGCGGCCTGGAGATCGCCCTCGGTGATGCTGGCCGAGCCCGACAGCGCACTGCCGCGCTTGTGCAGGCTGGCATCACGCAGGCGCAGGAGCCCGGCAGTGAGCTTCTGCACGGAGGCATCGAGGCTGCCCACGCCGCCGAGCTGGTCCAGCGACGCGCCGAGTGCAGGGGAGCTCGAGCGGTAGCTGCCCATCCGCACCACCACCCGGTCGGCGTGGTGCCACAGCAGCTCAATCGCCGGGAAGGCGTGCACCTCCACGGCCAGCACCTCCCCCGACCGGGCCAGCTGCTCGCGCAGCCGCTGGGTCGCGATCCCGGGCAGCAGGAGCTGCGCCAGGCCCAGCAGGATCAGGATCAGCGCCGCGCTCAGCAGCAGGGGGAGTCGGCGCATCGGCCGTGAACGTTAGGGATAGCGGCGCGTTGGCCAGCGCGTGAGCGTGGCCAGGCGGTTGCCCGGCGCGGCCCTCGCCCCGGAGCGCGTATTGCCCCCAGCCTCGGCGAGCATGCACAATCCGCCATCCGCGCGATCACCGCCTTCCCCTGGCCACATAAGCACGCCCCACGTGCTTATGTGGCCAAGAGCCGAGTGAGGATGCGACAGCTGGCGGGTTGCGCATGGGAGGGCAGGCCGGGTGAACCAGCAGCCGCCGGGCAGCGACCGGCGGCGGAAGGAACCGCCCAGGCGGCACACGGGCCTCAGCTGAGCACGGCCCGCGCAGCGGCGAGCGCCTGCTCCACCACCGGCGCGATCTGGAGCTCGGGCTCGCTGAGCTTGCGCACGGTGATCCCGTCGGCGAGCGCGAACAGGAAGGTGGCCAGCACCTCGGCGTCGGCGCGGAGCTCCAGGACCCCCGCCTGCGCGCGGGCGCGCAGCACCGCCGCCATGGCCGAGCGAGTCCGGCGGCCGAGCTCGGCCAGCTCGGCGGCGATCTCGGCGTTGCGCTGGGCCAGCGTCATCATCTCGTAGAACATCACCAGGGCGGTGTGCCCGGCACCCAGCAGCTCCTCGAAGGCGGCCACCAGCGCGGCCAGCACCTCCTCGGCGCTGCCGGCACCGGCCACCGCCGCCTCCATCCGCTCGATCCGAACCTCGCACTCGCGCCGCACCACCTCCACCAGCAACCGCTCCTTGGTGGCGAAGTAGTAGTGCAGCAGCCCCCGGGAGACGCCGGCCTCACGCGCCACGTGGTCGAACGTCGCCCCGGCGATGCCGCGCGCGGCGACGCTGATCCGCATCGCCTCCACGATCCGCAGCGCCTTGTCCTGAGCGAGCTCGCGCGTCGCGGCGATCACAGGTGCGCTCGCTCCCGGCACGAACACCGATTGTAGTCCCGGTCAGATCGAGGACCGCCACCAAGCCGGGGTCCGCGCCAAGCAAGAGGCGCCCCCCTGAAGGGGCGCCTCGGGCAATGCTTTCCCGCGAGAGGAGAGGCTGGGCTACGCGGCGCTTACCGGTGCCGCGGGCGCCGCAGGCGTACTACCCGCCGGCGGCGTGTACTCGAACTCCTCTTCCTTGCCAAACAGCGCGTCCAGCACCTTGGAGCGCAGCGACTCGCTGCCAGCCAGCGCCGCCCCGCCGGCGACCCCGACGAGCAGCAGCTTGCGGCCCAGACTCAGCCCCTTGCGAGCCCGCTTGCGCTTGGGGGCGTTGCCCAGCGTCGCCGCCGCATCACGAGCCGCCTGGTAGGCCTGCCGCAGGTCCTTCTGCAGCTTCTTGTCCTCCATGATCGCGCGCTGGGGGGCCTTGCCGTTGGCCAGACGGCCGTAGGCGCTCTTGCTCGAATCGAGCGCCTGCTGCAGGTTCGCACGCAGATCTGCGTCATCGATCAGCCGCTGGATGTACGGGTTTGCCTTGGCGATGCTGGCGATGTTGGTGGCGTTCGACGCCGCCGACTTGGCGGCCTTGGTCTTCTTGGATGCCATAGATCTCCCTCGTGCGTGTGGCGGGTCTGGCGTCAGAATACCCCGACTGGCGCACCATCACGCCTTGGATTGCGCGGCGGGCGCCGAGCGGCGCTGCAGCGCCGCCTCCAGCACCTCCCCGATCTCCGAGACGAAGCGGAACGACAGCGCCTTGAGCAGGTGCGCGGGGATCTCCTCGACGTCCGGCTCGTTGAGCGCTGGGGCGATCACGGTGCGGATGCCGTTGCGCTGGGCGGCGAGGGCCTTCTCCTTGAGCCCGCCGATTGGCAGAACCTGGCCGGTTAGGGTGATCTCACCCGTCATCGCCACGTCGGCCCGAACCGCTCGACCGGACAGCAGCGAGGCCAGCGCCGTGGCCATGGCGATCCCCGCGCTCGGGCCGTCCTTGGGGATCGCCCCGGCCGGGACGTGGATGTGGATGTCGTGGTCGGCGAACCAGTCCTCCTCCAGCGCCGGGAGCACCTCCAGGGCGTTGCTGCGGATGTAGGAGAGCGCCGCCTGTGCGGATTCCTTCATCACCTCCCCGAGCTGGCCGGTGATCGTCAGCCGCCCGCTTCCCGGCATCGCCGTGGCCTCCACGAAGAGGACGTCGCCAC
Source organism: Actinomycetota bacterium (assembly GCA_030946085.1). Taxonomy (GTDB): domain Bacteria; phylum Actinomycetota; class Thermoleophilia; order Solirubrobacterales; family Solirubrobacteraceae; genus Palsa-465. The sequence goes on from JALYYW010000073.1 coordinate 7,247, forward strand.
CCACGGGCGTCCAGGCCAGGCCGGTGGCCACGCCGGGGCGAGCGGTTCGCCGCCGCGCCTCGGAGAAGAAGCGGCGCTTGCCGAGCAGCTCCCGCACGCGCGGCTCGGTGACCGTGAACCGGCGGGCGGCCTCGCCCTCGGCCACGCGCCGGGCGATCTTGCGGCACACGCTGCCGATCTCCCGCTCCAGCTGGCGGACCCCCGCCTCCCGGGTGTAGTCGGCGACGATCACCCGCAGCCCGGCATCGCTGAACGAGATCCGGCCCCGGGTGAGCCCGTTGCGCTCGATCTGCCTCGGCACCAGGTAGCGCTTGGCGATCTCCAGCTTCTCGGCCTCGGTGTAGCCGGCCAGCTGGATCACCTCCATGCGATCACGCAGCGGACCCGGAATCGTCTCCAGCGTGTTGGCGGTGGTGACGAACATCACCCTCGACAGGTCGAAGCGCAGGTCGAGGTAGTGGTCGCGGAAGCTCTCGTTCTGCTCGGGATCGAGGACCTCGAGCATGGCGCTGGAGGGGTCGCCGCGGAAGTCCGAGCCCATCTTGTCGATCTCGTCGATCATCAGCAGCGGGTTGTTGGTCCCGGCGTCACGCAGGGCGCGGATGATCGTCCCGGGCATCGCCCCGATGTAGGTGCGGCGGTGGCCGCGGATCTCGGACTCGTCTCTGACCCCGCCGACGCTGATCCGCTCAAAGCGGCGCCCCAGCGCGCGCGCCACCGAGCGGCCCAGCGAGGTCTTGCCCACGCCGGGCGGCCCCACGAAGCACAGGATCGAACCACGGGCATCGGGCTTCAACGAGCGCACGGCCAGGAACTCCAGGATTCGGTCTTTGACCTGCTCGATGTCGTAGTGATCTTCCTCGAGCACCTGGCGGGCGTGAAGGAGGTCCAGGTTGTCCTCGGTGGCGGTGCTCCAGGGCAGCGCCGCGATCCACTCCACGTAGCTGCGCACGACGCCGTACTCGGCCATCGCCGGCTGCAGGCGCTCCAGCCGGGCGAGCTCGCGGTCGACTTGCTTGCGCACCTCCTCGGGAAGGTCGTGTGCCGCCAGCTGCTCACGCAGCTCGCTGATCTCGGCCTGCACCTCGTCACCCTCACCGAGCTCCTCCTGAATCGCCTTGAGCTGCTGGCGCAGGACGTACTCGCGCTGGCCCTTCTCCAGCTCGGATTGAACCTGGGACTGGATCTTCGACCCGATCGCCACCACCTCCAGCTCACGGGCGAGGATCTCCGAGAGGCGTCGCAGCCGCCGGCTCACGTCGAGCTCCTCCAGCAGCGCCTGCTTCTCGTCGGTCTTCAGCCGCAGCGCGCCGGCGATCAGGTGGCTGAGGGCGCTCGGGTCCTCGAGGTTGGCCACCATGATCTGCAGCTCCTCGGGCAGGTAGGGGGCCTGGGAGACGATGCCGGCGAAGGTCTGCTGCACGTTGCGCATCAGTGCCGTGAGCTCGGGGCCCGGCCGAACGCTGTCGGGCGCCTCGGCGATCTCGGCCACGAGGTAGGGCTCGCCGGCCAGCCACTGGTCTATGCGCACGCGCTGCGCGCCCTGGATCAGCACCCGCAGCGTCCCGTCGGGCACGCGGATCATCCGCGCGACGACCCCCAGGACGCCGACGTCGTAGAGATCCTCGGGCGCGGGGAGCTCCTTCTCAGGGTGTCGGCTGGCGACCATCGCGATGAAGCGGTCGCCCCGAAGCGTGTCGTTGATCAGCTCGATGCTTCGCTCCTGGCCGACGTTCAGCGGGATCAGCATGTCCGGGAAGGTGACCGTGTCACGCAGGGGGAGAACGCCGACGCGCTCGGGCAGCGCCGCGGCCCCGCCCCCCACCGCCACGTCCTGCGGCCCGGTTTGCGGCGCTCCGATCTCGATCATGCGTCGCGGTCGGTGCTCTGCACCGGAACCGAGCGCACCTGCGGCTCCGCGGGTCGCAGCGGCAGCTCGACGCGCAGGATCCCATCCTGCAGGGAGGCCGTGACCGCCTCAGCCTGCACGTCGGCTCCGAGCTCGACGGTGCGGCGGAAGCTCCCCCGCTCGATCTCGATCTGCTGGTAGACGTCGCCCTCCACCGCGGGCGGCTGCCGGGCGCCGGAGAGGATCAGCTTGCGCCCCTGGATCTCCAGGTCCAGGGACTCCGCCGGCACCCCGGCGAGCTCGGCGGTGACGATCGCCAGCGGCGGGTCGGCGGCGTAGGCCACGTCGATGGCCGGTGAGAAGCCCAGGCGTCGGCGGGAGAGGCCGGTGCGCTCCAGGACGTCGCCGAACAGCTCGTCCATGTCCCGTCGCATGCGGTCGAAGTTGGCGAACAGGTCCCGCTCACGCATGAGCACAGGTTAACGTGGCGCTGGGGCCCCGGAACAGGTCCGTTGATCCAAACGTTCCCTGGCCACGTACTCGGAGGGTGCGGGCGGGGAAGCCTGTGCAGATCCGTCCGTAACCTGGAGTCCCACGAAAGGAGCATCAATGAGCCACGAGCTCAATCTCGACGCGATCGACGTCGACGGCGCTGTCCGTGAAACGGCAGCAGAGGCGATGGACGCACTGGACGGGGACACCCGTTCGCAGTTCCTCAAGCGGGCCGGCATCGCCGGCGGTGCCGTGATGGGCGGAGGAGCCCTGCTCGGCGCCCTGGCCCCGAGCGCGCTGGCGTTCACCACCGGAGATCGTCCCCCGGCGAAGTTCGGCAAGGGTGACATCGGCATCCTGAACTTCGCCCTCACGCTGGAGTACCTGGAGTCGTCGTTCTACAACGAGGCCACCCGGAACCAGCGCAACAACCCGTTCCTCACCAACTCCCAGCTTCGGGTGTTCCTGAGGGCCGTCACCGACGACGAGAACCAGCACGTCAAGGCGCTCCAGCACGTCCTCGGCAAGAAGGCCGCCAAGAGGCCGAAGTTCCACTTCAATGGCGACACCAAGGACGAGACGCGCTTCAAGAAGGCCTCGTTCACGTTCGAGAACACGGGCGTGCACGCCTACTCCGGTCAGGCGTTCAACATCAAGGATCCGCACGTGCTGGCAGCCGCGCTCTCGATCGTCACGGTCGAGGCGCGTCACGCCTCGGTGATCGGGCTGATCCGCAACGGCAGCGTGTTCGGCATCTCGCCGAACAACGCCTTCGACAAGCCCTATGGGGCCAAGAAGGTGCTGAAGGGCGTCCACAGCCTGAACTACGGCCTCTAGGAGCGCCGAGCTGCATCGGGAGGCCGGGCCGCGCCACGTGCGGGGTCCGGCCTTTGTCGTTCCCGGCCGCCACTGCGCCTGAGACACTCCACCCGTGGACAAGTTTCAGGTGGCGCTGCTGGTGCTGGGCGCGCTGCTGATGCTGGGGGCGCTGGTCTCCGGCCTCGAGCGTCGCAGCTTCGTGTCGCTGACCTCGCTGTTCGTGCTCATCGGCTTCGTGCTGGGGCCGGGGGCCACGGGGGCACTGCACTTCGACGCGCGCTCGTCGTTCGTCTCGGAGCTGGCCACGGTGGCACTGATCGTGATCCTCTTCCGGGACGGGCTGGAGGTGGAGGGCGAGATGCTGCAGGCGCACTGGCGCCTGCCCCTGCGCAAGCTGGTACTGGCGATGCCGTTGACCGCGCTGGTCGTGGCGCTGGCCGCGAGGGTGGTGATCGGCTTGAGCTGGACCGAGTCCTTCCTGCTCGGCGCGCTGCTCTCACCCACCGACCCGGTGCTGTCCTCGAGCGTTGTCACCAACCCGCGCGTGCCGCGCCTGATCCGGCACTCGCTGAACCTGGAGTCGGGGATGAACGACGGCCTGGCCCTGCCGGCGGTGCTGGCCTTCGCCGCCGCCCTGAGCACCAACGGTGGGCACTTCGTGTGGTGGCGGTTCGTGCTGGAGGACGTGACGATCGGCCTGGCCACCGGGCTGCTCGTGGGTCTGATCGCCGCCCGGGTGATGCCGCGCAGCCACTCGCTGACCGAGAGCATCCCCCGCCACCAGAAGTCGCTGTACGCGCTGGGGAGCGCCTTCGCCGCCTACGGGATCGCCGTGCTCCCGCCGCGGGGCAACGGCCTAATCGCCGTGTTCGTGGCGGCGATCACGCTGGGCATCCGCCGCCCCGACCTGCGCCGGTACTTCGCCGCGCAGGCCGAGAACCTGGTGGAGATCGTAAAGCTCGGGATCTTTGTCGTGTTTGGCTCGCTGCTGACCCTCCACGGCCTCTTCGGCGACGGCTGGCGGGCGCTGGCGGTGGTGGCGATCACGCTGCTGCTGGCGCGCCCCGTGGCGGTGTTCGCCGCCCTGATCGGGACGGGCACCGACGTGGCCACCAAGGCCTTCATGTCCTGGTTCGGACCCAAGGGGGTGGCCACGATGACGTTCTCGCTGCTGGTGCTGAGCGATCGGATCGCCGCCGGCGCCCGGATCTTCAACCTCGCCGCCCTGGCCGTGCTCTGCTCGATCATCCTCCACGGCCTGAGCGACACGCCTGGATCGGAGTGGATCGGCGCCCGCGCGGAGCGGCGCACTAGTGCGAGTCGCGTCGGCGCTCGCCCTGGCGAGCCGGATCCATCAGCCAGCCCATGAACACGGCCAGCAGCACGAAGAAGATGAACCCGCCGATCAGCGGCCAGAACATGAGCAACAACATACCGACCCCAGGGCGGGCGCGTCGACCGTGCCCTCAGGCATGGAGGGCAACCTGCTCGCTGGGAGACGGGAAGGCCCAAGCCACCTGCATGCGGCGCTCCTGGCGGAACACGAAGCGAAGCTGGCGCGGCGGCCTCAACCCGTCCGGGTGCGCGGGGCGGAAGGTGGCGCAGGCACCGGCCTCGCTCACCGCGCACAGCAGGTTCTGGCCAAAGAAGCAGTTCTCGCAGCTCGCCTTTGCCTTCGTTCCGGCCCGCCCACTCGTCATGCGTGAGGTACTCCTTTGCGTTTGCCTGAGGTCAACCGACGAGGTCATCAAAGCGGATCTCACCCCCCTCGTGCCACCTCCAATCCCGGAAATCGCAAAGATCTTGTGAACCGCCGAAATACCTGGAACGAGCGGGAATTTCAGATTCCACCGCCAGAACCTGCCGCTATTTCCGTACCTTTCTGAGCGATGAGTCCGCGCATCTCCCTGGCCGATTACGAGCATGACGCCGAGCGTATCCTTGACCCCGGCGCGTTCGGCTACTACGTCGGCGGCGCCGGCGACGAGCTGACGTTGCGTGACAACCTGGCGGCCTGGCGGCGATGGACGGTCCTGCCCCGGGTGCTCAGGGGGGTCGGTGAGCGGGACCCGTCAGTGGAGGTGCTCGGCCGCCGCCGCCCGCACCCGCTGGTGATCGCGCCGATGGCCTTCCAACGGCTGGCCCACCCCGACGGGGAGCTCGCCACCGCGCGCGCCGCCGCGGAGACCGGCGCGGTGATGTGCCTGTCGACTCTCTCCACCAGCGGGCTCGACGCCGTAGCCGAGGCCGCTCCGGAGGCGACCAGGTGGTTTCAGGTCTACGTCTTCCGGGACCGCGGTGTCACGAGGGAGATGGTGTCTCAAGCGGTGCAGCACGGGTACGAGGCGCTGGTGGTGACCGTCGACCTGCCGATCATGGGTGTGCGCGAGCGTGACCTTCGCTCGGGCGTGGACGCCGCCGCGACCGCGGTGCCCAGCGCCCTCGCCGCCGGCGCCCGGGACTCACTGACGCCGGCCGACTTCGCCGCGCTGATCGATCCCGATCTGCGCTGGCCCGACGTCGAGCGGCTGGCGGCGGAGAGCCCGCTGCCGGTGGTGCTCAAGGGCGTGCTGGCGCCCGAGGATGCCGTGCTCGCCGCCGAGCACGGCGCCCGCGGCGTGGTCGTCTCTAATCACGGGGGCCGCCAGCTCGACACGGTGCCCGCCGGGGCCGACGCCCTTCCGGGCGTGGTGGAGGCCGCCGGTGACCGGCTCGACGTGCTCGTCGACGGCGGAATCCGGCGCGGGACCGACGTCCTCAAGGCCCTCGCCCTCGGAGCCCGGGCCGTGATGGTGGGACGGCCGGTCCTGTGGGGACTGGCGGTGGAGGGCGCGGCGGGGGCGGCCAGCGTGCTCGGGATCCTCCTCGGCGAGCTGGACGCGGCCCTGGCGCTGGCCGGCTCGTCCCAGGCTGGGGAGCTCGGCCCGGGTCTCCTGAGCAGGGCGGCGTGGGCGGAGGCCCGGCGATGAAAGTTCTCCTCACCGGTGTCAGCGGCTACGTCGGCTCGCTCCTGGTCGACCGCCTGCAGCGCGAAGGCCACGAGGTGCGTGGCATGTCCCGGCGCCCGCCGGCCGGCGGTGAGCTGGAGGTGATTAGGGCCGACGCGGTGTCCGGGGCCGGTCTGGAGCGGGCACTGCACGGGGTGGACGTCGCCTACTACCTGATCCACTCCATGGAGCCCTCCGTTGATGGCAGCTTCAGCGCCCGGGAGT
>JALYYW010000100.1 GCA_030946085.1 Actinomycetota bacterium
GGCCGGCTCCATCCTCACGATCACCTTCACCGAGAAGGCGGCCGCCGAGCTCCGCCAGCGGATCCGGCGCCGGTTGCGGGAGGCCGGAGCCCAGGAGGCCGCGCGGGCCACCGAGGGGGCGTTCATCTCGACGATCCACGGCTTCTGCGCCCGGGTGCTGCGCACCCACGCGCTGGCGGCGGGAATCGACCCGGGCTTCTCTGTGCTCGACCAGGCGCAGGCGCGGCGCCTGGCGAGCCTCGCCTTCGACCACGCGCTGGAGGAGCTCGCGGGCGCCGCAGGCGGCGGCGAGCTCGTCGCCGCCTACGGCCCTCTCGGGCTGCGGGAGGCGACCCTCGACATCCACGCCGAGCTGCGCGCCCGCGGCCAGCTGCACCCGCGCCTGCCCGAGCCCGAGCCTGTGCCCGCGCTGGAACCGCTGCGTGCGGCATTGAGCGACGCCGCCCGGGAGGCGGCGCGGGAGCTTGGCAGCGACGAGAGCCCGGCCGCGCGGGTGAGGACGGCGCTGAAGCGCCTGGAGCAATGCGATCGGATCCTTAGCGCCGCCGATCCCTGGCCCGGGGAGCTGGAGCGCGCGGCGCTGCCAAACGGCGGCGGCGCCGCGTTGGAGAGCCAGGCGTGCGCGCGTTACGCCGACGCGCTTCGGCGCCTTCGTGCCGCCTGCAGCCACCGGCGGGCCCACCACGCGCACGCGCTCTTGGACTCGCTGCTGGGGAGCTTCGGTGCGGAGTACGAGCGCCTCAAACGTGCCGCCTCGGGCCTGGACTTCGAGGACTTGGAGCTGCTCTGCCGGGCACTGCTGGTCGCCGACTCGGAGCTGCGCGACAGGCTGCGCACGCGGTTCGTGCACGTGATGGTCGATGAGCTCCAGGACACCAACCTCGTGCAGCTGGAGCTGATCGAGTCGATCTGCGCGGAGAACCTCTTCACCGTCGGCGACGCCCAGCAGGCGATCTACGGCTTCCGTCATGCCGACGTGGAGCTGTTCGAGCGACTCGGGCAGCGGCGGGCCGCCGCCGGAGAGCGCGCCACGCTGACGGTCAACTTCCGCAGCCGCCCGGAGATCATCGCCGCGTTGAACGATGCCTTCTCCCAGGCGCTCGAGGAGCGCTTCCGGCCGCTGCGCGCCGGGCGCACGGACCTGCCCGCGAGCGAACCCGTGGTGGAGCTGCTGGTGGCCGACAAGGAGGGCGACGGGGATCGCGACGGCCTGGCGGCACCGTGGCGCCTGGCCGAGGCGCGCGCGCTGGCGCGTCGGGTGCGCGAGCTGCTAGACGACGGGGCGACGGCGCGGGAGATCGTCGTGCTCACCCGGGCCACCACCGACCTGCGCGCCTACGAGCGGGCGCTCGAGGAGAGCGCGGTGCCCACCTACCTGATCGGCGGCCGGGGCTACTGGTCCCACCCGCAGGTCGTCGACATGGTCTGCTACCTGCGCGCTCTGGCCAACCCCCTGGACGAGGAAGCGCTCTACACGGTGCTGGCCTCGCCGGTGGTCGGGCTCTCGCTGGACGGGCTGGTGGCGCTGGCGGCGGGCGCCGCCGAGGCGAAGCGGGACCCGTGGTCGCTACTGCGTGACGGGGACCCGGTGCAGATGAGCGCGATCGACCACGAGCGAGTCGAGCGCTTCCGGGGGTGGTTTCTCAGCGAGAGGGCGGCCTCAGCGCGCGCGGGCGCGGACGAGCTCATCGACCGCGTCCTGTCCCGCAGCGGCTATGACCTGGCGATCCTGGCGCTGCCCGGCGGCCAGCGACGGCTGGCCAACGTCCGCAAGCTGATGCGCCTCGGCCGCGAGCACTGGGCCGCCGCGGGCCTGGACCTCCGCGGCTTCCTGGAGGACGTGTGCACGCGCGGAGCCGATCCGGATGGGACCGGGGGCGGGGGGGACCCGCGGGAGAGCGAGGCGCCCGTGGAGGGCGAGGCGCTCGATGCGGTACGGCTGATGACGATCCACCGAGCCAAGGGGCTCGAGTTCCAGACCGTGTGCGTCGCCGACCTCGGTCGCGGCGCGGTGAACCGTGCTGAGCTGCTGCGAGTCGGTCGCGACGGCCGGCTCGGGCTGCGCTTGGCGCGGCCGGGGGGCGGGCAGCGGGAGCCGGCGCTGCACTACGCGGAGCTCGGTGCCGAGCGGCAGCGGCTGGAGGCCGAGGAGGAGCGCCGGCTCTTCTACGTGGCCATGACCCGGGCGCAGGAGCGGCTCATCTGCAGCGGCGCGGCCAAGCTCTCGTGCTGGCCCTCGCGCGGCGGCGGGCCGATCGCCTGGATCGGTCCCGCGTTCATCCCCGACATCGCCGCGCGGGTGGGGGAGGGATCGCGCCTCACCGAGGCGGGCATCCGGCTGACGGTGGTGAGCGGCCAAGCCGATGCCGGTGCGGAGGTGCAGGAAGTCCCGGAGGGAGCTGGGGGCGGCGCAGCGCACGCGCCCGTGTCGTTCGTGCCCGAGCCAGGGCCCTCCAGCGACGACGCTCGCTCCGTGGCGCCACTGCGCCTGAGCTACTCCGCCCTGGCCGCCTTTGACCGCTGCGGCTACCGCTTCTACGCCGAGCGGGTGCTTGGGCTGCCGGCGGTCTCCGCGCAGTCCGGTGGCGGCGCCACCGGCCGGCTGGGCGGGGGCGAGCGGGGCACACTGATCCATGCGGCGCTGGAGCGGCTCGACTTCCGCCGGCCGGTTCCCGTGCCGGTGGCCTCGCGGGTGGCGCCGGGGGGACCGCGACCCTCGCCGGCGGAGGCGGACGAGCTCGACGCGATGGTAGACCGGTTCGCCGCCTCCGAGCTCTGCGTTCGGCTGGGGCGCGCCAGAGGGGTGCGGCGGGAGGAGCGCTTTGCCTTTTTGCTGGCGTCCGGGGCGCTGATGAGCGGTGCCTTCGACGTGCTGGCCCAGGAGGGGCGCGGACGCTCGCTGGTGCTCGACTACAAGAGCGACGACCTGGAGGGGGCCGAGCCGGAGTCGGTGGTGCAGCGCGCCTACCTCTCCCAGCGGCTGATCTACGCCCTGGCGGCGCTCCGTGCCGGCGCGCGGGAGGTGGAGGTGGTGCACCTGTTCCTCCAGGCCCCCGACCGTCCCGCCGGCGCGAGGTACCTCGCCGGCGAGGCCGACCGGCTGGCGGCCGAGCTGGAGGAGCGCACCCGCGGGATCCGGGAGCGACGCTTCTCGGTCACGGAGGTGCCGCAGCGCTCAGTCTGCAGCGGCTGCCCGGCGGAGGGGGGTCTGTGCTCCTGGCCGCTGGAGCTCACGCGGCGGGAGTCGCCGCAGCGGTTGTTCTGAAACCGTGAGGTTCATGCGCGAGTCCGGGTCTGGTCGATAGTCATGCCCGAACTGGACCTCCACGCTATCGGCTGCTAGGGGGCTAGGCCCTTTTCGCGAAGCTCGGCTTCGGCGGCTTCGCTCTTGCCAAGCTCGCCCAGTCCCATCCCGCTGAGCACGGCGGGGGTCTTCGAGAACTGAACCTGGTCGTACTGCACGACCTCGACGCAGTTCCCCCACGGATCGACGAAGCGCAATCCGCGCGTCGGCACGATCTCGGCCCTGGCCTGCGCCAGCGCCTCGCGTACGGCCTGCTTGTCGTCCACCACCAGGCCGAAATGCCGATCGTCCCTCCGCCGCTGCTCGTGCCGACCGCTGAGCGCCAGAAACTGGTCGCCCATCTCGATGAACGCCGTCTCCCGACCGGCGCGCCCGCGCAACTCGAAGCTGAAGATCCGCGCGTACCAGGCGAGCGCCTCGTCGACATCGCCCACCTCGAGCGCGACGTGGTTGACACCGACGAGCCTAGCCTTCATCGCGTTGATGGTATGCGCTCGCGGGGCCATTTTCATTCGGCCTTGTTCCGGGCGTGGAGGTCGCAAGGCTGCCGGAAAGCACGAGCGCGATAACTGCGCTCACGATCAACGCAACCCCGTAGATCTCCGCGGTGTCGCGCAGCCCGAAGTCGGTAATCACCGCTCCCGCAGCAACAGCAGGAAGACTGAAGGCCAGATAGGAAACGGCAAGGACCGAGGAGACGAGCCCGGCTCGTTCGTCGCGGGGAGCGAGCTCGCTGAGCACCCGGAAGACGCCCGCGAAAGCCGGGCCGAAGCCGAGGCCCGCGATCGCGCTGGCCACCAGAAACAAGGCGTTGGAGCGCAGCTGCAGCGCCACCAGCGCCAACGCGACACCGGCTATCAGCGCTGATAGCCCCCAGCGAGCTGTCACCTGCGGGTGGGTGTGGCGCAGGCGAACGGCCATGATGGCGCTGACCCCGGCCATCACGAAGATCGGCAACCCGCCGGCAAGGTGGCTCGCCTCGTCGAGGACCCCGACTGTGAGCGACGCGCCGAGGGAGAGGATCAGCCCGCCGAGGGCCCACGTCGCCATCAGCGACGGCACCGCGGCGATGAACCGAGAACGCATCTGGCGCGGAACGGCGATCCGCAGGGCCAGCGAACCCCGCCAGGCGCCGTCACGGATCACCGTCTCGGGGATCGAGAACACTGCGAAGAGCGCCAATACGAAGGTTGCGATCAGGAGCAAGAAGACAAACCGGGCAGGATCCGGCCCGTAGTCGACGAGTAACCCGGCCGATAGCGCCCCCAGCGCCAGACCAGTCATGGGCGCAACGGCGCCCATCAACCCGCCCAGCCACGGCTTTGAGGCTGGTTGAAGGTCCAGCAGTGCGGCGGTGATCGCGCCCATCGCCGTGCCGGTCGCCAGCCCCTGCAGGACCCGGGCCGCAAACAGCCAGCCGACCCCTCCGGCTTCGGCGAAGACGAGCATCGCGAGAATCTCGACGAGGAGTGCTACGAGCAGCGTCGGTCGTCTGCCGACGTGGTCGGAGATCGACCCAACCACCAACAGCGCGACCAGCAACGCGAGCGCGTAGACGGCAAACACGCCGGTGAGCGTGACCGCCGAGAAATGCCATTCCCGCTGATACACGACGTACAGAGGCGAGGGCACGCTGGAGGCGAACAGCAGAGCGCCAAGGATGCACGCCAGAACCCAAAAAGCGGTGCACGCACGAAAACGCATCACTCACTAATAGTTAGCAGGCTGGCCGGAGCTGGTCCCAGATGTCGTGCGCCGCCGTCTGCGTGGTGGAGGGCGAGTCAGTGCCCGATCGGGTTGAGGTTGACCAGTGCGGCCGCCCAGGCTGCTTGCAATCGGGCTTCGGCCTGCCCGATCGGGTGGGGGCCGCCGCGATGTCTGCGCCACGGTTTGCTGCCCAAACGCTGCGGGCATCCATATCGGGTGACCGCCAGGCGCAGCGACCCTAGCCGCCTGTGGTACCTGTCGCCCTTCCTGGCGCTGCTGATGCTCGCGGGCTGCGGCTCTACATCGCACCCTTACGCAAGGCCAACGGCGCCGAACCTCCACCTGCCGCTCCAGGTGTCCGGGCAGGGGAGCCAGACGCTGCACCTCAAGCCAGCGGCACCGGTCACGTCGGCAAACCTGCACGCCGCCGCGCCAGACTTCACGCTTCCCAAGCTGTATCGTTCCGACCGTGGGCTCGTGGTAGCGCTGACGATCCAGTGCGGCCATGGCGGTAAAGCCGCGTGCGGTGTTTCTGAGTTCGTGATAGAGCGGTCGACTTTTTCAACCCAACGCTGAGGCTGGTGGTAGGGCCGGTTGGTGGTTGTTCGGAGCTGGCTCCGCGGTGTCGTCCGTGCCGGGTTCCGCCG
>JALYYW010000115.1 GCA_030946085.1 Actinomycetota bacterium
GTCTTGGCCATCCCGACCTCGTCGATCGTCAGCGCGATCAGCGCCGCGCCGTGGGCTCTGGCGATCGGGATGACGCGATCGAGCTTGTCGCGGCCGGCCTCCAGGTTGATGGAGTTGACGATCGCGCGGCCGGGGATCTGCGCCAGCGCGGTCTAGATCACCTCGGGCTCGGTGGAGTCGACCTGAATCGGTGCGGGTTGGGTCAACGACACCCGCTTGACCACCTGGCGCATCTGCTCGTCCTCGTCCTGGCGCTCGGTCAGCGCCACGCAGACGTCGAGTACGTGCGCGCCGCCGGTGACCTGATCCTCGGCGACGGTGACGAGGCCGTCGTAGTCGTCGGCCAGCAGCATCTCCTTGGCCTTGCGCGACCCCTGGGAGTTGACCCGCTCGCCGACCAGGGTGGGGCGGGGATCCTGGACCAGCGGGGTGGCGGCGATCATGCTGCTCAGGTGGATGGGTCGTGGCGCCGGGCGCTCTCCGGGCGTCTTACCCTCCACGCGCTGGGCGATGGCCCGGATGTGGTCCGGGGTGGTGCCGCAGCACCCCCCGACGATCGACACGCCATAGCGCTCGACGAACTCGGAAAGCGCCGCGGCCAACGGCTCCGGCTCCTCGGGGAAGATGGTCTCGCCGCCCGGTCCCTGCAGCGGCAGCCCCGCGTTGGGGATGCAGTGGACCGGAACGGAGCTGAACTCGCCCAGGAAGCGAATCGCGTCGCGCATGTCCTCGGGACCGGTGGAGCAGTTCAGGCCGATGATGTCGACGCGTAGCGCCTCCAGTGTGCTCAGCACGGCGCTGATGTCGGTGCCGAGCAGCATCTTGCCGCCGTTGGGCAGCAGCGACACGCTGCACTGGATCGGCAGCGTCCGGTCCTCCAGCTTGAACGCCGCGCGGGCGCCGAAGATCGCCGCCTTGACCTCCAGGATGTCCTGGGCGGTCTCGATGATGATCAGGTCGGCGCCGCCCTTGACCAGCCCGCCGGCCTGCTCGGTGAAGATCTCGACCAGCTCCTGAAAGCGGATCTGCCCGAGCGTGGGATCGTCGCTGGCGGGCAGGTAGCCGGTGGGCCCGATGGAGCCGGCGACGAAGCGGTGCTCGCCGGCCGCCTTGCGGGCGATCTCGGCGGCCTTGACGTTGATCTCCAGCGTGTGCTCCGCCAGTCCCCATTCCTGCAGCTTCAGCCGGCTGGCCTGGAAGGTGTCGGTCTCCAACACGATCGCCCCAGCATCGATCATCGAGCTGTGCACGCCCTCGATCACGTCCGGGCGGTTGAGCACCAGCGCCTCGTGGCAGCGCCCGGGGAGGCGGTAGTCATCCTCCAGAGACAGCCTTTCGAACATCTCCAGCGTCGCGCCCATGCCGCCGTCGTAGACGACGACGCGCTCACGTAGGGTGGCGAGAAGGTCACGCATCAGCGCCTCATGCTAGCGAGAACCTTGACACGACCGTGGCAAGGTTGCGCCTCCTCGGCTACAGGATCAGCTTGCGCTCCATGAAGCGGATCGCCAGCCGCCAGGCGACGAGCGCGAACACGATCAAGAAGGCGAGATGGCCGAGATCGGCGACGCTCTCGGTTGCGAAGACGGCATGGCGCACCAGCTGCACGCAGTGAAACAGCGGGTTGAAGTTGCCCAGCACCTGCGCCCAATCGGGCAGCCTGGAGAGCGGGAAGAACGTTCCCGCCACCAGGAACATCGGCGTCAGCAGCCCGCTCTGCCAGTAGGAGAAGCTCTCGATCTTGGAGGACCGGGCGGCGATGAAGATCCCGAAGCAGGCCCAGCCGAAGCCGGCCAGCGCCGCGATCAGCGGCACCAGCAGCATGCCCCAGCTGGGGCTCAGCCCGAACACCATCGCCACCAGCATCGGAACGCACCCGTACACGCCGGTGCGGGCCCCCACCCACAGCGCCTCGCCGCTGACGAGCTCCTCGGTGTCCACCGGAGCGGCCAGGATGGCGTCGTAGGTGTGCTGGAACTGGTACTTGATGAAGGTCCCGTACATGGCCGGGAAGGCGCCCGAGAACAGCACCGTGGTGGCCACCGCCGGTGCCCACGAAGTCGATGTACCGAAACCCCGCGACCCTGCTGACCAGCGCGCCGAAGCCGAAGCCGAAGGCCAGCAGGTAGATCGTCGGATCCACCGTGGAGGAGAAGGTCGAGGAGCGCCAGAACGACGAGAAGTTCACGACCTCGCGGACCATCACGCCCTGGAGCGCGGCCCGCTCCAGCCGTCCCAGCCGCCGGCGCTCTCGCCGTGTGCTCATTCGATCTCCTCGCCGGTCAGCAGCACGAACACGTCCTCCAGGTTGGTAGGCCGGCGCTCGCCGCCGAAGCCGCCGTTGCCCCCGCCGTCGAGCAGCGCCACCGAGGTCCCGGTGCGGCGGGTCCGCACTCCGGTCGCCCGCGCCTGCGCCTCCACCTCGGCCAGGCGTGTGGGTGGCCCGTACACCTCAACAGCCTCACCGCCGGCGTGCTCGCGCACGAGCCCCGCGGGCGGACCGCAGGCCACCGCCCGACCGTGGGACATGATCGTGACCGAGTCGCACAGGCGCTCGGCCTCCTCGATGTAGTGGGTGCTCATCAGGATCGAGACCCCCTCCGAGCGCAGGAGGTCGATCAGCGCCCACAGCTCCTGGCGGACCTGCGGGTCGAGCCCCACCGTGGGCTCGTCGAGTAGCAACAGGCGCGGTTGGTGCAGGAGGGCCCGTGCGATCAGGAGCCGGCGCCGCATCCCCCCGCTCAGCTGGTCGACCTTGGCGGAGGCTCTCCCACGGAGGTTGGCGATGGCCAGCGCGCGGTCGATCGCCGCGCGGCGCTCCCGTGCCCGCACCCGGTAGAGGTAGCTGAACACCAGCAGGTTCTGCTCCACGGTGAGCGAGACGTCGAGGTTGTCGAGCTGCGGGACCACGCCCATCTCCGCTCGCGCCTGCTTGGAGTCTCCCGGCAGCCGGTAGCCGAGGATGTCGATCGTGCCCGCGTCGGCGATCACCTGCGCGGTCAGCGCCTTCATCGTCGTGGACTTGCCGGCGCCGTTGGGCCCCAGCAGCCCGACGCAGGTGCCGTAGGGCACCTGCAGGTCCAAGCCGTCGACGGCGACGATGTCGCCGAAGCGCTTGACCACGCCGCGCAGGCGAATAGCCGCTTCAGGGGCGTTGTCTGGGTGAGGGGCTTCGAACAGGGGCATGGACGCTGCGGAGTGCGGACCGGCGGCGCCCACGTTACTCATCGCTCCGGGACCCGCTTGCCCGGGCAGCGTCCCTAGCATGGGTGCGGTGAGCGCCGCAGCGACATCGGCAACCAGCGCCGTCGTTGCCGACGATGCCAGCGCCTCGCCGCTGCACCGCGTGGTGATCGTGGGCGGCGGCTTCGGCGGGGTCCGGGCGGCCCAGGCGCTGGCCCACGCCGAGGTGCAGGTCACGCTGATCGACCGCACCAACCACCACCTGTTCCAGCCGCTGCTCTATCAGGTCGCCACCGGGGTGCTCTCCCCGGGGCAGATCGCGCCGGCCCTGCGCAGCCTGTTCCGTCACCAGCAGCGCGTCGACGTGGTCCTCGGCGAGGTGCAGGACGTCGACGTGGAGCGCCGCAGCGTGCGCGTCCGCGGGGTGGAGGAGACGGATATCGCCTACGACACGCTGGTGGTCGCCGCCGGGGCCACGCATTCCTATTTCGCACACGAGGAGTGGGCCGCGATCGCGCCCGGGATGAAGACCCTTCAGGACGCGGACCGCCTGCGCAGCCGCATCCTGGCGGCGTTCGAGATGGCCGACCAGGAGCCCGATCCCGAGAAGCGGCGAGCGTGGCTGACCTTTGCGATCGTGGGTGCGGGACCGACCGGGGTGGAGCTCGCGGGCCAGGTGTCGCTGCTGGCCCACCGCGTCTTGCGCGGGGAATATCGGCACATCGACCCCGCCGGCGCGCGCGTGGTGCTGCTCGACGCCTCTGCCTCGGTGCTGGGGGGCTTCGCCAACAGCCTGCGGGCACGCGCCCAGCGGGACCTGCAGCGTCTGGGCGTGGATGTGGAGCTCCACTCCGCGGTGACCGAGATGGACTTCCAGGGAGTGCTGGTCGGCGAGGGCGAGTCGCGGCGGCGGATCGAGGCGCGCACGGTGATCTGGGCGGCCGGGGTTCAGGCCTCTCCGCTGGGACGGATCCTGGCCGACCGCACCGGGGCGGTTCTCGATCGCGCCGGACGGCTGCACGTGGAGCCCGATCTGACGCTTCCCGGCCACTCCGAGGTGTTCGCGATCGGGGACATGATCACCCTTGCGGGGGTGCCGGGCACGGCGCAACCCGCGATCCAGGAGGGCAAGTACGTGGCCGGCGTGGTGCGAGCCCGGCTGGACGGCGCCGCGGGGGCCCCAAAGCCGTTCCGTTACCGAGACCTGGGCATGATGGCGGTGATCGGCCGCAGCCAGGCGGTGGCCGACATCTTCGGCCGGGTCCGGCTCGGCGGCTTTCCGGCCTTCCTGATCTGGGGCGCGATCCACCTCGCCTACCTCGTCGGGTGGGGCAACCGCTTTGGCGCGGTGTCCCGCTGGATGTGGACGATCCTGGCCCGCAACCGCCGGGAGCGGCTCATCAGCATGGCCAGCCTGCCGCAAGACACCGGTGGCTGATCGGGCCGCAGCGTTCGGACCGGGACGGGTCAACCTGATCGGCGAGCACACCGACTACAACGGTGGCCTCGCCCTCCCGTTCGCCATCAGCGAGGGCGTCACCGTGCGGGTGCAGCAGCTGGGTGCGCCGCGGGTCCAGGTGCTGGCCACCGACCTGGGCGAGTGCGACGAGTTCGCGCTGCACGACCCGTCCCCGGCCGAGGGTTGGCGTGCCTTCGTGCGTGGGGCGGTGGCCGAGCTCCAGCGTGACGGCGTGGAGCTCCCGGGAGCCCGGTTAGAGTTCAGCGGCACCGTGCCCCGGGGCGGTGGGTTGTCATCCTCGGCGGCCCTGGAGGTGGCGCTGGCGCTGGCGCTGGGGAGGCTCGCCGGCGTGCCGGAACCGGATCGGCTCGCCCTGGCACGGATGTGCTCGCGAGTCGAGACCCGCTGGGTGGGGGCGCAGACGGGGCTCCTGGATCAGCTGGCCTCGCTGTTCGGTCGCGAGCGTCACGCGCTGCGGATCGACTTTCGCTCCCTGGAGGTGACCCCGGTGGCGCTTGCGCTGGGCGACCACCGCCTGGTGACGCTTGACTCCGGTGAGCAGCACGCGCACGCCGGCTCGGGCTACAACCAGCGCCGCCGCGAGTGCGAGGAGGCCTGCCGTCGGCTGGGGCTCGTCAGCCTCAGGGAGGCCAGCCTTCCGATGGCCCGCACGCTGCCGGCCCCGTTGGCCCAGCGCGCGGAGCACGTGATCAGCGAGAACGCGCGGGTGGAGGAGGCGGTCCTCGCGCTGGCGGGCGGGGATCTGAACCGCCTCGGCGAGCTGCTGAACGCCTCGCACGCCAGCCTCCGCGATCACTACGAGATCTCCACCCCGGCGGTGGAGGAGGCGGTGGCGAGGCTGCGGGCCGCCGGCGCCGTCGGGGCGCGGATCATCGGCGGCGGGTTCGGCGGCAACGTCCTCGGGCTGCTGCCCGGCGACGCCGCCACACTCGAGGGCGCGATCGAGGTCCGCCCCTCCCCCGGGGCCCATCTGCTGTGCCCTGATCGCGCCCGCGGGCGCGATCTGCCAGGGTGAGGGACGATGAGCGACGCCCTCGTGGCAGCGGAACGGAAGATGCGAGAGCACGGGCAAGCCGAGGAGGCGATCACGGCCTTCCACAGCGCCTTTTGCCGGTTGGAGGCCGGTGAGGAGTCCACGATCGCTTCGGCCGAGCTTGAGCCGGCCGGCGATGTCCCGGCCCTCTCCGAGCTGCCCGACGAGATCGATCCCACCGACCTGGACCGCTTTGCCACGATCAAGCTGAACGGCGGGCTGGCCACGAGCATGGGCCTGCAGCAACCGAAGTCGCTGGTGGCCGCGCGGGAGGGTCGCTCGTTCCTGGAGGTCATCGTCGGGCAGACGCTGGCGCTGCGCCGCCGATACGGCGTGCGGCTGCCGCTCGTGCTCATGGACAGCGAGACGACGCGGGAGCCGAGCCTCGAGGCGCTGGCTCAGCACCACGAGCTGGAGGTGGAGGGGCTCGCGGCGGACTTCGTGCAGAGCATGATCCCCAAGCTCGCGGCGGAGAGCCTCCAGCCGGTGCAGTGGGACCGGGCTCCGGCGCTGGAGTGGTGTCCCCCGGGCCACGGGGACGTGTACGGCTCGCTGCGCAGCTCCGGGATGCTCGACGCCCTGCTGGAGCGCGGCTTTCACTTCGCGATGATCTCCAACTCCGACAACCTCGGCGCGACCTTCGACCCCCGGATCGCCCAGTACATGGCCGGGGAGGAGATCCCGTTCCTGATGGAGGTGGTGGAGGGGACCGAGGCCGACCGCAAGGGCGGTCACATCGCCCGCCGGCATGCCGATGATCAGCTCGTCCTGCGGGAGACGGCGCAGACCCCCCCCGAGGACGAGGAGTCCTTTCGTGACTACCGCCGCTGGCGCTTCTACAACACCAACAGCCTGTGGCTGGACCTGCGCGTGCTCGCGCGCACGCTGGAGGAGCACGAGGGCGTGCTGGAGCTGCCGCTGATCGTCAATCGCAAGACCGTCGACCCCCGGGACTCGGATTCTCCGCCCGTCGTGCAGATGGAGACCGCGATGGGCGCCGCCATCGGGAGCTTTGCCGGCGCGCAGCTGCTGTGCGTCCCGCGGACCCGCTTCGTGCCCGTGAAGACCACCGACGATCTCCTCGTGCTGCGCTCCGACGTCTACCGCCTCAGCGATGAGATGGTGGTGGAGCCGGTGCCCGAACGGCAGGGCCGGCTGCCCTATGTGGAGCTGGACGAGCGCTTCTACCGCATGCTGGATGCGTTCGAGGAGCGCTTCCCGGACGGTCCGCCGTCGCTGCGGGAGGCCGAGCGCCTCGTGGTCCACGGAGATGTCACCTTCCAGCGTGAGGTGGTAGTGCGGGGCAGCGTTGAGCTGGAGGCTTCGCGGGCGCGCGTGATTGACGCGGGCACCGTGCTGGGAGACTGACGCCGAGGCCGTTGGCACCGTCTGCACGGTGAGGGACAGGATTCGCTCAGACGGTCAACGGGCCGGTGGCCGGCGGCTCCTCGGGACGCTCGGCCACCTTCAAGCCGCGCCGCCGGGGACGACGGACCCGCACCTGCTCGGCCACCAGGTAGGAGCCGATCACCGCTGCAGCCGCTACCGCCTGGGCCACGACCGTCTCCACCGTGGGGAAGAGAGCAAACCAGGTTCCGATCCAGCCGGGGAAGCTGAAGCCGAGACTCGTGACCGGCAGCCACCCGGCCTGCTGCATCTCCTGCGCGCTCTCGCCGACCATGACCACCAGCACGAAACCGAGCAGCACTCCGGTGAGGACGAGCATCTTCTTGTATGGAAGCTTGCGGTGGGCCACGAAGGTCAGGATCCCCACGACCAACGTGAACGCCGACCCCAATGCGACTCCCTGCAGCACGACTCCGGACCCGTACTTGACCCTAAGCGCCTGGAGGAACAGGATGATCTCAAAGCCCTCCCGGTAGACGGAGGTGAATCCGAGCGCAAGCAGCCCCACCGTCAGCGAGGCTCCCGTACCACCGGCCAGGAGCGCCCGGCGGCGGCGGTGGTGGGCGGCGATCCAGCCCGTCCAGTAGACACGGTGGAAGAACCAGTTCATCACCACCAGCAACACGATCACCGCCAGCGCGCCGGTGGCGGCCTGGACGTCGAGCGCCGGCGCTCCGAGCGAGCCGATGAACCACACGGCCACGAACCAGGTCAGCACCGTGGCCCCGAGCGACAGGCTCGCGCCGATCGCCACGGGCCGGCGCTTGCTGCGATTGGCGCCCATGAAGCTGGCGGTCACCGCGGCCAGCACGAGGATCGCCTCGAGCCCCTCGCGCAGCACGAGCAGCGCGCTGTTGACGATCACCGCACCGTGGCTGAGATGGTTGGCCGCATTGGGATCGGTGGGCCCGCCGCGCGCAGTCAGCGCGAGATAAACCAACAGAGCCAGGCCGCCACCGCTGAGCAACAGCCAGGTCCGGCGGCCAAACCCGCCGGATGCGGGCACGGGGGCGGTGGCGGGGTCCATCGGCGTTAGGGTACCCTAACGCCGCCTGCGGTAACGAAGTAGGAGCGCCTATTGCCAGGCGTCAGCCGCGGCCGTGCGAGCGTGCGATCTCGTAACCCCTGGCGCGCAGGCTCGCCGATCTCGGCACGGGCAGCCGCAGGCCTGTGGTTTAATTTTATTCTGTGCGCGCGCCGCTGG
>JALYYW010000127.1 GCA_030946085.1 Actinomycetota bacterium
CCGCCACGACCGCCAGCAGCAGCGCGTCCAGATGTCCCTTGATCGCCTCGCCCGTCATACCTAGAGAGCCTAGGCATCCAAGCACCCGCTGTCAAGGCTTCACCCCCCGCGCATTCGGTGGCTGCTCTTTGGGTAGCTACCCGAGCATGACCGCGGGGCGCATCCGGCTCGCCATCGCCCTGAGCGGCGCGGTGCTCCTGGCCGGATGCGGAGGAGGCGGCGGCGCCAGCAGCTTCATCGGACCAGGCTCCGCTCCCACGGTGCTGCGCACGCAGCCGGCCGGGGGCTGGAAGCTCTCCGGCTGAACCGCCGCCCGCAGCCCGCCGACCCGCCAGCGACACACAAGGAGAACCCCACATGCCCCTCAACCGGCACGGCAGCCAGTCACGCCGCCCCCGCCCGCTCGCCGCACCCGTGCACCACCTTGACCAGCCCGCGGCGATGCCGACGCACACGCTGCAACAGACCGGGCTCGGGGCCGACATGTCCTACGAGCTCATCACCTCGGAGCTGCTCCTGGACGGGCAGGCGCGACTCAACCTGGCCACGTTCGTGACGACCTGGATGCCCTCCACCGCCGCGCAGCTGATGGCCGACACCGCCGACAAGACCATGATCGACAAGGACGAGTACCCGCAGACGGCGGAGATCGAGTCGCGGTGCGTGAACATCCTCGCCGACCTGTGGAACGCCCCCGAGCAGGAGGCCGCCACCGGCTGCTCCACCACCGGATCCAGCGAGGCGGCGATGCTGGCGGGGATGGCGCTGAAGTGGCGCTGGCGCGCGCGTCGGCAACAGGCGAGCCAGGCCACCGATCGGCCGAACCTGGTGATGGGGGCAAACGTCCAGGTCTGCTGGGAGAAGTTCTGCCGCTACTGGGACGTCGAGCCCCGGATGGTGCCGATGGAGGGCAACCGCTTCCACCTCGGCGCGCAGGAGGCCGTGGAGCTCTGCGACGAGAACACCATCGGGGTGGTGGCGATCCTCGGCTCCACCTTCGACGGCAGCTACGAACCGGTCAGGGACATCGCGGCGGCGCTGGACCGGCTGCAGGAGGAGCGGGGGCTGTACGTCCCGGTGCACGTCGACGCGGCCTCCGGCGGGTTCGTGGCCCCGTTTCTGCAGCCAGAGCTGGAGTGGGACTTCCGCCTGGAGCGCGTGCAGTCGATCAACGCCTCGGGGCACAAGTACGGGCTCGTCTATCCCGGCGTGGGCTGGGCGCTGTGGAGAAACCACGAGGCGCTGCCCAAGGAGCTGATCTTCAACGTCAACTACCTGGGCGGCAACATGCCGACCTTTGCGCTGAACTTCTCCCGGCCCGGCAGCGAGGTGATCGCGCAGTACTTCATGTTCACGAGCCTCGGCTACGAGGGCTACCGCCGGGTGATGCAGAACGCCCAGGATGTGGCTCAGCACCTCTCCCACGAGATTTCGGCGATGGCGCCGTACAACCTGATCACGGGCGGCAGCGACCTGCCGGTGTTCTCCTTCGCGCTGCACCCGGAGATCAAGAACTACACCGTGTTCGACGTCTCCGACCGGCTCCGGATGCGCGGCTGGCTGGTGCCGGCCTACACCTTCCCGGAGAACCGGCAGGATCTGAGCGTTCTGCGGATCGTGGTGCGGGCGGGGATGAACCACGAGATGGCCGACCTGCTGCTTGACCATCTCGCCGAGCAGACCGACTTCCTGCAGTCGCTGGAGGGACCGCTGCCCGCGCAGCGTCCCGAGGTTCGGGAAGCGTTCAAGCATTGAGATCGGTGGGCGCCTGCGCCGCCGACGCGCTAGCGTCCCGAAAGCCCCCCGTCGCACGAGCGCGCGAGGGACCCGGGAGAGGCCCCGAGCTATGAGTACAGACGACTGGGTGAAGGCGATCACGATCCCCGTCTTCACGGGGGTGACCGGCTGGCTGATCAACTACACGGGTCTGATCATGCTGTTCGAGCCCGTCCGCTTCCACGGTCTGCGGGTCCCTGGCCTACGGGAGCTGGCGATGCTGCTCCCGCGAAAGCTCCAGGAGGTGCCGGGTATCATGCAGGGGGGCGTGGGCTGGCAGGGGGTCCTCCCTTCGCGGGCGGCCAAGATGGGGAGCATCTGGACCGACAAGGCGATCTCCAAGATCGGCACCCCGCAGGAGTTCTACCAGCAGCTCGAGCCGCAGAAGATGGCCACGCACATCGTGTCCGTGTTCGAACCCGAGGTGCCCTCGCTCGTGGACCGGACGATGCGCCGCAACCAGCCGGAGCTGTGGGAGGACGTGCCGCCGCGGGCCAAGCAGGCCGTGTACCGCCGCGTGCGAGATCAGCTCCCGGAGATCGTGGAGCAGATCACCGACGAGATCGGCGAGTACATCGACCAGTTGCTGGATCCCAAGCTGATGGTCGTCAACCACTTCGAGCGCGATCCGGGGCTGGTGAACAGGATCTTCCGCGACATCGGCAAGCGCGAGCTGCGGATGATGGTCAACTTCGGCTTCCTGTTCGGCTTCCTGTTCGGGATCCCGATGGCCGCGGTCAACGAGGTGTTCAAGCAGTGGTGGCTGCTGCCGATCATGGCGGTGATCGTGGGCTGGACCACCAACCTGCTCGGCATCTGGCTGATCTTCGAGCCGGCGGAGCCGCGCAGGCTCGGGCCTCTCCGCCTGCACGGCCTGTTCGTCCGCCGCCAGCACGAGGTAGCAAAGGTCTACGCGGACATCATCGCCGACGACGTCATCACCCTGGAGAACATCGGCGACTTCCTGCTCAACGGTCCCCGCAGCGATCGCACCCGTCAGATGCTGGAGGACGCCATGAGCCCGGCGATCGACCGGGCGGTGGGGCCACTCAAGCCGGCGGTGCGGATGGCGGTGGGCGCCCGCTCCTACGACAACATTCGCGACTCCTTCGCCACCGCGACCGCGGAGCACACGATGACGGGGTTCCGGGACCCCGATTTCAGCCGCCAGCAGAGCGAGAAGATCCGCAAGCTGTTCGTCGAGCGCGTCCGCGAGCTGCCCCACCGTGACTTCGTGGAGATGCTGCGGTCGGGATTCAAGGAGGATGAGTGGATGCTGTACGCCCACGGCGCCATCATGGGCCTGTTTGAAGCCTTCATCCACCTGGGTCTGTTCGGGGTGTGAGCCGGATGGCCGAGAACAAGCCGGAGATGCCAGCCAGCGGCACGGAGTTCGAGGGTCCCGAGGGCCTGGACGCCGTTCCCGGGATGGCGCGCATCGCGCTGAGCGCGTGGCTGCACACCACCGAGTGGGCGCTCAAGAACTCGATGAAGCTGCCGCGCCTGATGATCGAAGTGGCCCGCTCCCCCACCAAGGGGCTGGAGCTGCTGCGGGAGGTGGGCGAGCACCTGCCCGATCCGACTCGGACCGAGCCGGAAGCCGACCAGGACGATGAGCGGGCGCAGGCGCAGAGCAACGGCCAGCCGCAAGAGCAGGAGCGGGAGCGGCTGATCCGGTCGTTGCGGGATGAGGGCGAGACGCTGCTGCGCAAGTCGCGCGACGTGCGCTACGACATCGACTCCCATCCCGCCTACGAACGGATCATGGGGGAGCTCGCGCCCGACGAGGCTCGCATCCTGCGGCTGCTGCTGCTGCAGGGCCCGCAGGCGGCGATCGATGTGCGCACCGGCGGACCGGTGGGGATGCTGTCCTCGCGGCTGATCGCGCCCGGCCTGTCGATGATCGGTCCGCTCGCCGGTTGTCGCTACGTCGATCAGGTCCCGTCCTACCTCAACAACCTGTTCCGCCTGGGGATGGTGTGGTTCTCACGCGAGACCCTGCGCAGCACCCAGAAGTACCAGGTGCTGGAGGCCCAACCTGATGTGGCCGCGGCGATGGGCCAAGTGCGTCACGCCAAGTTGGTGCGCCGGAGCATCCACCTGACCCCGTTCGGCGAGGACTTCTGCCGCAGCTGCCTGATCCCCGAGGAGCGGGACCTGAGCGACCTGCCCGCCCATTCGACGCCGATCGGCGCCTCCAAGGACGCGCCGCCGCCGTCGGAGGCGCTCAGCGAGGAGTGAGGTGATCGACGGCTGGTAGGCCGTCGATGCTGCGGGCGTTCTTCTGGCGCTGGTACTCCTTGAGCGCCTCCGGGCCGCCCACGCGCAGCTTCTTGGCCGCCCAGGCATCCTGATGCGGGCGGGATCCCTGCAACTCCATCAGCGGCACCCCGTATCCACACGAGTCGGCGATCCGCTGAAGCTCCACCAGCACCACCGCACGGCGCGCCTGGGGGAACTCCGGCTCGGCGAACCCACATCGCGTCACCAGCTCCTGGAAGCCGTCGTCGGCCGCCATCAGGACGCTGCCCCGCCCGTGCAGGCGGACGATCCGGGGCGGCCCCTGAAAGGCGCACAGCATGATCACGATCCGGCCGTTCTCACGCAGATGGGCAATGGTCTCAGCACCGCTGCCGACCAGGTCCAGGTAAGCGACGCTCAGCGGGTCGAGCACCGTCAGCGTGTCCATCGGCCCCTTGGGGGAGACATTCACGTGCCCCTGGGCCGCCAGGGGAGCCGTACCGACGAAGAACAGCGACTGCGAGGCGATCCAGCCTTGCAGGTGATCGTCGATCCCGTGAAAGACCTTGCCCATCAGCTGAAGATTAGCCCCGCCAGCGCGGCGCCCGCCCGCTCCAGCTCTGCGAGCGAGCCGGCCTGCCTCACCGCCTGCAGATCGAGGATCCGCTGCCCGAACCGGTCGAGCTCGCAAGCGCCGGCGACCGCGTAGCAGGGCACCCCGCTCTGGCGAGCCCGCGTGGCGACCTCGGAGACGGCCTTGCCGGCGAGGCTCTGCTCGTCAAGGCGCCCCTCGCCGGTGATAACCGCTCGCGCGCGCCGCAGCCGAGCGTCGAAGCCGACGGCGTCGAGCACGAACGGAGCCCCGGCGCGGAGCTCCGCGCCCAGCTCCGCCCACAGCCCACCCGCAAGGCCACCGGCGGCACCGGTCATGGTCACCCCGCGTGGATCCCGTCGCAGCGTCCCCGCTCGGTCGTCCAGACGCCTGGAGAGCAGCACGACCGTCTCCGCGTCGGCTCCCTTCTGGGGCCCGAACACGCGGGC
>JALYYW010000143.1 GCA_030946085.1 Actinomycetota bacterium
CCGCAGGACCGCGCCGCGCGGGCCAGTCCCCGGGCCGCCGAACGCAGCTCGTGCTCCTCGTGGGAGGCCATCACGGCCAGGCGCAGCCGCGAGGTGCCCGCGGGGACGGTGGGCGGCCGGATCGCCTGGGCGAAGACGCCTTCGGCGAGGGCCGCCTCGCAGATGGCCATCGCCAGCTCCGCCTCGCCCAGCACCAGCGGGATGATCTGCGTGCGCCCGTCGGCAAGCTGAAAGCCCTCTCGCCCCAGCTCCTCCCGCAGCACGGCAGCGTTGCCGGCCAGCCGCTCGGTCACCTCCGGGCCCTCCTGGAGAAGCTCCAGAGCCGCCAGCGCGGCCGCGGCGGCCGGCGGCGGCAGCGCGGTGGAGAAGATGAACGTACGCGCGGCATTGACCAGGTACCGCGCCATTGTGCGCTCGCAGGCGACGAACGCGCCGTAGGAGCCCAGGGCCTTGCCCAGCGTTCCGAGCAGCACGTCGACCTCACCCGCCACCCCGGCCTCGGCACACGCTCCGCGGCCCCCGGGTCCGAGCGCGCCGGTGCCGTGCGCCTCGTCGACCATCACTCGCACCCGGTGGCGCTGAGCCAGCTCCACGATCGCCGCCAGCGGGGCGACGTCCCCGTCCATGGAGAAGACCCCGTCGGTGACGATCAGGGCTCCACACCTTCCGGCGCGCGTCAGGCCCCATTCCAGGTGCTCGGTGTCGCAGTGGTCATAGACGAACACCTCCGCGCGGCTGAGCCGGCAGCCGTCGATGATCGAGGCGTGGTTGAGCGCGTCCGAGAACACCACCTCGCCCGGCCGCGTGAGCGCGCCGATCACGCCGACGTTGGCCAGGTAGCCCGACCCGAACAGGACCGCGGCCTCGCGACGCTTGAACGCCGCCAGCCGCTCCTCGAGTCGTTCGTGGATGGCCATCGTGCCCGACACCAGTCGTGAGGCTCCCGCTCCCGCTCCCCAGCGCAGCGCCGCCTCGGCCGCAGCTTCACGCACGTGTGGGTGATCGGCGAAGCCCAGGTAGTTGTTGGAGCACAGCAGCAACATCGGCTCGCCGTCGAGTAGAACGTGTGAACCCTGCGAGCCCTCGATCGAGCGGGTTCGGCGGTGCAGCCCGAGCGCCTCCAGCTCCGCCAGGCGCGCCTCCATTTCGATCATGCCGCGGCGTCACGCCCCGCGTTCGGCGCGCCGTCGGGACGGCGCGGAACGCGCCGCTTGGCCTGAAAGCGCAGCTGCGCGGACGGATCCCACATGCGCACGCTGAGCTCGGGAGCGCTCGCCGGCGCCGGTGCCTCGGTAACCGGGTCAGGAGTCCTTCCCTGCAGCCAGCCGCTGCGGTTGTCCGGGCGGGGGTTGGTGCCGTTGTCGCCGTGGCGGGCGACGTTCAGCCCCCAGCCCTCGAACATCTCGCGATCCTGCTCGGGCGTGTTGCCGAGCGTGGTCAGGAAGTTGCCCATCATCACCCCGTTGAGGCCGGCCCTGACCGCGGTCGCCTGCAGCTCGCCGAGGTTCTCGACGCGGCCGCCACAGAGCCGGAACAGCGCCTCGGGCAGGATCAGGCGGAAGATGGCGATCCACTTGACCACCTCCCACGGATCCATCGTGTGACGGTCGCCGAACTTCGTTCCGGGCCGGGGGTTCAGGAGGTTGATCGGCACGCTCGTCGGGTTGATGCGGGCTAGCTGAAAGGCCATCTCCACGCGCTGCTCACGCGTCTCGCCGAGGTTGAGGATGCCGCCCACACACGTCTCTAGACCGGCATCGCGAACGGCATCGATCGTCCGCAGCCGCCCCTCGTAGCGGACCGTGGTCGAGACCTCCGGGTAGTAGGACTCGGCCGTCTCCACGTTGTGGTGCACGCGCTGCACCCCTGCCTGCTTGAGCGCGCGGGCCCGATCGGTCGACATGTGGCCGATCGACACACAGCGCTTGAGGTTGGTGTGCTCGGCCACCAGGCGCGCGCCCGCCAGCACCTTCTCGAAGTCCCGCTTGGACAGCCCCTGGCCCTGGGTCACCATGCAGAAGCGGTGCGCACCGGCGGCCTCGGCGGCGCGCGCGTGCTCCAGGATCTGGTCGGGCTCCATCATCGCGTGCATCGGCGTGTCGGCCTCGGCGTAGCGTGACTGCGCGCAGAAGCCGCAGTCCTCGGCGCAGCCTCCGGACTTGGCGTTGACCAGCGAGCACATGTCGGTGGCGTCCTGGAAGTGCTCGACCCGCGCCCGCCACGCGCGCTCGACGAGCGCCTCGATCTCGGCGGGATCCTCCAGCTCACCGAGGCCCGTGGCCTCTTGGGGTGTGATCAGCGGCGGCATGAAAGAAGACGATATGCAGTGTGCCGGACGGCGCGCGAAGACGCTCAGCGCCCCCGCCATCGTGGCTGTCGCTTCTGCGCAAAGGCGCGCACGCCCTCGCGGAAGTCCTCCGAGGAGAAGCAGGCGCGGCGCAGCTCCAGAAGCTCGGCTTCGACGTGGGGCTCCATCGCGGCGCCTGCCTCCAGCACCGCCCGGATCACGCGCTTGTTGCCCAGCTGGGCCAGCGGGGCGTGGGCCGATAGCTCGCCGGCCAGTGTCTCCGCCTCGCCATCGAGCCGCTCGGGCGCGGTCACGGCGTTGACCAGGCCCCAAGCGCAGGCGGTGGTGGCATCGATGCGTCGTCCCAGCAGGAACAGCTCCCGCGTGCGCGGAGCACCGACGGCGTCCAGGAACTTGCGGATTCCGGTGTGCGAGTAGACCAGACCGAGCTTGGCCGGGGGCATCCCCAGCGTGATCCCGTCCGCGCACAGGCGCAGGTCGCAGGAGAGAGCGAGCTCCAGCCCACCACCGATCGTGTGTCCATTGAGCGCCGCCAACGTGGGGTAGGGGTATGCCTCCACCGCGTCGATCGCGGCCGCGAACGGGTGGGCGACGAGCTTCTCGGCCTCGTCGGCGAACACCGACTCGGGCAGGTCGCCGATGTCGTACCCCGCGGAGAAGATGCTCCCTTCGCCGGTGAGGATCACGCAGCGGGCGTCGAGCCGGGGCATCGTCTTCGCGATGCCGCTGAGGATGGCGTGGTCAAGCGCCCCGCGCTTGCCCGGATTGGAGATCCTCAGGCGAGCGATGCCGGGCGCCGGCTCGTCGATCAGCAGGCGGCCGCCCTCGGGCGAGCCATCCTCCAGGTGGTTACTCCAGGACAACGAGCGGGTCGCCCTCTGAGACCGACTGGCCCTCTTGGCACAGGATCTCCGTGACCCGGCCGGGATCTTCGGCCTCCACCGGCATCTCCATCTTCATCGACTCGAGGATCACAACCGTGTCGCCCTCCTGCACGGTGTCGCCGACCTTGACTTCGACCTTCCAGACGGTGCCCGTGATGTGGGCCTCGACCTCGGACATGGAGCCTCCTGGAACGCTGGGATGCGGCGCCAGGATACAGGCGGCGGCGGGCTATGCGCCCATCCCGGTGGGGACCTATGCCGGGATCGGGCAGCCGAGGTGGTCGCGCTCGGTGGCGTGCGGGCCGCGGACACCGCGGAACCTGATGCTCAGCAGGTCGAACAGCCGGTGCCGCTGACCCCGGCAGGAGATCGGCCGGGACAGCGTGACCGTGGCCGGGGTCCGGTGGAAGTGGCCCCTGGCGCAGTCGGGGCTGCAGTCGTTGACCGCCTCGAGCCCACTGCCAGAGGCGCGGGTGCGTGTCCACCGGCTCCACCGCAGCTGCTCCAGCAATATCCCGCCGTCGCCGCAGGCGATGATCAGGGTACGCGGTTTGTACCGGGCGTGCAGGCAGTTGGTGACCCGCACCTGGCCGCTGGGAGCCCCCGCCAGGGCCGCCCCGGGAAGCGCCAGCAATGCCAGCAGTGCGCACAGCCCGAGGATCCGTCTCATCGGCACACAGCGTGGCACGCCGGTCAAGCGGCTCGGCGAGATCGACATGATCAGGCGGCGGAGGAGACCCGCTCGGCGATCCAGGCGCAGATCTCGTCCATGACCCGCGCCTGCTCGGGCTCGTTGAGGATCTCGTGGGCGAGGCCCTCGTAGCCCCGCAGCGTCGTGTCCGCTGCTCCGATGCGCTCCTTGAGCATCAGGCTCCCCGCCGGCGGGCAGAGCCGGTCTGCCGTTCCATACGCGATCAGCGTGGGTGTCTTTATCGACCCGACCGTGTTGGGCAGCGATGCCACCGTGGTGGCGAGCTCGGCCACGGTGCGGGCCGGCAGCTTGCTGTGGTGCACCAGGGGGTCGCTGCGGTAGGCCTGCACGACGGCGGGATCACGGCTGACAAGCTGTGGGTCGACGGCGAGCAACGGCATCCGCGGCGCCAGGACCGAGAGGACGGGAACGAGCGCCCGGAGGGCCGCGGGCGCATCCTCCACCGCCGCCAGCGGGCCCGACAGGATCAGACCGCGCAGCTCCGCCCCGTGGGCGATCGCGTAGCGCAGGGCAACCGTGCCGCCCATGCTGTGGCCGAACAGGAAGCACGCAGCGCTGCGGTGGCGTGCGTGGGCCAGCCCCGCCAGCGTGTGCAGATCGGCGACGGCGTGGCCCATGCGGTCGATCAGCGCCCGGGGCCCCTCCGAGCGCCCGTGACCGCGGTGGTCGAGCGCGTACACGGCGTATCCGTCGCGTCTCAGCCGCGCGGCGAGAGACCCGTAGCGGCCGCTGTGCTCGCCGGCGCCGTGTGCGATGAGCACGACCGCGCGGGGATCTCCCGCGGGCAGCCAGGCTTGCCAGAAGATCGCCAATCCGCCGACACCCTGAAGGCGGTCCTGCGCCGAGACGTTCGCCATGTCACATCGTCTCAGTTCAGCGAGGGGTTGGGCGGCATCCTGGCGATCAGGGCGTAGGTCCCGCCCTTGCGCGCCAGCGCCCGCGCCCACAGCTCGCTCGGATCGACACCGAAGGCATCCTCGCGCTGGGCGGGCTCCAGGATCCAGTCGCCCCGCTCCAGCTCGGCATCGAGTTGCCCGGGACTCCACCCCGCGTGGCCGGCGAAAGCTCGGCTGGCGCGCACGCCCACCGAGGGTGACTCGATCGACGCATCACTGCTCATAACCCCGATCTGCCCAAAGGCGATCAGCGCGGCATCGGAGGGATCCTCGAACTCCGCCAGCACGATCACCGAGGACTGCTGCACCGGCCCGCCGACGAACAGCCGCTCATCGGGATCGACCGCGGCCTGCAGCTCGGGGACGGCCTCCCCGGCGGAGGTCTCCGAAGGCCGGTTCAGCACCAATCCGAGCGCTCCCTCGCCACCGTGCTCGACCACCAGCACCACCGTGCGCCAGAAGTTGGGGTCCAGCAGCCCCGGACCCGCGATCAGCAGCTGCCCGGTGAGCGACTCCATGCCCGGAGTCTCGCAGAGCGCTCGCGCCCGCCGGCGGCGCCGGCGGACCCCTACAGCCCCAGGGAGCGGCCCAGGATCTCCTTCATGATCTCGTCGGTGCCGCCGCCGATCGGGCCGAGGCGGGCGTCGCGGGCCGCGCGCTCGATCTCGTACTCCTCCATGTAGCCCGCGCCGCCGTGGATCTGCAGGCAGTCGTCGATCACGCGGAAGGCCCTCCGCTGCGTGGCCAGCTTGGCGATCGTCACCTCCCGCACCGCGTCGCCGGTGAGGTAGGCGCGCAGCGCTGCGTAGGTCACGTCGCGGGCGGCTTCGATCTCGGTGGCGATCTCCGCGAGCTTGTGCCGGATCGCCTGGTGGTGGCCGATCGCGTGCCCGAACGCCTGTCGCTCCTGCGCAAAGGCCAGGGTCCGCTCGAAGGCGGCCTGCATTCCGCCGACGGCGCCGAGGGACATCAGCAGCCGCTCCCACTGGAAGTTGGCCATGATCAGGTAGAAGCCGCCGTTCTCCTGGCCGAGCAGGTTCTTCCGGGGCACGAACACCTCGTCGAAGGCGATCTCTGCGGTGTCGGAGGCGTGCCAGCCGAGCTTCTCCAACTTGCTGGCGGCCACGCCCGGGCCGCGGTCGATGATCAGGAACGAGATCCCCTTGTGCTTGGCGCGCGCTCGGCCTCCAGCCTCGCCTGAAGGCGCGCCGCCCAAGTCATCCGGCTGCTTCTCAGGGGCGGTCCTTACCGCGGTGACCAGGAAGTCGGCGCGCACGCCGCCGGTGATGAACGTCTTGGACCCGCTCACCACCCACCCGTCCTCCACCGGCCTCGCGTGCGTGCGCAGCGAGGCGACATCAGAGCCCGCGTCGGGCTCGGTGATGGCCAGCGCCGCGATCTTCTTCCCCCGGATCCCCGGTACGAGGTAGCGCTGCTTCTGCTCCTCGGTGCCGAACTTCCAGATCGGCGGCAGAGCGATGCCGCTGTGGGCCCCGATCCCCGCCGCCAGCCCACCCGAGCCACAGCGCGCCAGCTCCTCCACGAACACCGCGTCGGCCACGGGATCGCCGTCCCCCCCGTACTGCGCGGGGAACTTCAGCCCGAGGTAGTCGAGCTCGGCCAGTCGGGCGAACAGGTCGCTCGGAAACCAGCGCTCCCGCTCCCACTCGGCGGCGTGCGGGTAGAGCTCCCGCGCCACGAAGCGGCGCACGGCGATGCGGAACTCCTCGTGCTCGGGGGTGAACGGCGGGATCGGCAGCCGCGACCCGGTCGCCGGCGCGCCGGCCTTCTGCGCCAGGCTGCTCAGCTGGAGCCCTCCTGCTCACGGACCGCGGCCATCGCCCCCTGGAAGCCGATCTTGGAATGGGTGCCGTCGCAGAAGGGCTTGTTGGTGGAGGCGCCGCAGCGGCACAGGAAGATCGTGCTCCCGGGGGCCTCGAGCGCGTTGCCCTCGGTGTCCTGCAGCTCGATCGGTCCCTCGACCTTGTACGGGCCGTTTTCGGTCGGGGTGATCCTCACCTCTGTCATCTGGTGAACCTCTCTGCGGAATTGGCGGGGAGAATGACAACCTACCGGGTCAGGGCGGGATAATCGTTCGCCGATGAGCACCGTGACGATGAGACCACGCAGCGTCGGCGAGATCCTCGACGCGGGGATCAAGCTCTACGTCCGCAACGCGCGGACGCTGATGGGGCTCGCCGCAGTGGTCGTCGTCCCGCTGCAGGCGGTGGCCGCGATCGTGCTCCTGTCCACCGTGAGCTCCGGCAGCGACGTGCCGAACGGGTACTTCTCGCTGTCGCACCCCGCCGCCACACAGTCGGAGGCCTCGGCGCGGCTGGGAGGCTCAGCGGTGCTGGCGGTCGTGTCGCTGCTCGTCGGCCTGCTGACCACTGCGGCTTGCGTGAAGGCCGTCTCCGACCTCTACCTGGACCAGCCCACCGGGGTAAAGGTCTCGCTGCGCTTCGCCGTGCGCCGGCTCCCGGCGCTGCTGGGCATGGAGCTGCTGATGGCGTTGGGCCTGACGCTGGCCTTCGTCGCGCTGCTCATCCCCGGGATCTGGCTGTACGCGGCGTGGTCGCTGGCGGCTCAGGCGCTGCTGATCGAGCGACTCGGTCCGCGGCGCGCGCTCGGGCGCTCCCGGCGGCTGGTCAAGGGCCGCTGGTGGGCCACGGCCGGGGTGCTGTTGGTGGCGACGATCCTGGTCACGGTGGTCGCGGGCGCCCTGCAGGCGGCGCTGGTGGGGATCGCGTCGCTGCCCAGCACGCCGAGCGTCCCGGTGGCGGTGGCGGTGACCACGGTGGCGAGCGTCCTCTCGACCGTTATTGCCCAGCCGTTCCACGCCGCGGTGACGACATCGCTGTACTACGACCTCCGAGTCCGCCACGAGGGCTACGACCTCCAGCTGCTGGCCGAGCAGCTCGGGCTTCCCGCCCCCAACGGAGCGGAGCTGGCCGCGCAGTGGCCCGCGCCGGAGGCCGTCGGCCCCGAGTCGGTGGGCCAGCCCGGCGGCCCACCGTTCTGGCCTCCGCCACCGGGCTGGAGGGCGAGCGGTTGACCGCCCGCCTGAGCGCCGCGGTGCTGATCGGACAGGACCCCGGTGCCGCCCGGCGCGCCGCGCAGGCGATCCTCTCCGAGCGCCGCTTTCGCCCGCCATCGTTCCCGCGGCCGCTGCACCAGCCACTGGCCGCGGTCGGAGACGCGATCCGCGCCGGCGCCCGCGCCATCGTCCACAGCGTCGACGCGCTGGGAAGGGTGGTCCCGGGGGGAGCGCCGGTGGTCTGGGCGCTGCTGGCCATCATGCTGGTTGGTCTCACCCTGCGCGCCGCCGCCGACGTGTCGCGGCGAACCCTGGCGGGGCGAGAGCCGGCGCCCGACGAGCCCGCCGGGACACAGGAGCGACCGGAGGCCCTGGAGCGGGATGCGCTCCGCGCGGAACGAGAGGGGCGGCTCGCCGAGGCGGTGCGTCTGCGCTTCCGGGCCGGTCTCGGGCGCCTGGCCCAGCGGGGTGCGATCCGATCTGCGACCTCCACCCCCACCGCGGCGGTCTCCGGCACCCTGCGCTCGGAGGAGTTCGACGCGCTGGCGGCCCGCTTTGACGAGATCGCCTATGGAGGCTCCGGCGCACAGCCGGGTGACGTCCGGCAGGCCCGCGAGCAGTGGCCGGTGGTCCTGGGCACGGGGCGGCGGCGGGGATGACCGCGGTGGTGGGGATGACCGCGGCGGCGGCGGACTCGACCCCGCCCCGGTTGACGGACGCTCGCCGGTGGGCGGCGGCTGCGGTCGCCGTTGCCGGCATCTTTCTGGCCGCGGGATTGCTGGGTGAGGTGTTCGCTCCGGCGCCCGCGGGACCGGAGGGGTCCTCGTATGCGACCTCCACCGGGGGCGTCGCAGCCTGGGCCGAGCTGCTCTCCCGCGCGGGCCACCCGGTCGATCAGCTGCGCGAGCCGCTCGCGGTCGCCGCGCTGCCGGCGCGCGGGACCGTGGTGGTGCTCGGCGCCGACCGCCTGGAGCGCGCCGAGGCGGCCAACCTCGGACGCTTCGTACGCTCGGGAGGCCGGCTGGTGATCGGCGGCGGCGACCCTCGGACGACGCTGCCGGAGTTGCTCTCCGATCCTCCACGGTGGGCTCCCGCCGGCCCCAGCCTGGCGCGGGCCAGCGCGCCGCTGGCCCAGGTGCGCGGCGTCAGCACGGTTCGCAGCGCCGGGGAGGGAGCGTGGACCTCCGGTCCTGGGCAGGTGGGACTCGCCGCCGGCGGCGGGCGCTCGCTGCTGATCGTGCAGGGCCTCGGCGCCGGCACCGTGACCCTGCTCGCCGATTCCTCCCCGGTGGAGAACCGCCTGCTGGGCGCGGCCGATAACGCCCAGCTGGCGGTGAACCTGGCCGGGCCTCAGGGGAGCCCGGTGGTCTTCGCCGAAGCGGTGCACGGCTTCGGCGCGTCCACCGGCCTGGCGGCCATCCCAGGACACTGGTGGGTGTCGCTGGCCGGACTCTGCCTGGCGGCCGGCGCCTGGGCGCTCTCCCGCGGGCGGAGGCTCGGTCCGGCGCAGGTGCCCGAGGCCGAGTCCGCGCCCCCGCGCAGCGAATACGTCCGCGGCGTGACCCGTCTGCTGCTCCGCGCCCCGGGGGGCAGCTTGACCGGGCTGGCGCGGGCGGCGGTCCTGCGCGAGCTCTCCGAGCGGGGCGCAAGCACGATCAGCGGTCGCGCGCGCAATCCTGCGCAGGTGCTTAGCGAGCTGGGGTTC
Organism: Actinomycetota bacterium; assembly: GCA_030946085.1. Taxonomy (GTDB): domain Bacteria; phylum Actinomycetota; class Thermoleophilia; order Solirubrobacterales; family Solirubrobacteraceae; genus Palsa-465. The sequence continues at coordinate 9,543 of JALYYW010000143.1, forward strand.
GAGCCCGACGAGGTGGATGTCGTGCTGGGCAAGGGCCCTCGGAGGGGGGCCGACGGCGAGCTGGGGCTGCTGGGTCGGGCGCTGGCGAGCTTGCGGGGAGGGCGATGAGCGTGCTGCTGGAGCGGGTCCGTGAACAGGTCCGCAGCGTGGTGGTGGGGCAGGAGGAAGCCCTCGGCCAGCTGGTGGCGGCGCTCGTCTGCCGCGGCCACGTGCTCATCGAGGGGCCGCCGGGGGTGGCTAAGACGCTCATGGCGCGGGCGCTGGCGCAGGCGCTCGGGCTGGACTTCGCCCGCGCCCAGTTCACCCCCGACATGCTGCCCTCCGACCTCACCGGCACGATGATCCTGCGCGGCGGAGAGCTCACCTTCCGGCCCGGACCGGTGTTCACCAACCTCCTGCTGGCCGACGAGATCAACCGTACCCCTCCGAAGACCCAGGCGGCGCTGCTGGAGGCGATGCAGGAGGGCCAGGTCACCGTCGATGGCCGCGGCCATGCCCTGCCGACTCCCTTCCTGGTGCTGGCCACGCAGAACCCGGTGGAGTACGAGGGCACCTATCCCCTGCCCGAGGCCCAGCTCGACCGGTTCCTGCTGCGCATCGAGCTCGGTTATCCGAGTGCCGAGGACGAGCGGGTGCTGCTGGGGCTGGAGCGGCGCGGGCTGACCCCGACGGCGCTGGAGCACATCCGCCCGGTGGCCGGCGCGCAGGAGCTCGCCGCCGCCGGCGACGAGGTCGACGCCACGGCGGTGTCCGAGGAGGTGCTCGCCTACGTGGTGGCGCTGATCCGCCGCACCCGTGAGCTGCCCAGCGTCTCCCTGGGCGCGTCCCCGCGCGCTGCGGTCCACCTGCTCACCGCGGCCCGGGCGATGGCCTGGCTGGCGCAGCGGAGCTTCGTGACCCCCGACGACGTCGCCACCATTGCTCCCGCCGTGCTCGCCCACCGGCTGGTGCTGACGCCCGAGGCTGAGCTGGAGCGCTACACGGCGCGCGAGGCGATCGGGACGGTGATCGACGAGGTCCCGGTGCCCCGCTGAGGGTCCTGCGAGCCATGGCTCCCACCGGGCGCACCGCTGCCGCGCTGGCGGCGATCGCGCTCGCGGCGCTGCTCTTCCCAACCTGGCTGGTTGGCGCTGCCGCCCTCGTGCTGCTGGCCGCCGCGGGTGCCGACGGGTGGGCGGTGCGCGCGCCGCCGGAGCTGGAGCGATGGTGCTCGAAGATCCTCTCCCGCGGCGTGCCCTCACCGCTGCGTGCGTCGGCGAGCGCCGGGGACGGCCGGCGCATGATCCTGCGCCAGCCCGGTGCGCCGGGGCTGGATGTGCAGGTGTCGCTCGCCGACGGTGAGCTGCGGGGCTACGTGGTGCCGGCGCGGCGGGGACGCTACGTGCTGGCGCCCGTGGCCTGCGCCAGCATCGGACCGCTGGGGCTGGTGCGGGTCCACCATCCGCCAGGCGCCGCGCTGCCGCTGGCGGTGTACCCGGACATGGTCGCCGCCGGAGCTCTGATCGCGCGACTGCGCCGGCAGCTCGCCGGGCGGGCCGGCGGCATCGCCCGCGGGCCGCTGGGGCTCGGCACCGACTTCGAGCTGATCCGCGAGTACAGCCCCGACGACGACGTTCGCCAGCTCAACTGGCGGGCCACCGCCAGAGCGGGTCGCCCGATGAGCAACCAGTACCGGGTCGAGCGTGACCGCGACGTGGTCTGCCTGCTGGACGCCGGCCGGCTGACGGCGGCCCCGATCGGTGACCGCACCGTGCTCGACGCCTCTCTGGATGCCACCGTGCTCGTGGCGCTGGCGGCCGACGAGCTGGGGGACCGCTGCGGTGCGATCGCCTTCGACGAGCAGGTCCGCCGCTACGTCTCGCCTCGTCACCTCGGAGCACGGCACCTGGTCGAGGCGCTGTTCGACCTGGTGCCCGCCGCCGTGGACTCGGACTTCGAGCTCGCCTTTGGTCGTGTGGGCGAGGCCCGACGCGGCATCGTGGTGGTGTTCACCGATCTGGTCGACGACGCCGCGGCCCGCTCGCTGCTGGCGGCGATCCCGATGCTGGTGCGCCGGCACGCCGTGATCGTGGCAAGCCCCGTCGATGCGCGCCTCCAGGAGTACATTCGAGCCGAGTCGTCCTCGTCCGAGGCGGTGGCCGCCGCGTTGGTCGCCCTCGACATGGTGCGGACGCGAGCCTCGGCCGCGCACGCACTGCGCCGGGCGGGAGCCACGGTGATAGAAGCCGGCGCCGGCACCCTGGCCGAGCACTGTCTGGACGCCTACCTCAGGGTGAAACGCCGGCCGTTGTGAGCGCTGCGGTGCCGCGCCGCCGCGTCCGTCCGCGCAGGACTGCCAGCAGCCAGAAGGCAGCCGCCAGGCTCACCCCGACCGCCAACGCCGCTCCCAGCGGCAGCCCTCGCGGGGTCAGGAAGCCCTCGGTCAGCCCCGCCACCACCAGCCACGGGGCGGTTCCGAGGACGAGTGCCACGGCCGGCCGGGCCTCGGCGCGCAGCGAGGCTCCGCGCGTTTGCACGCCGGGGTCGATCACCGCCCAGGCCAGGCGCAGCCCGGCCGCCCCCGCGACCGCGATGCAGGAGAGCTCCAGCAGGCCGTGCGGAACGACGTAGCGCACCAGGACGGGGAACGACCCCGCCTGCAAGGTGATCCCCACGAGCGTGCCCAGCATGATCCCGTTGTAGGCCAGCATCGCCAGCGTTCCCAGGCCCAGCGTCAACCCCCCGGCAAAGGCCATGAACGAGACGCCGATGTTGTTGGTGAAGATCGAGCTCGCCAGCACCGCCTGGGTGGCGGCGCCGAGCGGGAGGTGGCGAACGTGGGGGTCCGAGGCGGCGCGGAAGCGCTGGGGCACGAGGCCGATCGCCGCCGCCGGGTCGTGCAGCCCCCATACCGCCGCCACGATGGCCGGCCCGAACAGGGCCAGGAGGGCCACGGCCAGGATCCCCGGCCGGCCGATCACGAGCCTCCAGTAGCCGCGGCCGGCGAAGCGGCGGAGCCCTCCCCGCTCACTGGAGCCCTCGGCGTAGATGGTCTGGCGGCCGGCCAGCACCAGCCGCTCCAGTCGCTCGAGCACCGGATCCCCGGCGAAGCGGCGCCGGGCGAGCGCCAGATCGGCGACCGCGGCGCGGTAGCTG